>JBCDCP010000186.1:0-3005 GCA_039181495.1 Pseudomonadota bacterium | reverse complement strand
TGGCCAATTCCGATGGCGAGGCACGCGCTGATGACACCGCCGGGGTCTGCCCGTTCACCGGCGCCCGTGTTGGTGACACGCCTGATCCTGTGCCCGCACAGGATGAAAGCCGCCCGACCATCATTCTGACAGGCGCAAGCCGTGGCATCGGCCATTCTACAGTGAAGGTGTTTTCCGAGGCCGGCTGGCGCGTGATCACCTGCTCGCGTCAGGCCTTCCCCGACAACTGCCCCTGGGACTCGGGCACCGAAGACCACATCCAGGTCGATCTGGCCTCGCCCGAAAGAACACGCGAAGCGATTGCCTCGATGAAGGCGCGGATTGCCGCAGTTGGTGGCAAGCTGCATGCGCTGGTCAACAACGCGGCCATTTCACCCAAAGGCGACGATGGCGAGCGGCTCGGCGCGATCGATATGGAAACTGACGGCTGGATGCGGGTGTTCCAGGTGAACTTCTTTGCCCCGATCATGCTGGCGCGCGGGCTGGTAGACGAACTCAAGCTGGGGCAGGGTGCTGTCGTCAATGTGACCTCCATCGCCGGCAGTCGTGTGCACCCATTTGCTGGTGCGGCTTATGCAACCTCGAAGTCGGCTCTGGCCGGGCTGACGCGCGAGATGGCGCATGATTTCGGCCCGCTGGGCGTGCGGGTGAATGCCATTGCACCCGGCGAAATCGATACCTCGATCCTCAGCCCAGGCACCGAGAAAATCGTCCAGGAAGAAATCCCGATGCGCCGCCTCGGCAAACCCGAAGAAGTGGCACGCGTCATCTACATGCTGTGCACCGAAGCCAGTTCTTATGTGAACGGCGCTGAGATCCACATCAATGGCGGTCAGCATGTGTGACAGCCTCAGGCTGTTTGTCGCAATTCTGGCAATGGGACTGATGAGCGCCGCGACAGCGGCCGCTCAGCCCGTCGACATGACACCACTGCCGGATGGGCTTCTGGCCGAAGCTGCCACCGGCGACATTCGCGAGGCTTGGTACGTGTCGCCGACAACGCGCTATGCCCATGGCGTGCTCGGCGACGCCATTGAGGCCGGTGCAATCGCCTTGAAGCTCGAGAACGGCCGGACGGTGACACTGCGGCTCGACAATTCGCTCGTCTTCGAAGACATCACCCCCAGAATAACCGATCTCGATGGCGATGGACGCAACGAGGTCATCGCGATTATCGCCTCCAAGAGGCGCGGTGCAGCGCTGGCCGTGATCAGAATGGAAGGCGAGCAACCGGTTATCGGATCCCAGACAAGACACATCGGTCGAGCCAACCGCTGGCTCAATCCTGCCGGCATTGCCGATTTCGATGGTGACGGGACTCAGGAGATTGCACTGATCCGCACGCCGCATATCGGCGGCATTCTGTTCTTTTATCGGGAGGAAGACGGTGAGCTTCGGCAGCTCGCGCGGTTTGACGGGGTGTCCAACCACCCGATCAATTCACGTGCCCTTGACCTCTCGCTGGTGGCCGATATCGACCAGGACGGCAAGCCGGAGCTGATTGTTCCCGATCAACGGCGGATCAACTTGATCGCATTACGGTTCGATGCGGAGAAGGGGATACAGGCGGTAGGCGAGCAACGGCTCTCAAGCCCGGTCGTGGGCAACCTGCAACGTGCCGGAAGCCGGATTATCGTGCCGGTAAATGGCGCCCGCCTGACCGTGCCACTCACAGGGTTTCTCCCCAACTGATCGTGCGCTCTGTGCACGGCTGCCGATCTTCTAGGCAGCGCCCGGTTTATGTGGCACAGGGCGGCGATGTTTGATCCCGCCCTTTCGGGGCCGGCGCTTCAGGGTTTTCTGCTCGGCGCTGGCCTGATCATCGCCATTGGTGCGCAAAACGCTTTCGTCCTCCGACAGGGGCTCGTTCGCGAGCACGTGCTGCCGGTTGTTCTGCTGTGTGCAGTATCTGATGCGATTCTGATTGCAGCGGGCGTCCTGGGGCTCGGTGCATTGATCAGTCAGAGCCCTATTCTGATCCTTGTCGCGACGATCGGTGGTGCGGCCTTTCTGATCGCATATGGACTGATGGCGGCCCGTCGCGCTCTCAAGCCGACGGCGCTTGAAGCCGCTGAGAAGAAGGCTGGCTCACTCAAGCAGGCACTCACATTCGCCGCTCTGTTCACCTGGGCCAATCCTCATGTCTATCTCGACACCGTCGTCCTCTTCGGATCGATTTCGGCCCAGCATCAGGACGCTGCACGCACGGCATTCTGGCTCGGCGGCATGTCGGCCTCGTTCGTCTGGTTCTTTGCACTTGGCTACGGCGCACGCCTGCTGGCACCACTGTTTGCCAGCCCAACAGCCTGGCGCGTTCTTGATGGCCTGATCGCGCTGATCATGTTCGGCATCGCAACCAAGCTGTTATGGGGCGCGTTGGGTTAGGTGAACGAACGTTCGGATCAGAGTCATCCCAATCAGTGACCCGCCGATTAGGGCGCAGCAATTGAATGGTCGGCAGAGAACAGGCTAGTCTCCCCAGCATGCGCCTGACGATTGTAGCTGCCATAGTGACGCTGACCGCGACACCTGCATTCGCCACATGTCCGCCGTGGGACGGTCAGCCCGAACGGTTTGCGCAGCTCAGCGCACAGATCAAAGAAGCGCCGGATCAGGCGACCGGGCAGGCTTTGTCCCAAGCCATGTGGAACATCTGGGCCAAGGCACCTGACGACAAGGCACAGGAGTTGATTGTCCGCGGCCAGTCAGCCCGCGAGAGTTATGACTATGATGCGGCGATTGATGCCTTTGACGCCCTTGTCGCCTACTGTCCCGACTATGCGGAAGGCTATAACCAGCGTGCCTTCATCTATTTTCTGAGACAGGATTTCGAGCCCGCCCTCGCTGATCTCGAACTGGCGCTTGAGCGCAACCCCGAACATATCGCGGCGCGAGCTGGTCTGGCCCTTACGCTTCTGAACATGGGCCGGTTCGAGACTGGACAAGCCGTGCTGCGTGAAGCGCTCGAAATGAACCCCTGGCTGCCCGAACGCGGTTTGCTGGTC
>JBCDCP010000185.1:0-3075 GCA_039181495.1 Pseudomonadota bacterium | reverse complement strand
TGGTAGAGCAACTGACTTTTAATCAGTAGGTCCAGGGTTCGAGCCCCTGTCGGCTCACCATCCCACACAGACAGTTCCAGTTGTAAGGCAAGAGTGGCAAGACAGCAGTGGTCTGTCGCCTCGCACCGTGAGCCGCCTACTTGGAACGCTTCCCGCCAGAACGCATCGTCTGTTTGACTGAAGAGACGGTAGAGACCCTCTATCTAATCGGCGAGAATCGCAGGATCGTGGGCGTCTCCGGATATGCCGTGCGTCCGGCGCAGGTGCGGCGGGAGAAACCACGGGTCTCGGCCTTCACCTCAGCTGACATCCCCAAGATAATCGCACTTGAGCCGGACCTTGTTCTGACATTCTCAGACCTGCAGGCCGAGATTGCCTCCGACCTGCTGCGGCACGGGATCACGGTGATGGGGTTCAACCACCGGACCGTGGCCGGCATCCTTGCAATGATCCGCTCGCTCGGTGGACTGACTGGCGCGACAGAAAAGGCGGAAGCGCTCGTTCAGACTCTTGAAGCAAGGCTGGGATCGGTAGCGGCGGAGGCCAAAGGAAAGAGCCGCCCCAGAGTCTACTTCGAAGAGTGGGACGACCCGCTGATCACCGGCATCGGCTGGGTCTCGGAGCTTATTGGCATTGCCGGAGGCGACGACATCTTCGACGATCTGTCTCGGTGTCAGGCCGCCAAAGACCGGATCGTTATGCCCGAGGCGGTCATTGAGGCTGCGCCTGAGCTGATCCTGGCGTCGTGGTGCGGAAAGAAAGTCCGACCAGAACGAATTGCCACCCGCCCAGGATGGGAGGCCGTTCCCGCCGTAGCGTCTGGACGGATTGAAGAAATCAAGTCGCCGCTGATCCTGCAGCCGGGTCCAGCGGCGCTAACCGACGGGCTTGATGCGATCTCCGCCGCAATCGAAGCCGCCCGTTAGACGTGGGCGTGGCTCAGATGGTCAATCCCCGACCAGATAATCGCCACACCGATGAGGGCAATCAAACCACCGGAAATGTAGGGGGCTGCTTCAAAAAACCGGTTCAGGCGTGAGGTGCGCGAACTTACAACCTTTAGACCCAGCGCTGCCACGATGCCAATCGCCACCAGAGTCGCCGCAAGACCAACCGAGAACGCACTCACCAGGGTGATACCAAGCAAGACCTGACCGAGATGAAGGCACAGGATCACTACGGTGATCGCCGCCGGACATGGAATCAGACCGCCTGTCAAACCAAACAGAATGGTCTGCCAGGGTCCTACCCGACCTGCCGCAAGACGTTGCCGTATCTCTGACGCATGGGCTCGCGCATGAGCGTCACCACCAACGTCAAAGACAGCATCAGCGTGCGAATGATCATAGTGGTGGCGATTATGCCCGGTGGCGGCATGATCATGCGCGTGTGCCAGAGCGGCCCCACCGGGACCGGCGGTCGCCAATTCACTCGGCCCACGTCGCGCCCCTAGTCCGGACCACAGCATCCAGCCTGCGATGCACAGCACCAGAGCCCCCGAGATGATCATGAACCACGGCTCAAGCTGCTCACCGATCAGCTCGTTGCCATAGGTCAGGGCAATGGCCGCCAGTATCCAGACAATGATCGAGTGGCTGAACGCGGCTGACAAACCAAGCAAGACCGCCTGCCACACCGTACCCTGAATGGCGATGATGTATGCCGCCATCATTGTCTTGGAGTGGCCAGGCTCCAGACCGTGTAATGCGCCGAGGACCAACGCAAAGACAAACAACAGGACTGGATTGGTGCCGCCGGCTTCGATTAGCGCCGTGATGTCCATCGACTGCGCCCTAAACTACCCCTGATCGGAAACAGTTTAGTCTGGCGCGGCAATCAGATGCCAAGCATTTCATTGTGAGGGCTGACAGCTTGGCCCGCGCGTGAGCTCTAACTCGTCAAGTCGACCGTAACTGTTGGGATGTCGTTTGCGCTCATTCGGGAACGATTTTGTCAGACCACATCAGCCCGATCATCTCGATGGCCTTGTGGCGGAGATTGGCATCCTCGCCATCGATCCACATTGCCAGCGTCGGTGCTGCTAGCTCCTCGCGACCAGACAACAAACGTGCTGCTTCGATATGGTGGTCGGAATGCCCTGCCCTCGCAAACGCCATGAGAGCCGGAACGGCTACGTCATTCGGCGCTGTGGACGCGATCACGGCTGCTGCGGCACTGCGCACGCGTGGATGCTCGTGTGTCACATAGGTTGAGAAATCAAAATCGATGTCGAGCCTCTGTGATGATGCAGAAACTGCAGCACTCAAGGTATGGGGATCGCTTTCTCGAACGAGACAGCGCCGAAGACTCACTGCTGCGGCGTCGCCGTCTATTGCGCCGAGCAAGGTAACCGCGCGGGCCTTGATATCGGGATTGGTCCACTCGGCGAGCATCAGCACGGTGTCCGCGATTGTGGCGATCGAGATACCGGCCTGCGAAGCGGATGCGAGTGCATCGAGCGCGGTGGTTGCCAGTGTGGTGTCATAGTCTTCAGCGGCAAAAGCGAGCGCTGGGATGTAACACTCATGGGGTTTGTGCTGCGCCACCCGCACGGCAAAACGACGGACGTCCACGTGGGCCGGCTCAACCGTGTTGGGGTCGATTTTCCGCTTTGTGGCGTTGCCTGAGGCCATCTCGAGCAACTCAAGATGCTCGTCGTCGAGTTCAACAGCCTCCTCGGTCATGGCGGCAGGCGGCTCAAAAGACAGGATAGCGCCGAGAGTTGAAGTAGGCGGTTCGGGATCGCTGGTTTGAGAATCTTCGGCATCATCGGGGCCAGCCGAATGATCGGTATCAATCTCCTGATCACCTTCGACGTTTGTCGGCGTGTCTTTCGGCTCTTCGATAATATTGCCGTCGCGATCAATCCGGATGTTTGCGTCACCCTCGTCACCGGCAGCCTGGGCACCTTTTCGCGGTGGCAGAGCGATGGCCCGATCGTGGTCCGGCTGCCAGTCGTCCGGAGCCTTGACCAGTGATCCGGAGATCGCATCGAACAGTATCTGCCGGGCAGCATCGGATTGCTTGCTCGTCGCCGCTGCAATCCGGTCGAGTGCATGCACCGCTTCAGCGCGG
>JBCDCP010000184.1:0-3168 GCA_039181495.1 Pseudomonadota bacterium | reverse complement strand
TCCGCATATCGGCCTTCAGCGCGCGCACTGAGGAGCAGCTCCGCGACGCTATTGACGAATTGCGCAGCGAAATCCCGGCCGAAGAACTCAAAGGGTTCCTCATCGATCTACGCAATAATCCCGGCGGTCTGCTTGACCAAGCGGTTGCGGTCTCGGATCTGTTTCTTGACCGAGGCGAGATCGTTTCGACCCGCGGCCGGAATCCCGAGCAGACCGAGCGGCGCAATGCCCGGCCCGGAGACCACGCCAAGCAGCTTCCGGTTGTGGTGCTGATCAATGGCGGTTCGGCCTCGGCGTCAGAGATCGTCGCCGGCGCACTACAGGACCACAAGCGCGCCACCATCGTTGGCACGCGGTCCTTCGGCAAGGCCTCGGTTCAGACGGTGATCCCGCTTTCGGGTGCCAATGGCGCTCTCAAATTGACCACGGCGCGCTACTACACCCCATCTGGACGCTCTATCCAGGCGCAGGGCATCGATCCTGACATCGTAATTCAACAGGATCTGCCTGAAGAGTTGCAGGATCAGGAACCCCGTGGCGAAGCCAGCCTGCGCGGTCACCTCAACAATGATGATGGCGAGGATGCTGAACGTTCGGGGTCTTCCAGCTACGTTCCCCGTGAAAAGGTCGAGGACACCCAGCTGCAATATGCGCTGCGGCTTCTTCGCGGAACCGAAACCAGCGAAATGTTCCCGCCCAACACCGATGACGCGGTGAAACAAAACTGATTGTTAATCAAGGCTAACGCCTCGTTTACCATTTCGGCGCTATCAGAAGGGTCTGCCACCACCGGTGGCGGACCCTTTTTCGTGTCTTGAGCGACAACGCCTTGGTAACCGCAGGATCTGAGGCCGCGTAAGAGGATAGAGATGGACGCGCGCCCGGAAGTCGACAGTGACACTGGGGAAGGAAACCCAGGCCATCCGCCCGCCGGGGGAGACACAGCGCGATTTGATTGGCGAAAAGCTGTTCCTGGCCGCAACATCGGTGTGAAGGCCACTGGCCAAAGGCTCTCCAAGCCCAAACCGGTGACGATCCTCTGCGGCGCACTCGCTCTGATCTGGCTGTTCATCGGCGGGTGGTATCTCGTTGGATCAGACCGGTTTGGCGGTGAACCGATCGCTATCGCGTCGATCACACCGGCAGCGGAAGGCGGCACATCGGTTGCTGGCAATGACGCCGCCCAAGGTGCCGGTAGTCAAACTTCGACCGCGCTGGGCGACCCAACTCTGCAGGTCACGCGCAGCAATGAAGACGGCGCAGGCATCATCCGGGTTAGCGACCCGCTGGCTCAACAGCTCTATGATGAGACCCTCGTCGAGCGCACGCGCTACGGCATGCTGCCGATTATTGCCGAGTCCGGGCGCCGTTCATTCCAGGCCTATGCTGGCCAAGTGCCCGAGGGCAGCGCAGACAAGCCGCGGATCGCACTGATCCTGACTGGCATGGGACTCTCTGCGGCCAGCACCGATGCCGCCATTCGCAACCTGCCTGCAGGCGTGACTATGGCCTTCGCGCCCTATGGTCGGGACCTGGGCCGGCTTGTTGCTGCCGCGCGTCGCGACGGTCATGAAGTCATGCTTCAGGTGCCGCTTGAGCCCTTCGACTATCCCGACAACGATCCCGGACCGCACACGCTTCTGACCAGCATCCCCGAGCGGCAGAACATCGACCGGCTACATTGGGTCATGGGGCGGATCAATGGTTATGTTGGCGTGATCAACCATATGGGCGCGCGGTTCTCGTCGGACGCCGAGGCGCTGCGGCCGTTCCTCGAAGAGATTCGCAACCGCGGCCTCGTCTATGTCGATGACGGCGCCATCTCTCAGAGCAAGGCCGAGGACGTCGCCGAGACGATTGGCATGCCGGCGGAATTGGCTGACATCATCATCGACGCCGACCCCAACCGTTCCCGCATTGATGATGCGCTTGATGGGCTCGTCGAGATCGCACGTGAGCGCGGGCATGCCATCGGTGTAGCGTCAGGACTTCCCAGCACACTGCAGGCCTTGCGCCCATGGGTCGAAGAGATCGAGGCGCGCGGAATTGTGCTGGTGCCCGTCACCGCTATGATCGATATTGGTGGCACCTAATCCACCATCTCCCCAAAGCGACTTATGGCCGTCGACAAGTCCTCACTCCCCTACCGCCCCTGCGTCGGTGTGATGCTGGTCAATGCCGATAATCAGGCTTGGATCGGCCGCCGGATCGACGCGCGAGACGATGCTGAGGGCCGCGGCCTCTGGTGGCAGATGCCCCAGGGCGGTGTCGACAAGGGAGAGGACCTCGCCGATGCGGCATCACGGGAACTCTATGAAGAGACCAGCATCCGCTCAGCCGAGATTGTCGGCCAGACGACAGACTGGGTTCGATATGACCTGCCCGAGGAACTCATTGGCATTGCCTGGAAAGGAAAGTATCGCGGACAGAAACAACACTGGTTTCTGATGCGGTTTGTCGGCGAGGACAGCGAAATTGACGTTGCTTCGCCCGGCGGCGGTCAATTCAAGGCTGAATTCGATGACTGGCGCTGGGCGTCACTAAACGAGGTCGTCGATCTCATCGTGCCATTCAAGCGGCCGGTCTATGAAGAGATCGTACCGTACTTCTCTCAGATCCTAAGCCCGGCATGATAAGTGCCACCTAGAATTGACAGTGAGATCAGGCTCTGCCGGCGGCCTTAAGCGCAGCCGTCACTTCCCGGAGCCGGTCAAGTTGCTCCTGCGCGACACGGCGCTTTTCATCGTCGGTCGCATCAGCCACATCGTCCTCGGCATTCTTGATCGCCTCAGCGAGCTGATCGGCTTTGAGTTCAGCCACGGGGGTCGCCTGCTCGGCTAGAACGATAAGGGATTCCGGCCCGACTTCGGCGAAACCGCCGCGCACAAACACCTCATGGGCCTCGCCATCGGCCATCGTCACCTGCAAGATGCCTGGTCTGAGGGTCGAGACAAAGGATGCGTGGCCGGCGCCGACGCCAAACTCGCCCTCGGACCCCGGAACTGTCGCCGACGATGCATCACCCGACAGCAACAGCCGTTCGGGCGAAACCAGCTCAAAGCGCATGTTGTCGGCCATGGTGGGTTCCTAATCTGCCGCGTGCGAATACCAGCAAGACAATTCAGCTCTAGGCGGCTTCAGCGGCCAGCTTCTGCGCCTTCTCGATCG
>JBCDCP010000183.1:0-3358 GCA_039181495.1 Pseudomonadota bacterium | reverse complement strand
CTCAACGGGATGCGCACATCTCGTGACCGGGCGTCCGAAGCACGGCGTCTCATGCAATGGGGCTTTCGTGCATTCGAGACGGTCAAGCTGTTCGATGCCGACGAGACTGTTGGCAGTGTCAGGGTCTATGGCGGCGACGCTTTCACGGTTCCGGTGCGTGGTGAGGGCCCAATTTATATGATGATGCCACGGGGCGCACAGCCCGACTTGCGGGCGCGGATCGTCTATCGTGGTCCTGTTGAAGCACCGATCCGTGAAGGCGCGCAGATCGCGCGTTTGGTGGTCTTTGATGACGATAAACCGATCCTCGAGCAGCGGCTGATCGCGGAGCAGACCGTCGAAACCGGGCCTATTCACCGCCGCGCGCTTGATGCCAGTCTCGAACTAATTCACCAGCTCTGGGTCAAATACACCCAGTGATATCCGGAGGACTGTCCGTGACGCGGGGCCACTTCATTTCGCTGGAAGGCGGTGAGGGCACGGGCAAGAGCACCCAATCCAGGATGCTGGCCAAGCGTTTGCGTGAACGTGGCATCGATGTTGTCGAGACGCGCGAGCCGGGTGGCTCGCCGGCTGCGGAACTCGTACGCAAGGTCTTGCTCAGCGGAGCGGCCAAGCCGCTGGGGCCAGAGCTGGAAGCGGCAATGTTCTATGCCGCGCGCGACGACCATCTCGAAACCGTCATTCGTCCCGCCCTTGCTGACGGCCGGTGGGTGATTACCGATCGTTTCGCAGACTCGACTCGGGCCTATCAACAGGCCGCAGGAACCCTTGACCGCCGCCTGTTGCTGGCCATGGAACGGGTCATTGTCGACGAGGACTGGCCCGATCTGACAATCATACTCGATCTTGATCCGGAGTTGGGCATGACGCGGGCCGGGCATGTCAGCAGCTGGGAGGGAGTAACCTCGGACCGCTTCGAGGACGAAGACATCGATTTCCACTGGAAGGTGCAGGATGCCTTTCTCAAAATTGCGAAACGCGAGCCACGCCGCTGCGTGCTCGTGGATGCAAGTCCCGGCGCCGAGGACGTCGGCGAGGTGATTTGGCAGATTGTGTCAGATCGGCTCATTCACAACCAGCGTTCGACCCGCCAAGCGAAGCGACTCAAGACGGCATGACGGTGGGCGTGGTTCAGTTCAACTGGGCGTCTGAGCCAGTCCGCTTTTGCAAGCCACTCATACCGAAGTTCAGGCATTGAAATGGCCAAAGCGCCTGAAGCACTGGAAATACCAGCCGAAGCGCCAAGCCGCACGCGAGCCTTGACGGGTCACCAGACGCAATGGCGCCGGTTCGTTGATGCCTTTGACGGCGGCCAACCGGGGCATGGCTACATTCTCGCCGGGCCATCCGGGGTTGGCAAAGCGACATTTGCGTTTCGCGCCGCACGATACCTGCTCGCAGGGACGGAGCCCGACGCAGAACTCAGCGGCAGAACGGACCGCCTGGTGGCAGGTCTTGCGCATCCCGATCTCCTGGTACTTGATTCCGGTCGCGATCCCGGCAAGCGACCGATCGTGCCAGTCGAGGAGGTCCGCCGTTCTGTTCAGTTTCTGAACCGGACAGCTGCTGGAAGCGGTCGACGGGTCGTCATCCTCGACAAGTCTGACCATCTCAACCGCAACGCCGCCAATGCGCTCCTCAAGGCGCTCGAAGAACCGCCGCCAGATGCGGTCATGCTGCTGGTGTGCGACCGGCCAGGCCGCCTGCTGCCGACACTGCGTTCTCGCTGTCAGATCATCCGCTTCGAACCTCTTGAGACCGGTGACACACGTCGTGTCCTTGATGACCTAGCCGGCCGCGGCGTTCTGCCGACGGACGAGGGGGGTTGGGATCGCGCGATTGCCCTCTCAGCCGGCAGCCCGGGACAGGCAATGCGCATGCTGAAGCAGGATCTTGTCTCACTTCTCGACCAGATTGATGTCTGGCTCGATCCTGCCGGACAGGCAAATCCGTCACACTCTCAGAAGATCGCGGCCACGCTTTCCCCGCGCGATAGCCACGACGCCTACGCCCTGGCCATGGCCCGCTTACGCTTCCATCTTCACAGCGCGACGACCGCCGCGTCTTCCCGCGGCCAGCGACTGAACGCTGCTGCGGAATTCTGGATTGAAATGAGTCGTCGCGAAGCGGATGTCGATGCCTTCAACCTGGATCGTATGCCTTTCCTCCTTTGGGCATTGAACACAGCGCGTCATACCATAATGGACAGTAAGGCCGACCAGTGAGGTCACTCGATATGAGCGTGCCCTGTTAACCAAAGCCTTTGTTTTCGCTCCGTTTCATAACATTTGTTCTTTCTATGTTCTCGCCTGTGCCCTAAGGAACAAAACAGAAACAAAAAGGTGAGGACCATGACACCATTCTTTGAAGATCTTGCCGCATTCGTAGCCATTCTGATGTTCTCGGGGGCGACGATTCTGTGGACCGGTCATCTGGCACTCTTGACCGGCTAGGTCACAGCGCACTCAGTTGGGCCGGTGTACGAAACGACATGGATCAGGTGAACCAAAGGCGGTATGGCCGAGCCGATCATACATCTCAGGGCGCAATCGGCTTATTCGCTTCTTGAAGGGGCAATCAAGCTGCCGCGGCTGGTGGAACTGGCTCACGGCAACGACATGCCGGCTCTGGGTCTGGCCGATCGCAACGGCATGTTTGGCGCGCTGGAGTTTTCTGAGAAGGCGGCCGCGGTCGGCATTCAGCCGATCATCGGCATGTTGAGCGGTTTTCGCTGCGAACAACGAGAACACGCCGAACGCTACCAGCGCCAGAAATTTGATCACGGCCGGACAGGCAGCCCCGCCTCAATTGTTCTGCTTGCGTCGAACCAGAAGGGCTACCGTAACCTGATGGCCCTCTCGTCACGGGCCTTTCTTGAAAAAGACGATGCCGATCAGCCACACATCACCGAAGCGATGCTGGAACACCATGCTGATGGCCTGATTTGTATGACCGGCGGTGTAGAGGGGCCGGTGGCGGAGGCTCTGTTGCACGGCAACACGCGACAGGCCGATTGGCATCTCGATGTTCTGCACGCGTTGTTCGGAGACCGGCTCTATGTCGAAATACAGCGTCATGGCATGCAATCGGAGCAGCAGATCGAACCAGCCATGATCGAGATGGCTGATCGCCGCGGGATACCGATCGTGGCCACCAATTCGGTTCTGTTCGCCGAGCCGGACGATTTCACCGCTCATGATGCCATGATCTGCATTGCGCAAGGGCGCGCAGTCGCTGATTCCGACCGTCCGAAACTGACACCGGAATTCCATTTCCGTGCCCAGGCGGCGATGCGGGAGACCTTCTCCGACCTGCCGGACGCACTGTCCGCCACCATCGAAATTGCCCAGCGCTG
>JBCDCP010000182.1:0-3416 GCA_039181495.1 Pseudomonadota bacterium | reverse complement strand
GCCGTGATCTACCATTCGGCAACGCCTCTTTCGGGTTGGGAGCATACGGGCACCTCGCTCGATCTGTACGCGCTGCCGGAGCCGCAGCGACGGCTTTTGATGCGCACTGAAATGGGCTTCATTCATCAGAACCCGATTGACGGTCTCAGAATGGGCGTTTCCGGCGGTGGCAATATAGGCGAGCGGCTGATGGCGGTTGGTGCCCGGCATTATGGCAGTATTCGCAAGACCGCGGGCGAGTGGTTCGCGCGGGTGGAACTGGACCCCGATCGCCTCGATGACAAACCCAGCACCTTTTCCGGCGGAATGCGCCAGCGGCTGCAGATTGCCCGCAATCTCGTCAGCCAGCCGCGGCTGTTGTTCATGGATGAACCCACCGGAGGATTGGATGTGTCGGTGCAGGCGCGGCTACTCGATCTGATGCGAGGGCTTGTTGCCGATTTCGGTCTGTCGGTGGTGCTGGTTACCCATGACCTTGCGGTCGCTCGGCTGCTGTCGGATCGAATGCTGGTTATGACGCGCGGCGAGGTCGTGGAGGAAGGGCTGACCGACCAGGTGCTCGACGACCCGCAGCATGCCTACACGCAGCTTCTCGTCGCATCGGTTCTGCAGCCATGACCAGCACCACCAGTCAAGATCAACATCTGCCGCGCCTCATGGTGCGCGGTGTTGGAAAGACGTTCCGGCTGCATCAGCAGAATGAGACCGTCTTGCCAGTCATCGCGGACGCGGCTCTGTCGTTGCAGGATGGCGAGTGTGTCGTTCTGTCCGGCCCATCCGGCGCCGGCAAGAGTTCGCTCTTGCGGCTTATCTACGGAAACTATCGCGCCAGTGCTGGCGAAATCCTGGTGCGGAGTGGCAATGAGACTACTGATATTGCCACTGCCACGCCGCGAGCGATGTTGTCGTTGCGGCGCCAGACCATCGGCTATGTGAGCCAGTTTCTGCGCGTCATTCCACGCGTGCCGACGCGCGCACTCGTCGCCGAGCCGCTATTGGCTCGTGGCATTGATGCGGAAGCTGCCAACAAGCGCGCCGAAGACCTCCTGGCGCGCCTTAACATCCCACCCGGTCATCTCGAACTTGCACCGGCCACGTTCTCCGGCGGCGAGCAACAGCGAGTGAACATTGCGCGTGGTTTTGCTGCGCACTTCCCGCTCCTCCTTCTTGATGAACCTACCGCATCTCTGGATCGCGAAAACCGCATGGTGGTGGCGGACCTGATCGACGAGGCCAAAGCCCAAGGCGCGGCAATCCTCGGAATTTTTCACGATGCTGACATGCGTGAACGCGTGGCCGATCGCATGGTCGATATTCGCGACTTTGCCGCCGAAACGCATGCGGCGTGATGCGATACGCCATCTATCATCTGCCAGAGCCCGACAGCCTGCTGGCTCAGTGTGGTGCGCAATGGCTTGGCTGGGATGTCCACAAGGGAGAGGAAATCACGCGGGAGTCATATGTGAGGCCGCATTGGATTGCTTCACCGCGTGTCTATGGCTTTCATGCCACGCTAAAGGCGCCGTTTCACCTGGCCAGCGGCCTGGATGAGTCACTCTTGATCGATGCGGTGCATGCCCTTGCTGGTGATCTGCGGCCTGCATCGCTTGGCACATTGCGTCTCGGCGAATTCAGCGGTTTTCTAGCGTTCGCAGCGCCCGGTGCCGATATGTCTCTGACGTCGACCGCCGCAGCCTGTGTGACAGAGTTGGATTCATTCAGAGCATCCGCCAGCGAGGGCGAACTCGCAAAACGGCGCGCCGCCGGCTTGAATGAAACAGAAGAGGCTAATCTGGCGCAGTGGGGCTACCCTTATGTGCTGGACCGGTTCCGATTTCATATGACGGTCACAGGTGCGCTCGATAAGCCAGACCGCGATGAGGCGAAGCGAGTCGCGGAAGAACATTTTGCAGACGCGACAGCAGGAACGGCGACTTTGACTGCGCTCAGCGTGCTCAAGCAGACGGTGCTCAATACGCCCTTCCGTGAGATTGCGCGTTTTGACCTGCGTGGCAGATAAGCAAGGAGGCCGCGATGGCCGCAAATGAAACAGTCCTGACCAACGCGACGCTGGTCCTGCCGGATGAGATCACTTCCGGAACGGTTGTCCTTCGGGACGAGGTGATCGTCGATGTACAGCCTAGATCAACATCGGTTGGTAGTGCACAGGACATTGGCGGCGATTATCTCATGCCGGGGATCGTCGAGTTGCATACGGACCATCTGGAAGCACACTACCATCCGCGCCCCGGTGTTCGCTGGCATCCGGTTTCGGCAGCGTTGGCCCATGACGCGCAGATCATTGCCGCCGGCATTACCACCGTTCTCGACGCTGTTTGCGTCGGCACGCCATGGGAATCCGGCAGAAGAACCGCCGATGATGCCACCACCATGATCGAGGCATTGGCTGATGCCGAGAAGCGTGGGTTGATGCGCAGTGAGCACCATTTGCACCTGCGGTGCGAGATCGTTGCCGAGGATGTCATCGAGCTGGCCGAGAAATTCGCGGCCAATCCCGAAGTACGACTGATTTCGGTGATGGACCATACGCCGGGCCAGCGACAGTTCGTCAAACTGGAGAAGTTCCGCGAATACTATTCCGGCAAAGCGGGCATGAGTGACGCGGATATCGACAACATGATCCGCTACCGGCTCGATCAGCAGGCCAAGATCGCGGCGCCCAACCGGCGGCACATCGTTGAACTCGCCAGGCAAAATGGCATTCCCTTGGCGAGCCATGACGACGCGACCGTTGCCCATGTCGACGAGGCATTGGGTGAGGGGGCGGCCATTAGCGAATTCCCCACCACTGCTGACGCGGCAGCCCACGCCCATTCCCATGGGCTGGCGGTCTTGATGGGTGCGCCCAACGTCGTTCGCGGTGGATCGCATTCTGGCAATGTGTCTGCAGGCGACCTGGCCGCATCGGGGCAGCTCGATATCCTGTCGTCGGATTACGTGCCCTCAAGCCTGCTTCTGGCGGTGTTCCAGCTTGCTGAGGCCGACAACGATTTTGATCTGGTTTCAGCCGCAAAGCTTGTCAGCGAGACCCCGGCGAAAGCGGCTGGTATGGCAGATCGCGGACGACTGGAGCCAGGGATGCGCGGTGACCTCATTCATGTTCATCATGCGGGCGACGTTACAGCTGTCCGTGGCGCTTGGGTCAAAGGTGAGCGCCGTCTGTAGAGGCTGGCAACAGCTATGACCCGATCTTCTATCGATCAGGGCTGGCTTTTCCTGATTGCGGGACCGTCCGGGGCCGGCAAGGACAGCGTCATGGCAGGTGCTGTTGCACGTCTGCGTGCGACCATGCCGATTGAGTTGGTGAAGCGAGTGATCACGAGGCCGCCGGAACCTGACGGCGAACGCAATTTCGAGGTTTCTGAAGCGGAATTCGAACGCCAGCGATTGGCGGG
>JBCDCP010000181.1:0-3593 GCA_039181495.1 Pseudomonadota bacterium | reverse complement strand
CCGTGATCCTGCTGACCCCGAGATGTCGCGCAAGCGCGCGGCTGGACGGCATCCGCTCCCCTGGCCTGAAACGCCCTGACAGAATTCCTTCCACCACCTGGCGTTTGAGCCTGTTCTGGAGCGTATCGTCCAGCTCGTTATCGAGAAATATGCTCTCCGCGTAGATCGCCATTCTGGACCTATGCTGCAACAGAATTCGTGTCGCCGCTAGGTCCAGATTGATGGCGTCTCAAAGATGGCTAATGACCGGCCAGATATCAGGAGCGTCCCTTCCAAGGGACCAGCCAGTTTTCTGCACGGCGCATGAGAATGTCGATCGAGTAGCCAATAATGCCGATTAGTACGATCCCCATGATGACGATGTCGGTCAGCTGGAACTTCGAGGCAGCGATGATCATCATCCCGGCACCCTTCTGAGCAGCAACGAGTTCGGCCGCGACGACCGTTCCCCAACACACACCCATGGCGACACGTGCACCGGTGAAGATTTCCGGCAGGGAGTTCGGAACAATGACATGCCGCATGATCTGCCAGCGCGATGCACCCAGGCTGTAAGCGGCGTGGATCTTGGTGATGTTCACACCAGACACGCCAGCCCGCGCGGCAATGATCATGATCCAGAGGGCTGCGAGGAACAGCAGAATGATCTTGCCGGTTTCCCAGATGCCGAACCAGATGATGACCAGCGGGATCAGGGCCAAGGGTGGCACAGGCCGCATAAACTCGACAATCGGGTCGAACCAACCGCGGAACCAGCCAGACAGGCCCATGGCATAGCCGAGTGGTATGCCGACCAATGCGCCAAGAAAAAAGCCGACGATGACGCGCAGAAGCGACCAGCCGAGATGCTGCCACAGCGTGAAGTTCTGATAACCCTCTGACGCGATCTCGAAAAACCGCTGGACCACGCCCTCAGGCGACGGCAGCCAGATCGGCTCCATCTGCATGCCGCGGCTCGGCGAGAAGTTGAGTGAACCCTTGGCGGTCATGGTCACGCTGCCATTGCCGACATAGACCGTCTGTTCGGGCGCAATCGGCTGACCGGCGACCCGAATGACGCGCAGCCCTTCGCCATCATCGTTCCGGACCGCACGGATAAGAACACTGCGCCACATGGCGACCGTCGCACCGTCATCCTTTGCAAACCCGTCTCCAGGCTCCACATCCGGCGCATCCGCCGATTGACCGACCGGGTGGACGATTATCTCGACAGAGGCGTCGTCGGTGTCTCCGGCGGCATTCTCGGCGGTATAGATGAAAGCGGTCTCCCCGGAAAACGGCCCGGGTACGTGGAACGGCGCATATTTCGAGCCCGTGAATGCGCCCCAGATCAGAAAGATCACCAGGACCGAAATGATCGATGCCCACCGATCGGGACGCACCGCGCTTTCATCGCCAAATGTAACCGTCTTGAGCGACCGGAAATCCTGCTCAGGTTCCATCCGGCGGCGGATGAAGGCGACGATGGCAAAGGCTGCAAGAAACAATCCGATATAGAAGACCAGAACAGTCATGATGCTGCCTCCGTGCGGCCCATGATCTCTTCTTCCATCTCCCAGATCATACCGAGGATTTCCTCGCGCGTTTCACCGAAACCGTCGGACTTCTTGACTTCGCGCAGATCGGCGTTGACGCCGCGGTCAGCAAACGGAAGCGAATACTCCCGGTGAATGCGACCGGGCCTAGGCGCCATGACGATCAGCCGCTCGCCCAGCAGAAGGGCTTCTTCCACTGAGTGGGTGATCAGGATCACGGTCTTGCCGGTCTCCTTCCAGAGCTTGAGAACCAGCCCCTGCATTTTCTCGCGTGTCAGCGCATCCAGCGCGCCAAGCGGTTCATCCATGAGGATGACTTCCGGATCATTGGCAAGACAGCGGGCCAGCGCGACGCGCTGCTGCATCCCGCCGGACAGTTCGTAGACCGCTTTCTCTTTGAAGTCCTGCAGCCCCACCGTTTCGAGCAGGTGGTCTGAAATCGAGTCGCGTTGTGATTTGGGCATGCCCTTCATGCGCGGGCCGAAATCGACATTCTCGCGCACGCTCATCCACTCAAACAAGGCGCCCTTCTGGAAGACCATGCCGCGTTCAGGCCCCGGGCCAGCGACTGGTTGACCGCCGATGTCAACGGTTCCCGACGTTGGTGCGAGAAACCCTGCGATGATGTTGAGAAGCGTGGTCTTGCCGCAGCCCGACGGTCCGAGCACGGACATGATCTCACCCTCGGTGATCTCGAGATTAATGTCCTTGAGAGCCTGCACCCAGCTGCCGTTGGGCAGGTCGAACCTCATAGAGAGATTATTGATTGCGAGTTCTGACAACACCGCCCCCTTAGCGCTGTTCGCGGCGGCGGCCAAACAGGCCGCCGCCGGCATTTCATCGGCCGGTCAACGTTACATGCTGTTGGCGGCCTGCAGAGGTCCAGTGTTGACTGCCCCGGCGTAACTGTCGAGCTTTGAATCGATTGATCCCGCATCGACGAAGATTTTTGCAACGCCATTCATGAAGTCCTGGGCGCCGCCGCCGAGCCATTTGCCTGACAGCTGTTCATCGACACCAGGGAAGATGAAGGTATTGATCGTGGCTTCGGTTGCATCGAGATCCATGCCTGCATCCTTGGCGATGACCTCAAGCATCTCAGCGCGGTTGTCACCGGCGTTCCACATCTCGTTGGCCTTGGCGGTAACGGCGAGGAACTGCGCGACAAGCTGAGATTCTTCAGTAATGAAGTCCGCCGGCGCACTGGTGACATCGAACACCAGGATACCAAGCTCTTCCTTTTCGGCACCGGTCAGCAGAATGTTGCCATTCTCCTTCATGCGGCGCAGTGCACCACCCCAGCCACACACCATATCGAGATTGCCCTGTGCGAAGGCAGCGGCGCCATCCGCGGGAGCCATGTCGACAATTTCCATCGTCGAAACGTCGACGCCGAAATGGTTCATCTGGCTGAGGAAGCCATAATGCGCGGCAGTGCCGATCGGCACGCCGACCTTCTTGCCTTCCAGTTCCTTGGCGCTCTCTTTGTCGATCTCCAGCGTTGAAGCGACAACGCAGTTGTCGTTGTCGGAATAGCTGACGGCGACATCAACAATCTGCAGGTTCTGACCGGCCGACGTGGCAACCACGAAAGGCGGTACGCCCTGGCTGACAGCGAGCTGAACATCGCCCGAGGCCATTGCAGCTGACATGGCGGTTCCGGTGTCGAACGACACCCAGTTGATCTTTACGCCCATCTCCTCTTCGTACATGCCCTTCACCTTGGCGAACTGGAACGGCATGGGCCACTCCAGGAAGTAGGCTACGGTGATCTCTTCAGCGGCTTGGGCCTGCACGGCACCAAGAGCCGCAAGGCCGGCAATCGCCGACAATATGCGTGATTTCGCTTTCATCATGACAGTTTCCCCTGCTGGTCATTTATACAGCCCTTCATCTGCGGAAGGACGAAGGCAACAACGCCAAGCCGCACTATAGCGACCGCTTTTTCCTTTCTCTTAGGTCCAATGAGACCGCACTGCATAGGTCCAGAATAAGGCAGTGTTTTTCCAATTGCGGACAGGTTTTGTGTGGGCTTGGCCCTATTGCAGGACGGGCTCT
>JBCDCP010000180.1:0-3803 GCA_039181495.1 Pseudomonadota bacterium | reverse complement strand
CCGTCGGACACCGACGTGCTGTTCACAACCGTCAGCCATCAATGCCCAACCAACGTCACCATGCCGATAGCGCGCCGCAAGGATCTGCTCGATCAGGCAGACAGGGATGGTTTCATCATCGTCGAGGACGACTACGAGTTCGAACTGTCCTTTCAGCGTTCACCGTCTCCTTCGCTCAAGTCGCTCGATGAAGCGGGTTGCGTGATCTATATCGGATCGTTCTCGAAATCTCTGTTTCCGGGCCTGAGGCTTGGCTACGTCGTTGCCCCGGCCGCCTTCATTCGGGAGGCGCGCGCGCTGAGAGCCACCGTTCTGCGCCACCCACCGGGGCTGATCCAAAGGACCGCCGCGTACTTTCTCTCGGTGGGGCACTACGACGCCCAAATCAATCGCATGCGGAAGACGTACCATCGCAGGCGGCAGATCATGGAGCAGAGCTTCAAGGAGTCCGGTCTGATCAATGCCGGCGATGAAAGCTATGGCGGCTCCAGCTTCTGGATGCGCGCTCCGGACCACGTTGATACAGCAGACCTGGCGCACCGATTGTTGGCCCGCGGTGTGGTCATCGAACCGGGGCAGGCCTTCTTTGATCCAAGCCGTCCGCAAAGGAACTTCTATCGGCTTGCCTATTCCTCGATCTCGTCTGCGAAGATCGGCCGTGGCGTTGAACTGATCGCCGAAGAGATCGCCGAAACTGGACTGGCTGGAGCCGCCTAATTGGCCCTAGGGAGCGGTTTGGGCGCAACGATAATCATCATCAAAAATCGCTTTCTGCGTTGATTGATGGTGAGGATCACGCCCATGAAAATGACAACTGAAGAAGCGTTTGTGAAGATCCTGCAAATGCATGGCATCCGCGACGCTTTCGGCATAATCGGATCGGCCTTCATGCCGATTTCCGACCTGTTCCCAAAAGCCGGAATTCAGTTCTGGGACTGCGCCCATGAGGGTTCCGGCGGAATGATGGCGGATGGTTACACACGGGCGTCCGGCCGCATGTCGATGATGATCGCGCAGAACGGCCCCGGCATCACCAATTTCGTGACGGCGGTGAAGACCGCATATTGGAACCATACGCCGCTTCTGCTCGTCACACCGCAGGCCGCCAACAAGACGATCGGGCAGGGTGGTTTTCAGGAAGTCGAGCAGATGGCCCTCTTCGAGGACATGGTTGCCTACCAGGAAGAGGTCCGCGATCCGTCCCGCGTGGCCGAAGTGCTCAATCGGGTGATCCTCAAGGCAAAGCGCGCCTCGGCACCCGCCCAGATCAATATGCCGCGCGATTTTTGGACCCAGGTCATCGACATTGATCTGCCAAAAGCGGTGGATTTCGAGCGGCCAACCGGTGGCAGCGACGCCATTGATGAGGCAGCTGACCTTCTCAGCAACGCACGCTTCCCGGTCATTCTGAACGGCGCCGGCGTTGTCCTTGCTGATGCCATTCCGGCAACCAAGGCACTTGCAGAACGTCTCGATGCGCCAGTGTGCTGCGGCTACCAGCACAATGACGCGTTTCCTGGATCGCACCCCCTCTTCGTGGGGCCGCTGGGCTACAATGGCTCCAAGGCTGGCATGGAGTTGATTTCCAGGGCCGATGTGGTGCTTGCACTCGGCACCCGGCTCAATCCGTTCTCCACCTTGCCTGGTTACGGCATCGACTACTGGCCCAAGGACGCAAAGATCATTCAGGTCGACATTAATCCAGACCGCATCGGCCTGACGAAACCTGTGGCGGTCGGCGTTGTTGGTGATGCGCGTCTGGTGGCTGAAGACATCCTGTCGCGTCTTACACCGGCGGCTGGCGACACAGACCGTGAGGCGCGCGAGGCGACGATTGCGCAAACCAAATCAGCCTGGGCACAACAGCTCAGTTCGATGGATCACGAAGACGATGATCCCGGCACAACCTGGAACGAGCGGGCGCGCCAGGCCAAACCCGACTGGATGAGCCCACGCATGGCTTGGCGGGCGATTCAGGCTGCTCTTCCACGTGAGGCGATCATCTCTTCGGACATCGGCAACAATTGTGCGATTGGCAACGCCTATCCAAGCTTTGAGGAAGGCCGAAAATACCTTGCGCCAGGCCTGTTTGGTCCTTGCGGATACGGATTGCCAGCGATTGTTGGCGCCAAGATTGCCTGTCCGGATACCCCCGTTGTTGGGTTCGCCGGTGACGGCGCATTTGGCATCGCCGTCACTGAATTGACCGCGATCGGGCGCAAGGAATGGCCCGCCATCACAATGATCGTTTTCCGTAACTACCAATGGGGCGCTGAAAAGCGGAACTCGACGCTGTGGTACGACGATAACTTTGTCGGCACCGAGCTCGACGAGGGCGTGTCCTATGCGGAAATTGCCCGGGCCTGTGGCCTGAATGGCGTTCAGGCCAGAACGATGGCTGAACTGACCGAGACGCTCGATAAGGCGATCGAGGATCAGGCCAAGGGCCGGACAACGCTGATCGAGGCTCTGATCAATCAGGAACTCGGTGAGCCATTCCGTCGTGATGCGATGAAAGCACCAGTTGCCGTGGCCGGGATTGATCCTGCCGACATGCAGATGGTTGGCGCCTGACACATAGCTACACTTGCAACGGTGCGTCGCTGCAAGGCAGCGCGCCGGTTGACCGTTTCCTGTCGCAGTTTTGCGAGATTTGTCGCATTCACAGTGCTAAGGGTTGGGTGAGAATGAACCTCGCGGCCAGCACAACCACCCATGTCCACGCTCTTTCTTCAGCGCATATCAGACACTCTAACGGAGATCGAAGAAGCCGGTCTGACCAAGCGAGAACGCGAGATTGTCTCGCCGCAGGGCGCACGAATCTCGGTTGATGGCAGTGACCGGCATCGCAACGACATCCTCAATCTCTGCGCCAACAATTACCTTGGGCTGGCTGATCATCCCGACCTGATCGCGGCGGCCAAACAGGCACTCGACAGCCACGGCTACGGCATGGCGAGCGTTCGTTTTATTTGCGGAACGCAAGACCTGCATCGGACCCTGGAACACCGGCTGGCCGACTATCTCGGCAAAGACGACGCAATCCTGTTTGCCGCCTGTTTCGACGCCAATGGCGGTCTGTTCGAGCCGCTGCTGGGGCCCGAGGATGCGATCATTTCCGACGCCCTGAACCATGCTTCCATCATCGATGGCATCCGGCTGTGCAAGGCCAAGCGATACCGCTACGCCAATTCGGATATGGACGCGCTGGAGGAGCAGTTGATCCAGGCGCGAGCAGATGGTGCCCGCGATATCATGATCGCCACCGACGGCGTTTTTTCGATGGATGGCTACCTGGCCAATTTGCCGGACATTACAGCCTTGGCGGAAGGTTATGGCGCGCTGGTGATGGTGGATGACTGTCACGCCACCGGATTTATGGGGCCGCAGGGGCGCGGCATGCATGCCCATTTCGGCGTTGAAGATCAGGTGCACATTCTCACAGGCACACTCGGCAAGGCACTCGGCGGTGCAATGGGCGGCTATATTGCCGGACCGCAACCGGTCATCGATCTTCTGCGGCAGAGGGCGCGACCCTATCTGTTCTCGAACGCATTGCCGCCGTCTGTTGTGGCAGCGAGCATCAGGGCGCTCGATATGATCGAAGCCGACGATGCCCGCAGGACACAATTGTTTGCCAACGCGGAGTATTGGCGCTTGGGGCTTGAGGCGCTTGGCTTTGAACTGCTGCCCGGCGAACATCCAATCATCCCGGTGATGCTCGGCGATGCGAAACTGGCACAATCAATGTCGACCGAACTCGATCGACAAGGCGTTTACGTGGCGGGCTTCTTCTATCCGGT
>JBCDCP010000179.1:0-3922 GCA_039181495.1 Pseudomonadota bacterium | reverse complement strand
GTGCCGCGCCCTTGTTCAGCGCGCACAAGGCCGTCTTCGGCAAGGGCGCGCAGGGCGCGACGAATGGTGTGCCTGTTGACCTCGAACTGGCGGGACAACTCCGCCTCGGTTGGCAGCATGCTGCCACCAGCGCGTTTTCCGCTGGCGATTTCACCGGCCAGACTTGCACGGATCTGCTGCCATACCGGCTGCTGGCTGCCGCGATCAGCGTTACGCAGGCTGTCGATGCTGGGGCGTTCGTCCATCACGGCCTTGTTACAGGTCATCCTTGGCATGTCGAGGATCGGCTACGTGTGTCGCCAGCAAAGGTGAGGTGTTGTTGCTTCCGCAAGGTGACGTTGAGGCAAGCCCTGTTCGGATACAGGAGTACGTCGCTGACTGTCATGCAGGCGTCATCAAGCCCACGCTACATCGCCACTTTAGTCAAGACAATATTTGTATAGACAAATTTTTTGAACTGTGGCACATCCCGTCTGCGTCTGAGCCGTCGACTGGTTTTTGAATAGGCTTGGTCCGGCAACAAACCCTCGCTCCGTCAACCGGCCCCAAACATGACCCAAGCCAGCACACCATCTTCGCAGCCTGACACCGCCGATCCTCTTGTCGTGATGCGAAAGGCGGCGCAACGGATCATGGCAAACAGTCTGCTGGCAGACATCGAGGCGGTCTGGCATTCGGCAGGCCTGCCATTGCCACAAACGGCCGATGTCACGGTGCTGCGTGGACCTGAGATCGGACTCATGATGGTCAGGGCGCGTGCCGGTGGTGATGGTCAACTGTTCAATCTTGGCGAAATGACCGTGACGCGGTGCAGTCTGTCGCTTGGCGGCGAACTGGTCGGGCACGGCTATGTCGCCGGTCGCAGTGGGCGGCATGCTGAGTTCTGTGCACTGAGCGATGCGTTAGCGCAGTCGGAACCGGAAACGGAGACGCTCCAGACCGAGGTGCTCGCGCCGCTCGCGGAGACGCTTGAGGCAAGACAGCGCGAAGAGGTTGAAAAAGCGGCCGCTACGCGCGTCGACTTCTTCACCCTTGTAAGGGGTGAAGACGAATGAGCGCGAGCATCCACGCAGCGCGATTTGATGCTCCGGTGCTTCACGCCCAAATGGTGTTCCGCAGCGCCTTGGAAGTCTTGTCGCGACCGGGATCGATCGTTGAGCTGCCACGTGACGCACTCGCCAGCCTTTGCGGATTGCCTTGCCAACCGGCTACTGCGGCCCTGCTGTTGACGCTGACCGATCCCGATACGCCAATTCATCTGGGATTGGGTGGTGCGGCCAACGCGGTCCTCACCGATTGGCTTGCCTTCCATTGCGGCTCGCCTGTTGTTGCTGAGCCGGAAGAGGCAGCCTTTGCTGTCATTCCACTGGACCAATTGGACACCGAAACCCTGTTTGCCTGTTCGCCCGGTGAACCGGATTATCCTGATCGGGCGACGACCATCATATGCGAGGCCGACGGTCTTGACCTTGTCGCCCCTGAGACCGGTGAGGCGCCGATGCTCACTGGCCCTGGAATCCGGGTGGCTTCGTCGCTCGCGCTACAGCCTGACCCATCGCAATTCTGGGAGGCCATGCAGAGAAACCGGGCCCGCTATCCACTTGGACCTGACGTCATTCTGGTTTCCGGCAGTCGTATCGCTGGGGTCCCACGGTCTACCCGTGTTCACCCCATCGACACCCAGATGGTCGAGGCAAACTGAGATGTATGTTGCAGTCAAAGGCGGCGAGCGTGCGATTGCCAATGCCCATCGCTGGCTTGATGAGGTGCGGCGCGGCGACACCGATGTTCCGGAGATCGGGGTCGATCAGATTGAACAACAGCTGGGACTCGCCGTCGACCGGGTGATGTGTGAGGGGTCAATCCACGACCGCAGGCTTGCCGCCCTGGCGATCAAGCAGGCGCGTGGTGATCTGATTGAGGCAATCTTTCTTTTGCGCGCCTATCGCGCAACGCTGCCGCGCTTTGGCTACACGCAGCCCATCGACACAGGTCAGATGGCCATCCGCCGGCGCATTTCCGCGACCTACAAGGACTTGCCGGGCGGTCAGGTGCTTGGCCCTACCTATGATTATACCCACAGGCTGCTCGATTTCTCTCTTGATACTCAAGGTGCTGAGGAAGAGACGCCGGCCCGATCGCAAGTCGAACGAGACAACGGTGAGTCAGCTGCCGATACTCCGCGTGTCACCGATCTGCTGGGAACCGACAGTCTGATTGAGCCATCTTCCGCAATGAACTCACCTAATGGAAATGGCCGTGTGTCTGACCTGGCACGTGAGCCGCTCGACTATCCGGCCGGACGAGATCTTCGGCTACAGCGTCTGGCACGGGGTGATGAAGGTTTCTTGCTGGCCATAGGGTATTCAACGCAGCGAGGCTACGCACGTACGCACCCCTTTGCTGGCGAGATCCGACATGGCGCCGTGGGCATCGAGATCGTGCCCCCGGAACTCGGTTTTCCGGTAGAGATTGGAGCGATCTCTGTAACCGAATGCCAGATGATCACCCAATTCACGGGCTCATCGAAACAACCACCGCAATTCACCCGCGGATATGGTCTCACATTCGGGCATTGCGAACGCAAGGCGATGTCCATGTCGATGGTCGATCGGGCCCTGCGGGCGGACGAGTTCGGAGAACAGCGAACTGCGCCGGCACAGGATGAAGAGTTTGTTCTCGCCCATTGCGACAACATCCAGGCGTCCGGCTTTGTCGAACATCTCAAGTTGCCGCACTATGTCGACTTTCAGGCTGAGCTAGATCTGGTGCGACGGATGCGGAAGGTTGCCGCCGCCCTACCGGAAGCACCGATAGAAGCGCCAACCGAAAAGAAAGCCAAGACGTCGGAGGCTGCCGATGTCTGATCCGCAACAAAGCACAGAGGGTTACAACTTCGCCTATCTTGATGAGCAGACCAAGCGGATGATCCGCAGAGCGCTGCTGAAGGCCGTTGCGGTGCCGGGCTATCAGGTGCCGTTCGCGAGCCGCGAAATGCCGATGCCTTATGGCTGGGGGACCGGCGGGATTCAGGTCACGGCGGCGGTGCTGGGGCCGGAGGACACGCTGAAAGTCATCGATCAGGGTGCGGACGACACCACCAATGCGGTCTCCATCCGAGCCTTCTTTGCGCGCGTCGCGGGTATCGCGACCACCACCGAAACGGCTGAGGCCAGCATTATCCAGACACGGCATAGAATCCCCGAGATACCGCTCCGGGAGGATCAGATCCTGGTCTATCAGGTGCCGATCCCTGAACCGCTTCGCTATCTCGAGCCTCGCGAGACCGAGACACGGCGCATGCATGCGCTGGAAGACTATGGGCTGATGCACGTGAAGCTCTATGAGGACATCGCCAAGAACGGCGAGATCGCCACCACCTACGCCTATCCGGTGGCTGTCGCTGACCGTTACATGATGGACCCGTCTCCAATCCCCAAATTCGACAATCCAAAGATGAATGAGTTTCCAGCGCTGCAACTCTTCGGTGCAGGCCGAGAGCAGCGGATCTACGCGATTCCGCCGTATACTAGCGTGGTCAGTCTCGATTTTGAGGACCATCCGTTCAGCGTTCAGAGTTGGGATGAAGCGTGCGCCATCTGCGGCGCCGAGGACGCCTATCTGGACGAAGTCATTCTAGACGATGAAGGTGGCCGGATGTTCGTGTGCTCAGACACCGATTATTGCGCGGCTAGAGCATGCGAGCGGGACAGGGGGGCGGCATGAACCAAATGGCCTCGATTCCCGATCCGCATCTCCCGGTCGATCCTGCAGGTGGGCGGCCAATCCTGTCCGTCTCATCCCTGACGAAACGCTTTGGTTCGACGCTTGCCTGCGATCAGATCAGTTTTGACCTGTGGCCGGGGGACGTGCTCGCGAGTGGGGGGGTCTCTGGTGCGGGCACGACCCCCCTCCTGAGCTG
>JBCDCP010000178.1:0-3931 GCA_039181495.1 Pseudomonadota bacterium | reverse complement strand
TCCTGAACAGGATGCCGCGCTGACGGCTGTCTCCGCCTGGCTTAAGAATACGCGCGGGCAGCAGATCTTCCGCCTGTTCGGTTATGCCGGTACGGGCAAGACGACGCTTGCGCGGACGATCGCCGAGGATGCCGATCGCGACGTTCTGTTTGCAGCCTTTACCGGCAAGGCGGCACAGGTGCTGCGCATGCGCGGTGCCCGGAACGCGCGAACGATCCACTCGCTGATCTATCGTCCGCGCGGCGAGGAAGCCGACGAGGAGACTGGCGACGTCAACCCGACCTTCTCGATCAAGCGAGACTCGGAGGTCTCCAAAGCCAAGCTCGTGGTCATCGATGAATGCTCAATGGTGGATGAGGAGCTGGGCCGGGATCTGATGTCGTTCGGCACGCCGATCCTTGTGCTTGGGGATCCGGCGCAGCTGCCGCCGATCTCCGGCGGTGGTTTCTTCACCGAGCACGAGCCGGACGCCATGCTGACCGAGGTCCACCGGCAGGCGCGCGACAATCCGATCATCGAACTGTCCCGCATCGTTCGAGAGGGTGGGCGTCTTGAGCCCGGAGACTATGGCGAGAGCGCGGTGGTGCGCCGCGATACCATTCCGCCGGGCCGGGTGGCAGAAGCTGATCAAGTGCTGGTCGGCATCAACCGGACGCGGCACCGCTATAATCGTCGACTGCGCGAGCTTTCGGGCTTTGATGATCCGCTGCCCTGCGCCGGTGACAGACTCGTCTGTTTGAGGAATGATCCGAAAAAGGGGCTCTTGAACGGCTCGCTGTGGACCGTGATGAGCGCGCCGCGCTCGGCCAAGCCGGCGCTCAGCATGATCATCCAGTCTGACGACGACGGGCTTGAGCGTGATGTCGTCAAGGTCAAGGTGCTGAAGCAGGCCTTTACCCAGCCTGAGGCCGACATTCCCTGGACGCAGAAACGCCGCCACGACGACTTCGATTTTGGCTACGCGCTGACCGTGCACAAGGCGCAAGGGTCGCAATGGGGCGATGTGGCGGTGTTCGACGAGAGCTATGCGTTCAAGGACTACCGCGAACGCTGGCTCTATACTGCCATCACCCGGGCGGCGGAGCGTATACTGATCGTGCAGTAACAGAGCGCGACCATGCGGTCCGGGGGAATGTCATGACCTGCAAATTGTCCATGAACGTCAATGCCATTGCGTATCTGCGCAACCGGCGCGGGCTGCCCTGTCCAAGCGTGACGGACCTTTCCGCTGCCGCGATGGATGCCGGTGCCTATGGCATCACCGTGCATCCCAGGCCTGACGAACGGCACATTACGACGGATGACGTGTTCGCGCTGTCCGAGCTGATGTCCGGCGCGTACTCCGACAAGGAATTCAACATCGAGGGCAACCCTGACGCCCGCTTTGTCGAGCTGGTGGAGAAGGTGCGGCCGCATCAGGTCACGCTGGTGCCCGACGACGTGCGTCAGGTTACCTCCGACCATGGCTGGGACATCCCACGCCATGCGAGCTTTCTCAGCGATGTGATCGCGCGGCTGAAATCCGGCGGCATGCGGGTGTCGGTGTTCGTTGATCCCGAAACCGAGCTGGCTCACGCCGCGAGCGATGTGGGTGCGGACCGGATCGAGATTTACACCGGACCTTACGGAGCGGCGTTCGACCCTGTTATCGCAGCTGCCGAACTGGCCAAGATCATCGCTACTGGAATCGCAGCCGGCGAGGCGGGCATCGGCCTTAATGCCGGACATGATCTCACCATCGCCAACCTGCCGCCTTTGGTGGAAGGGCTTCCCAATCTGGTGGAGGTCTCGATCGGTCACGCGATTACCGCGGACGCGCTGATGTATGGGTTGCCGGAGAGTGTGCGTCGGTTTCGTGCAGCCTGCGGCGATCCTGTCACCTGAACAGATGAGCGCGTCATGAATGAGGGCTATCGCGGCATCGCGCTCATGCTTGCGGCCATGACCGTGTTCGCCAGTCAGGATGGCATTTCGCGATTGCTGGCCGAAGACGTGCCGCCGCTTTTCATCGTCATGATCCGCTATTGGGCATTTGCTGCCTTTGTCGTGGCACTGTCCGCTGCGCGGCCTGGCGGTGTCCGGGCGCAAGCACAGACCGCGCGGCCGGTGGCGCAGGTGATGCGCGGGCTGATGCTGGTCGCGCAGATCGTCCTGATCACCTATTCCTTTGTGGCGCTCGGGCTTGCTGAGACCCACGCATTGATGGCGGTCTACCCGCTTCTCATCGCAGCCATGGGGGCCCTTTTCCTCGGCGAACGGGTCGATGCCATGCAATGGGCGGCAATCGGGGCGGGCTTTGTTGGCGTCCTGATCCTGCTGCAGCCGACCGGAGATGTGTTCGATATTCGCGCGCTGATCCCGGTCTTCTGTGCCTTCGTGTTCGCGGGCTATGGCGTCATGACTCGTTGGGTAGGCCAGGTCGACCGTCCATCGGTCAGCTTCTTCTACACTGGTGTTGCAGGGGCTGTCGGTATTACGCTGATAGGGCCGTTCTTCTGGTCGGAGATGACAGGCCCACAATGGGCATGGATGGCATTGTTGTGCGTAACGGGCGCCGGCGGCCACTTCCTCCTCATCAAGGCCTATGAGGTGAGTGAGGCAGCCCGGTTGCAGCCATTTGCCTATTGGCAACTGGTTTTGGCGTCGATCATCGGCGTATTGGCATTCGGCGAGGTTCTCGATCTGCCATTGCTGGCTGGCACAGCGATTGTCGTTGCGGCCGGGCTTTTCACGCTGTGGCGGGCACAGACAAGGACGACATGACGATGGCTACAACCAGACCGGACCAAGGTATTGCGGTTATCACTGGCGGCTCACGCGGCATTGGTGCGGCCACCGCCAAGCTGGCGGCCGAGGCTGGATGGCAGGTTTGCGTCAATTACGCCGCTAGTAAATCCGCTGCTCATGAAGTCGTGCGTGATATCGAAGCGGATGGTGGCCGTGCCTTTGTGGTGCGGGGCGACGTGGCCAATGAGGCAGAGGTTGTCGCGCTTTTCGAAACGGCAGCAAAGCGCGGACCCATCACTGCGGTCGTCAATAATGCCGGCATCCTTGCTGCGAAGACTAAGCTGGCAGACATGGATGCTGATCGCATTGCGAAGATCATGGCGGTGAACGTGACCGGTGCGCTGATTGTGGCACGAGAGGCGGTGCGGCATATGTCGACGGCAAGAGGCGGGCAGGGCGGCAGCCTGGTCAACGTGTCCTCGGCAGCGGCTCGTATCGGTAGCCCCAACGAGTTTATCGACTACGGGGCAAGCAAGGGCGCCATGGACACGATGACGTTGGGGCTCTCCAAGGAAGTCGGACCCGAAGGCATCCGGGTCAACGCCGTCCGTCCGGGACTGATCCTGACGGATATCCATGCCGAAGCCGGCGATCCGGATCGGCCGCAACGGCTTTCGACCGGCGTGCCGATGGGGCGCCCCGGCACGGCGGAAGAGGTGGCCGAGACCATCGTCTGGCTGATGGGCGACCAGAGTTCCTATGTGAATGGCGCGCTGATCGATGTGACGGGGGGACGGTAGTGCCTACCCGGCGCAGCGGATTTCAACCCGCCGGTTGAGCGAGCGACCCGCCTCATCGTCATTGCTGGCAATCGGTTCATCCTCACCCTTGCCCGCCGCTGACAACCGACCTTGATCAAGCCCTAGGGTAACCAAGGCTGCGACTACGGCTTCGGCCCGGCGGTGGGACAGATCGCGATTGTATTCAGCTTCGCCTTCGCTCGATGAATGCCCGATGATCTGGAATGTGGCGTTGGCCTCGCCACTGAGGCCCTCATGGATCGCTTCGATGACCGGTTGGGATTCTGGCCGGATTGCATCGGAATCGAAGTCAAATCCGATGCCATGAACGACAGCGCCGCAGCCTAAGCCCGGCGGCGTTGGCATCAGGCAGACCGGGGTTGCGTCTGACGTTTCTCCGTCAT
>JBCDCP010000177.1:0-4123 GCA_039181495.1 Pseudomonadota bacterium | reverse complement strand
GTCATCCTGATCAGCCACGACCGGCATCTGCTCGAAACCTGCACCGACCGGCTATGGCTGGTGGCTGATGGAACGGTGGAGGCTTTCGAGGGCGATGTTGACGACTATCGCAGGCTGGTGCTGGAGCGGGCGGGCATCGCCCGGCGCAAGGCGCGCGACACCGCCAAATCCGCCAAGCCATCAGATGCCGCCGCATCCCGCCGCAGGGAAGAAGCGGGCGAACGGGCCAAGCTCACCCCACTGCGGGCACAGGTCCGGGCGGCAGAGAACCGGATGGCAAAGATCGAGGCAGGCATCACCAAGATTGATGCTGCAATGGCTGAGCCAGATTTGTTTACGTCCAATCCCAAACGTGGCGCGGAGCTCTCTAAACTCCGCTCGGATGCAGAAAAGGCGCTGGTCAAGGCTGAAGAGGACTGGATCGAGGCCTCCTCAGCTTTGGAGGAGGCAGAAGCCGCGGTGGCCTAAGGGAGTTACGACCCTGTTCTGGCCTTGTTTGATTACGCCTTCTGCTCCCAGCCTCCGGACGGGTTCTGCTGCCAATAGGTGACCGGAAAACCATCCTGCTTCATGGTTTTCCAGGCTTCACGAGCTTCGGTCAGAGCATCCGGGTCTCGACCATCAAACAGCCGGATGACCCCGCTCATAGCCGTTGAATTCACCCTCCTCAGCCCGGTCGACAAGAAACAACACTTCAGATTTGTTGGGGTTGGTCGTTGCCGTCGTCAGGATCACCGGTTGGGTTTCGGAGTCATCGTCACGAACTGTGCCGTGCGGCAGGAAACTGTCTTCGCGATAGATCCACAGCGCGCTGTCGATCGCCTCAAGCCGCTCGTCGCTGCCGACCCGGATCACTGACCGCCAACCCTTGTCGAGGCATTTCTGGACAAGCAGCGGCAGGACGCCGTCGAGAGAACCGCGCTCGAGATGGTAGAACCAGATATCCGACTTTTCGGTCTCGGTGTCGGCCATGTGCGCCCCCGTCAAATCCGACAGTGCCTATTCCGCCAGTGCAGGTTTGGCCGGACTCTTGGCTGCCGGGCTGGCCTGAGCGGTGTCTGCGGACGGCTTTACAGCCGTTCGCCAGGGTTGTTTCTTGAACCAGGCCGTGGTGTAGGCCACCGCAATCAGGCAGCCAAAACCGATGAAGTTATACATCACCCAGGAGGGGTGATACGGCCAGCCAAGGCCCATCTTGCCCGTCATGTCTTCAGTAATGCCAATCGCTTGGGCGATCACCAGACTTGCCAGAAACACTGCCAGTGACTGCTGACCGACCTTGCGAACTACGGCCACAAACCCGCCCCAGAGCCCGCCACCCTGCAGTCGCCAACCGTTCTCGCCGCTTGCCGCATACGCCAGATAGGCGAGCGCGAGGAAGTGGATGTAGCGCAGAATGCCGAACTGGGTCTTTTCGCGGAACTCCTTGATATCGCGCGACATCTCCAGCAATTCGGGCCAGATCTGGAACAGCTTGTGCCAGTTGAGCGGGACTGAAGCGATGAGCACCGCAGCCGACAGGCCAATGAGCCACTTGTTGATCGGCGGTGCGGGTAACCAGCCGCGAATAAAGGCAAAGCCCGTAAAGAAGACGAGCTGCCAGCCAAACGGGTTGAAGAACCACGACCGTTCCGACCAGGGCTCGGCAGGTAGGTTGAGCAGGTCCAAGTTGGCGGCGATCCAGAGTGCAGCGATGAACGTTCCGACCACATACGGCGCCATCTGTTCGCCGGCCAGTTTGGCGATGCCCATGACGATGGGCAGCAGCGCCAGAATGACGAGATACATTGGCAGGATGTCGAAGTAATTCGGGACGTAGGTCAGCGTCAGCAGGCCGGGTACATTCATGCCGGGATTGTTGATGAAGTGCGTCAGATTGAGGCTGTTGGTGTAGTTGCGCCAGAACCAGCCGGTCTGGTCGGCACCAAACATCATGCCGGCGATGATCAGAAACAGGCAGATATGGGCCCAGTAGACCTGCCAGATCCGGTGCACGACCCGGACCACGCCCATCAGCCACCCTGCCCGGTCGAACACGGCACCGAACGCGATCGCCGAGGCCATACCTGAGCAGAAGACGAACATCTCGGTCGCGTCGGAAAAGCCGAAGCGGGCCGGAATCCACAACGTCCAAGGATTCCACGGGGTGTGTGCAATAAAGATGATGAACATGCCCAGGCCACGATAGAAATCGAGCCGGAGATCGCGCTGGCGCTTGGGTTCTGACGCGGTCGCGGTTTGCGGTGAGACTGGGCTCGAGGACTGGGACATTCAGGCGAGGTCCATCGCGGTGGACTAACAGAACGGCGCTCAGGCCGCTTCGGAGGGATTAGTAGACGGCGACAGCATAGTCGAGGGGATTGACGGTAGGCCGGGATGCGGAACGTGCCCGCATATCCCCAATGTGAGACATGCGGCTGCGGGAAAAGTCATCGTCAGCGCCGCGGAGCGTCGTCCGATTGCGGATCAGTGTTTCGGCTGCGTCAAGCGATTTGCAGCGGATGGCCGCCTCGATGGCAAGACGAATGAACACATCGCGCTGGGCATGGCTGCCGCCAATGGCGATGAGATCCGGTACCGCGCGCTGGAAGGCGGCGTGAGCCGCGGCAAAGTTACCGCATCCGAATGCGGCAACGCCCTTGGCTGCATCCAGACCGGGCGCGCCGGCAACCCGCGCCATGTCGCTTGCGCACGTCATCGAACTCTTGCGCATGCGCGAAACGAGGTTCTCTGCGCCGGAATACGGGGTCATGGCCAGGCCACGCCCACTCTCCTGGCACAGCGCCAACAGATAGTGCAGATCAGCAAAAACTACTGAACCGTCATCAATACGGTTCTCGGCGATCTCGATCAGTTCGGCCCAGCGGTTGCCCGTGTCGACACCTTCCAGTTCGAGGCGGCTGAGCAGCGAGGCGGCGTTGGAAAAATCCCTGTAGTCGTCGGTCTTTTCTGCACGGATCTCGGTGTCATAGAGCTCCAGAACGCGAGCAAAATCGCGCTGATCGAGATGGAACAGCGCCAAATGCCAGACAACGTGGAACCGGAAATTGTTGCAGTGGGTCCAGGCATCCTCGTTTGAACGGACCCAGCCAATGCCGTCTTCGGCGCGGCCCTGCATCTCCATCACGTGCGCAACCGCATGCAGACCCCAGGCATCATCGGGTGCCCGGTCTAGTGCGAGCCGGCCAAACTCCTCGGCGCGGGTCTGATCGCCAGTCTCCTCAAGGGCGAACGCGTAGCAGCCCTGGACGTAGCCGGACGCCGGGTGGTTGGCATCATAATGGTCTATGACACTCTCGATCGACCGCCGCATACCGGGCTGGTCGCCCATGATGAAACGTATGCCATGGATGACCTTGAGCGCCATGGCGTCGCGCGGGTTGGCGCACAGACATCGGTCAAGCCGGTCGGCTGCTTTCAGGGGATGGCCACCCAGCCAATCACCCAGCGCATCAATGTAGGCCTGTTCACGGGCCGAGACACCGAGTTCTGCCGCCGCTGTCGTGACTGTCTGATACGCCTCGCGCGCCGTCTGCACCAGTTCGCGGCGCCCCAATAGCAGCATGAACAGGCCGCGACAGGCCTGTGCCAGTGGAAAATGCGTCGCCGCATCAAGCGCATTGCCAAGATGAACCGGCGTTTCTGCACCATGGGCAAGAAACGCGCGGACTGTCGCATCCCAATGGCCTGCAGCTTTCGGTGCTGCGTCCGTTGCGAGCGAAAGATCGAGACCAAACTGGTCGACAGCCATGTGGCGGGCTCCTTTGATGTGAGGCCAGTCTGCCGCCGGAGATCAGGCAGACGTGTTGTTCCCAACCCGTTGGGCATTGTTATGGCGGTGGAATCAGGGTGCTGTTAGGGCCAAATCGCAAATATCACTCAAGCGTGATGGATTGAGAGTGGACGATAGCCTGTCGAACCTGCACCGAAGCTGAACGACTGTGAGGGCGAAATCCATGAGCGAAAGCGCTCAAGCTGCGCGTTACTCGATGCAGTCCCAGCCGCCGCAGCTGGCGCCGGTACTGGCTGGCCTGACTGCTCTTTTAGCGCTGTGTGCGACCACCTGGATTGTCACCGGCAACTGGCGGCTGGTGGCGATCATTCCGGTCGGCGCCCTTGCCGG
>JBCDCP010000176.1:0-4369 GCA_039181495.1 Pseudomonadota bacterium | reverse complement strand
GCGCAAAGGCATGCTGCTCAAGCCCTTCTATCGCCTTCTGGATCAGAGACGTGTCTGCAGCCGGCCCGCTTACCGTTGCGTCGCGTCTTGGCTCGGCAGACAGGAAACGCGGCAGATAGTCCGGTCCGCCTGCTTTCGGGCCTGTGCCGGATAGTCCCTCACCGCCAAAGGGCTGCGAGCCGACGACAGCGCCGATCTGGTTTCTGTTGACGTAGATGTTGCCGACCCGGATGCGCCGGGCAATATGCTCGACCCGGTCATCGATCCGTGTGTGCAGCCCGAATGTAAGGCCATACCCCTTGTCATTGATGTCCTTGATCACGTTGTCGAGGTCATCTGCATCAAACCGGGCAACGTGAAGCACGGGTCCGAAGATCTCTTCATCGAGATCGCTGATGCCGGACACCCGCAAGACGGTCGGCGGGCAGAAGGTTCCTGAATCAGGACCTCTAAGCTGTTTCATGAGGCGGCCTGCCTCGCGGGCTTCGTTCACATGCGCATCGATGCGAGCCTTGGCCTCCGCATCGATCACCGGCCCGACGTCGGTACGCAAGAGCCATGGATCACCGAGCCGCAGCTCGTCCATCGCACCCAGCAACATGGTCTCAATCGTGTCGGCGACGTCTGACTGGACGTAGAGCACGCGAAGCGCCGAACAGCGCTGGCCAGCGCTCTGGAAGGCTGACGCGAGAATGTCGCGTACCGCCTGTTCGGGCAGTGCAGTGGAATCGACAATCATCGCATTCAACCCGCCTGTCTCGGCAATCAGCGGGGCTTGCGGCGCGCCCTTGGCAGCCATGGCGCGGTTGATGGCCTGCGCCGTCTGTGTCGAGCCGGTGAAGCACAAGCCATCGATTTCAGGACTTGCCGACAGGGCCGCACCGACCGTCGGCCCATCACCGGGCAGGAGCTGAAGCACGGCATCGGGAATGCCAGCCTCATGGAGCAATGCAACAGCATGGGCCGCAATCAAAGGTGTCTGTTCAGCAGATTTGGCAAGAACGCAATTACCTGCCGCAAGGGCTGCTGCGATTTGCCCGGTGAAGATCGCCAGTGGGAAGTTCCACGGTGAGATACACGCAAATACCCCGCATGGCTGTGCCTTGGTATGCGCTTCCGCCTGGAATGCGTAATAACGCAGGAAGTCAACCGCCTCGCGAACTTCCCCCACCGCATCAAGCATAGTCTTGCCCGCCTCACGCGCAGCCAGGGCAAAGAACTGCTCGGCGGAGGCTTCATACAAGGTGGCCGCCTTACGCAGCATGGCGGCACGATCCGCGACGGATGTCCGCGCCCAGTCAGCTTTCGCCTGAATGGCCGTGCTGATCGCGGTGGCGACATCCTCGGCACTGGCTTCCGTGACCTGGCCAACCACATCATCCGGATTGGCCGGGTTGCGAATGGCCCTGACCACGCTGCCAACGGAGGGTTCAGCCATCATCGGCGCTGCCCGCCATTGGAATTGCCGGAACCGGCTGCGGCGGCTATCGATCCGGGCAATCGCATCCGGATCGGTGATGTCAAAACCCTTGGCATTGAGGCGGTCCCGTCCAAACAGCGCCGATGGTACGGCTATGGCAGGATTGCTTGGCGCGTCCAGTTGCTGAACCGACTCCATGGGATCGGCAGCGATATGGACAGGCGGAACGTCTTCGTTGACGAGCTGGTTGACGAAGGATGAGTTCGCCCCATTCTCCAGGAGCCGTCTGACAAGATAGGCGAGCAGATCGCGATGTGCGCCGACCGGCGCATAGATGCGGCAGCGCGTTCCGTGCCGCTCCATCAGATTCTGGTGCAGAACTTCGCCCATACCGTGCAGGCGTTGGAACTCGAATGTCTCGGGTCCGGCGCCACTTTGCCGGGCAATCTCGATGACGGCCGCAGCGGAGTGGGCGTTGTGCGTCGCAAATTGCGGATAGATGCGATCTCGCTGGTCCAAGAGCTTGCGTACACACGCAATGTAGGAAACATCTGTGACGGGCTTTCGTGTGAAGACCGGAAAACCGTCCAGTCCGAGAACCTGCGCCCGCTTGACCTCCGTGTCCCAATAGGCGCCTTTCACGAGGCGAACCATGAGGCGCCGGTCGAGCCGTTTGGCCAGCGCGTAGAGCCAATCAAGCACGAAGGGTGCACGCGGCCCGTAGCTTTGCACGACAACCCCGAAGCCATCCCAGCCGGCCAGCGCCTTGTGGCTCAGTATGGCTTCAATGACATCCAGCGACAGATCGAGCCGATCCGCCTCTTCGGCATCGATATTGAAACCCATACCGGCAGATTTGGCGAGCAGAGCCAACGATAAGGTGCGCTCAACCAGCTCATCCATAACCCGATCGCGCTGACCGAATTCGTAGCGCGGATGCAAGGCCGAGAGCTTCACCGATATGCCGGGATTGGATCGGATATCGCCACCGCAATTGCGCGCGATCGCCGTGATGGCATCGGAATAGGACAGATGGTAGCGCCGTGCGTCAGCTTCGGTACGGGCTGCCTCGCCAAGCATGTCGTAGGAATAGCTGAAGCCCTTGGCCTCCATCCCGGCAGCTCTGGCGATGGCTTCCTCGATGGTCCGGCCAAGTACGAACTGGCGACCCATTTCGCGCATCGCTTGCGCGACAGCCGCTCTGATCGCTGGCTCACCCAACCGCTTGATGGCACCGCGCAACACCGATGTCAGGCCATCGTCGGCGTCTTCCTTGAGCACCTTGCCGGTGAGCAGCAGTGCCCAGGTGGAGGCGTTGACCAGAGACGAGGATGACTTGCCCAGATGCTTGCCCCAGTCGGACGGTGCGATCTTGTCTTCAATCAATGCGTCAATCGTCTCCGCGTCCGGCACCCGCAGCAGCGCTTCCGCAAGGCACATGAGTGCCACACCTTCGTCGGTAGACAGGCCATACTCGGCCAGAAAGACCTCCATCAGACCCGGATTGGCTGCGCCGCGGACGGCCTCAACGAGGCTGATCGCTTCCCCGATAATCCGCTGACGAGCGGCATGGTCGAGACCAGCCAGTGCGATCAAGTCGCCAACACGGTCACCGTCCGTACTCAGAACATGGGACCGGATGATGCTGCGCTGTGGATCAGCGTGGAGTTCGTCGGGATGCATTGTGGGACCGCATGCCTCTCTGAAGCCGTCGGGAGTTGGTACACTAGCGGCCAGTCCTGGGCTGAGACCAGCGTCAACACGGTTGAAAACGGGAACTCGCCGTCTTTCTCATCGTGCGGCTTCGGGCGAATTGGGGCAATGGCGGTGGATGGACGCATGTTCAAATGGCGCGGCTAGGCCATCCTATGTCGCGCATAGTCACATAACCTCAGGACAGCCGCTCCCTGCAGCCAGCAAACTGATCAATTGGTCGGAATCGGGGCATTAGAGGTTGACCAATCGCCCCGGCAGTTGCGACCCTTGTCATGAAAAAGACGGCAGATCGTGACCTGACCGTCATATCAGGGGGTGCTTATGGGAGGCGTTGTCGGCCTCATCCTGAAGAGGCTGGGGCTGGGTGTTCTCACTCTTCTCGTCGTTTCGATCATTATCTTCGGAGCAGTCGAATTGCTCCCGGGCGATGTGGCGCAGCAGGTTCTCGGACAGTCCGCCACGGAAGAAACCGTCGCGGCTTTGCGCGAGGAGCTTGGTCTCAACAAGCCAGCGCCGGTCCGCTACTGGGAATGGCTCACAGGCGCGTTGCAGGGTGACTTCGGCACCTCGCTCGCCAACAACCGCTCGGTTGCCGAACAGCTCGGGCCACGTTTTGCCAACACGCTATTCTTGGCTGCTCTGGCCGCACTGATAGCGGTGCCGCTTGCCATCGGTCTCGGCGTCATGGTGGCCCTGTATCGGAATTCGGTTTTTGACCGCGTCATGAACGCTCTCAGCCTGGTGTCGATCTCCTCGCCGGAGTTCTTCCTAGGCTACATTCTGATTGTGTTCTTTGCGGTGCAGAACCAGATATTCCCGGCCATCGCCAATGTCACACCGGACATGGAGTTCGGCGAACGCGCCTACCGATCTATGCTTCCCGCCATTACCATGGCGCTCGTCGTCATGGCGTACATGATGCGAATGACGCGGGCGGCGATTATCAACCTGCTGGCCTCTCCTTACATTGAAATGGCGCGGCTGAAGGGCGTCCCGAACTCGCGTGTGATCACCCGGCACGCACTTCCCAACGCGCTGGCACCGATCATCAACGTCGTCGCCCTGAACCTGGCCTATCTCATCACCGGCGTTGTCCTGGTCGAGGTGGTGTTTGTGTATCCCGGCGTCGGACAGCTGCTCGTCGATAGCGTGACGAAACGCGACTTCCCGGTCGTTCAGGCCGGTTGCCTGATCATTGCTGCGACAATCATCCAGTTCAAACAGATACCCGAT
>JBCDCP010000175.1:0-4445 GCA_039181495.1 Pseudomonadota bacterium | reverse complement strand
CCGGGGCATCGACGGGCATTGGTGCGGAGACAGCACGACAGGCCGTATCCGCTGGCTATCGTGTGGTACTGTCGGCCCGAACGCCGAGCAAGCTGCAGGCCCTGGCGGGTGAGCTTGGTGGGCCGGACAAGGTGCTGACTGTCGACTGCGATGTGACCGATTGGGACAGTCAGAACCGCATGTTTGCTGCAGCGCTCGGGGCGTTCGGGCAGATTGACGCGGTCTTTGCCAATGCCGGGATCGGCGCCTCGGCAATGGGCACCGAGAATGGCGATCCGGATAATTTCCGCGACATGATCCTGACCAACACGCTCGGTGTTGCCTACACGGCCAAACTGGCGATCCCCGAACTCAAGAAGACCACAGGGCACTTGCTGATCACGGGCAGTCGGGCAGGTCGGGTGACACTGAACGGGTCGGTCTATGGCGCGACCAAGTGGTTTGTGACGGGCTATGGCCAGAACCTTGCACAGGAGGTCGCAGGCACCGGTGTGCGGGTCACGCTGATCGAGCCCGGTATGGTCGATACTCCGTTCTTCGATGAACCCAAGCCCAAGGCGCTCAAGGCTGAAGATGTGGCCGGAGCGGTGATGTATGCTCTGTCCCAGCCGCCGCATGTCCATGTCAGCGAGATCCTGATGGTGCCGACACCTAAAGACTGATCGGGCGGGTGATCGCGCCGCCGCTTGAGCCTCACTTTTGGCGCAATGGGCGATAGAGTGCGGCCTCAATGGGCGCCCATTCTGCGCCTCGTACATCGTAACTGAGACCTCGAAATTTCCGGATTGCTGCCATGCCGCGCCTGACCGTCCTGACGCTTGCCCTTATTGCGGCGGCCACACTCTCCACCGCCGATGGTGTTCGGGCGCAATCTGCCGATACTCAAGGCACGACCGCTGTTGAGGAGACCGCGGAACAGGAAGGCCGGTTCGCGCCGTTCCGTGAAGAGATGCGGCGCCTGCGTGACAGGTTGAATATCCTACCGGAGCGCGGTCAGACGCAATCCGCTGATCCGGAACCGGCACAACGAGAGGCCGAGATGCTTGGTGCTGGGGAGTCCGTTGAATTGGCGCAGGCCGGTGATGCCGGGATCCGCATCGGGGCACTGGAGAACCAGGTTCGCATTTTGACCGGCCAGATCGAGCAGCTTCAGTTCCGCATTCAGCAGCTGGAGGGCCGGTTGGGTACAACCGGCGCGGCGACCCAGAGCCAGAGCACGGTTCAGCTGAATGTTCGCAGTCAACAGCCGGGTGCACTGCCGCAGCAGGGCAACGTACCCAATTTGCCGCCACCGGCACCGGGACAGGGGGTTGGCCAGCTTGCTGGACAGGGCAGCACGCTTCTCGGTGCGCCGCCACAACCGCTCGGGCAACTGTCATTGGGTACCGATGGACAACCCTTCAATCTCAACGCCCAGGACACCGGCGCTCAGGACACGGGCCTTTTGCCGGCACCTCAGCCCGGTGCCGGAGCAACCCTTCAGGACGGGGCGCAAGCGGCCCTGACGACTGCTCCGCCAAGCGACGACCCGCGAGACCATTATGATCTTGCCTATGGGTTCCTCCTGCGTGGCGAGTATGACACTGCTCGCAACGCGTTTGCGGCCTTTCTGAGCCGTTTTCCGAACGATGCGCTGGCTGGCAATGCCACCTACTGGATCGGCGAAACCCATTATCAGCAGCAAAACTACTCGGATGCTGCCCGGGTATTTCTCGACACATCGCAGAACCACCAGAGCTCGCCAAAGGCTCCGGACGCCATGCTGCGGCTTGGCCAGTCGCTCGGACGGCTCAACCAGCGTGATGCTGCATGCTCGACATTTGCTGAATTGCAGCGCCGTTATCCGCAGGCTCAGGGCGATGTGAACGCCCAGGCCCGTCAGTCAGCGCAAGGTCTTGGCTGCTGATCGATCAGACCCCGGATCGATTGCTCCGCAACCGATCGCGGATGCGGAGCTTCCGGGAATCTTCGGTGCGCTGAGGCCAAACCGAACCATTGCGCTTGCCGTCTCAGGTGGCACGGACTCACTCGCCCTCGCGGTACTGGCCGCCCGTTGGCGCCGGCATTTTGCTCCCGCGGTGAAGTTACTGGCCTATGTCGTTGATCACGGTTTGCGCGACGGCTCGCACGAAGACGCTCTGAACGCCTGTGCGATGGCACATTCCTGGGGAATCGAGTCACGTCTGCTTAGACGAGAGGGCCCGGCTCCGGAAAGTGGTATTCAGGCCAGGGCACGTCTGGCGCGATACGATCTGATGGCCGCTCAGGCACTAATCGACAGCACCGCTGTCTTGCTGACTGCACATAACGCAGGCGATCAGGCTGAAACTGTTTTGATGCGTGCGCGTCGCGGAGAACCCGATGGCGAACTGCAGGGTATACCGCAATGGGGCGAATGGTCTGGGCTTGCCCTGCACCGACCTTTGCTCTCGATTGGTCGCGAACGGCTTGCGGCAACGCTGGCCGCCATGGGTCTGAACCCGATTGAAGACCCATCCAATGACGATTCAAAGTTTGAGCGGGTGCGCATGCGCAAACTGCTTGCAAGCCAGCCCAACCCGCGACTGGCCCGAGATTCCCTATGCCGGCTTACCGAGATTGCGGCAGAGAAACATGCGCACTTGGCAGATCAGGCCGCGGGACTGTTCAACCGTCACGGGACCTACCATCCGCAAGGGTTCGTGACGCTTGAATCTGACGCGCTGTTTGAGAGTTTCGGCGGGCTTTGCGTGTTGCTGAGCGCCGTATTGCATCGTATCGGCGGCCAGGTCCGTCCACCGCATCGTGAGCAGGTGGTGCGTCTGGCCGAGCAATTGGCTGATGTCGATTCGAGCCACCGTGTCCGGTCGACACTGGCGCGTGCGCGGGTCGTCATGCGAGATGGCCGGCTCCACGTTTTTCGTGAGATCGGTCGTAACCAGGCCGATTTCATCACTCTGACACAACGTGTTCCGGCGGTTTTTGATCGGCGGTTTCGCGTCTTAGCCAAACAGGACTGCATGGTCGGATACGCAACCGACAGCCATCTCGAAGATATGTCGACTGAACTCGTTGCCAATGACGTGCCGAAGGTCATCGCACGGGCTGTTGCTGGTGGCTTTCCTACGGGATTTGGCGCGGAAAACGCGGAATTGGCTGTTCGTCCGCTTCCGATGTACTTCGGTCGCCATCAGGTTCATGCACCGCTTGAGATCGGCTTGTCTCAATCTGCTTCAACTGCGCGCGTGATTGCCTGAGTGACGTCGAACTAGAACGACCAGCGGAATGCTGGCGGTTTGCAGTGTTAACTGCTGCAAGAGTTACACAGCGAACGCGTCGGATTGACGCTTCACAACGGCCAGTGTGGTTCCTATGTTCTTGTTAACCTCTCAATCGCGGAAGCCTCGAACTGGGCCAAACGGCTGAAAGAGACGTATAGGGATTGGTTTCGCGCCGGGCAGAAGCTAATTGCTCTGGTGCGCATTGGCTTTTTGTCCGATCCGGTCGGACTCGCCGATTTAACGAGTTTGCCAGTTGCGGTGGTATAGCCGCCGTGGTGTCAGGGGACGTCTAATGAACTCTAACATGCGGAACTTTGCTCTGTGGGTCATCATTGGGCTGCTGCTCATTGCGCTGTTCAACTTGTTTCAGAGCCCGGCCCAACGCAGCTCTGCCTCGCAGATCACCTATTCGCAGCTGGTCGAGGAGGTTGAGTCCGGCCAGGTCCGCAAAGTCACCATCTCGGGCAGCGAAGTGACCGGTCAGTTCTCGGACGGCCGGATCTTCCAGACCTACTTGCCGGAAGACTCGAGCTTTGTGCCGCTGCTGCAGCAAAACGGCGTGCAGATCAGCGCTCAGCCGCCCGCTGACCGGGCTCCGTCGCTGCTCGGCATTCTTGTGAGCTGGTTTCCGATGCTGCTGCTGATCGCAGTCTGGATCTTCTTCATGCGCCAGATGCAGGGCACTGGCGGCAAGGCCATGGGATTTGGCAAGTCGAAAGCAAAGCTCCTTACCGAGGCGCACGGCCGGGTCACGTTCCAGGACGTGGCCGGAGTCGATGAGGCCAAGATCGATCTCGAGGAGATTGTCGAGTTCTTGCGCGATCCGCAGAAGTTCCAGCGCTTGGGCGGCAAGATCCCACGTGGCGTTCTGCTGGTTGGCCCTCCCGGCACCGGCAAGACGCTGCTTGCGCGGGCCATCGCCGGTGAGGCCAACGTGCCGTTCTTCACCATTTCCGGTTCGGACTTCGTCGAGATGTTCGTTGGGGTTGGCGCCAGCCGCGTCCGCGACATGTTTGACCAAGCCAAGAAGAACGCGCCTTGCATCATCTTCATCGACGAGATTGACGCGGTGGGCCGCCATCGCGGTGCTGGTCTCGGCGGTGGCAATGATGAACGCGAGCAGACGCTGAACCAGCTTCTTGTCGAGATGGACGGCTTTGAGGCGAATGAAGGGATCATTCTGAT
>JBCDCP010000174.1:0-4446 GCA_039181495.1 Pseudomonadota bacterium | reverse complement strand
TGGATCGAGCCCGGAGATCCTTGTTCGCGTGCGCGATGGTGTGGTGACCGTGCGGCCCATCGCTGGCACACGCCCGCGCGGCGGCACATCCGCCGAAGACGCACGCAACGCGGCCGACCTCCTGGCCGATCCGAAAGAACGTGCCGAGCATCTGATGCTGCCCGATCTCGGCCGCAACGATGCCGGACGGGTCTCCAGGATTGGCACCGTCGAGGTCACCGATCAGTTCTTCATCGAGTATTACAGCCAGGTGATGCACATCGTGTCCAACGTGGAAGGCCGGTTACGCGATGATCGTGACGCTATCCACGCACTGTCAGCTGGCTTCCCCGCAGGCACGGTTTCCGGCGCACCGAAAGTACGGGCGATGGAGATCATCGATGAGTTGGAGCATGAAAAGCGCGGCATCTACGCCGGCGCTATCGGCTACTTCTCGGCCGATGGACAAATGGACACCTGCATCGTGCTGCGGACCTCAATCATCAAGGACGGCACAATGTATGTGCAGGCCGGCGCCGGCATAGTCGCCGACTCCGTCCCCGAAAACGAACAGACCGAGTGCGTCAATAAAGCCAAGGCCTTGGTCCGCGCGGCACATGAAGCGGTTCGGTTTGCAGCCGAGGCAGATCGCGGGCAATAGTAGCCCGGAAAACAAGTTCCCAGAGGCGTTGTGTCATGATCCTGCTGATCGACAACTACGACAGTTTCACCTGGAATCTCTATCACCTGATTGGTGGATTTGGCGTGCCCGTTGAGGTCGTCCGCAACGACGAGATCACGCCGGAAGCCGCGCTCGATGGTCGCGCTGAAGCAATTGTGCTGTCGCCGGGTCCGTGCACGCCAAATGAAGCCGGGATCTGTCTCGACCTCATCCGCAAGAACGATGGGCAAATCCCGCTCATGGGCGTCTGCCTAGGCCATCAGGGCATCGGGCAAGCCTATGGTGGCACCGTTATCCGGGCAGATAAGCTATTCCATGGCAAGACCAGTCAGATCAAACATGATGCCCAGGGGCTATTCGCCGGATTGCCGGATTCGTTCACCGCGACCCGGTACCATTCCCTGATTGTCGCGGAAGATGATCTGCCGGACTGTCTGGACGTCACCGCACGTACTGCGGATGGCCTGATTATGGGGCTGCAGCACAAGACCCAGCCCGTACATGGCGTGCAGTTTCACCCCGAGAGCATCGCTTCGGAACATGGCGCGCAGCTCGTCGCCAACTTCCTCAAGATTGCCGGCATCGACCCCAAAGCCTACGGCCGAAATGCCGCCTGACGTGTTTCGCAAGATTGTCATGTGAGTACGGGTCCGGTATCGAGCGCATATGCTGACGATGAAAGACATGATCGGCCGGATCGCCGGCGGCGAAACGCTGTCGCAGGACGATGCCGAGTCCGCCTTTGACATCATGATGTCCGGCGAGGCGACGCCTTCGCAGATTGGCGGATTCCTGATGGCGTTGCGGGTTCGTGGGGAAACGGTCGACGAGATAACCGGTGCTGCGCGAACCATGCGGGCCAAAATGACCCGCGTCACTGCGCCTGACGATGCGATCGACATTGTTGGGACGGGCGGCGACGGCGCGGGCACCTACAACATCTCCACGGCTGCCGCATTTGTCGTGGCCGCCTGCGGCGTACCCGTGGCCAAACACGGCAATCGGGCCCTGTCTTCGAAGTCAGGCGCAGCCGACGTCCTGATGGCGCTCGGGGTCAACATCGACATCGGACCGGAAGCGATTGGCCAATGCATCACTGATGTGGGGCTTGGTTTCATGTTCGCGCCCAACCATCACGCGGCGATGAAGCATGTCGGCCCGTCCCGGGTGGAGCTAGGCACCCGCACGATCTTCAATCTTCTGGGGCCGCTTTCCAATCCGGCGGGCGCTAAACGACAGCTTATCGGCGTGTTCTCACCCGACTGGGTCGAGCCGGTGGCCCGTGTCTTGGGTCAACTGGGCTCGCAGCGCGTCTGGGTGGTGCATGGCGCAAGTGGTCTTGATGAAATCAGCACAACAGGCGCCACCAGTGTTTCTTCCTTTATGAATGGGGAAGTCTCAAGCTTTGAAATCACCCCTGCAGAGGCCGGCCTGGCGTTATCATCGCTAGACGACTTGCGCGGCGGCGATGCCGAGGCCAACGCTGCGGCCATGCGCGCGGTGTTTGAGGGCAAGCCGTCGGCCTACCGCGATATCGTCTTGCTCAATGCGGGGGCATCACTGCTCGTAGCGGATGTGGCAAAATCAATCGCCGATGGCGTCACCATGGCCCAGGCTGCGATCGACAACGGTGCCGCGGGTGCCAAGGTCGAGGCGCTCGCAGTCTTGACCCAGAAGCTGGCGGCTTGATCGATCATGGTCGACATTCTTGACCGGATCGAAGTCTACAAGCGCGAGGAAATTGCGGCGGCCAAGGCAGTGATGCCGCCAGTGGCTATGGCTGCCCGCGCGGATGAAGCCGGTGCCGTTCGCGATTTTCACGGAGCGTTGCAAGCCAAGATCGAGAGCCACGCACCGGCTCTGATCGCGGAAATCAAGAAGGCGAGCCCGTCAAAGGGTCTGATCCGGGGTGATTTCGACCCCCCTGCCCTGGCCCGCGCCTATGCGGAAGGCGGCGCCGCCTGCCTTTCGGTTCTCACAGATTCCCCATCCTTTCAGGGACGCCCCGAATATCTCGCCGAGGCGCGCGAGGCCTCCGGTCTGCCGGCCCTGCGCAAGGACTTCATGTATGAGCCCTATCAGGTGGATGAAGCACGCGCCTGGGGTGCTGACTGCATCCTGATCATCCTCGCAGCCGTCGATGATGAGACCGCGCACGCGCTTGAAGATGCAGCTATCGCGCGCGGCATGGCGGCGCTGATCGAGGTGCACGATGAACAGGAAATGGAGCGGGCGTTGACGATGCGCTCGCCGCTCATCGGGGTCAACAACCGGAATCTGCGCACGTTCGAAGTTGATCTCGCCACCTCGGAGCGGCTCGCAGCCATGGTACCCGCCGACCGGCTCCTGATTGGTGAGAGCGGGATCTTCACACCCGATGACATCGCGCGTCTGGCAGCCTGCGGTATCCGGGCGTATCTCGTCGGCGAAAGCCTGATGCGCCAGCCTGACGTGGCACAGGCAACGCGGCAACTGCTGACCACGCTTCCTGCCCCGCAGGCTTCGCCCACATGAGCAAGTTGACCCATCTCGATGAGGGTGGTCGGGCCAGCATGGTTGATGTGGCTAAGAAAGAGGTCACATCACGCATCGCGCGTGCTGAAGGCTATGTCGCGATGCAGGCCGACACGTTGCAGCGGATCATCGACGGGGATGCAGCCAAGGGCGACGTTCTGGCTGCAGCCCGCATCGCCGGTATCATGGCAGCAAAGAAGACCCATGATCTCATCCCGCTATGCCACCAACTGGCACTAAGCAAAGTCGCCGTCGACTTCACCCCGCAGTTGGAGACTGCTCCACTGCCCTGTCTGCGGGTTGAAAGCATGGCCAAGCTCGACGGTAAGACCGGTGTCGAAATGGAGGCGCTGACCGCGGTATCGGTCGCCTGCCTGACGATCTATGACATGCTCAAGGCCGTGGATCGGGCCATGGAGATTACCGGCATCCGACTGCTGGAAAAAACTGGCGGAAAATCAGGCACCTACAGAGCCAGCGACGGCGAGACCTGAGAATGGCATCGATGCCGCCATTGCTGCCGGTCGCCGACGCCCGTGAACAAATGCTCCGTGCTGCCATCGCGCTTGGTACCGAGCAGGTTCCGATCCTCGATGCCCATGGCCGCGTTTTGGCCACCGACCTGACCGCAGCCCGCACTCAGCCGCCCTTCGCCAATTCGGCCATGGATGGCTACGCCGTTCGAGCCCAGGATGTGACAAATCCACCTGTGACGCTCTCTGTCAGCGGCATCTCGGCCGCCGGCCGGCGATTTGAAGGCACGGTCGGAGCAGGAGAAGCGGTTCGCATCTTTACCGGGGCTCCATTGCCCGAAGGTACCGATGCGATCGTCATCCAGGAAGACGTCGAGACGATCGTCGATAGCGGCAACGTCACGGTCTTGGAGGCGTCGGAACCCGGGCAGTATGTCAGGCCAAGAGGCCTCGACTTCCATGAAGGTGAGACGCTTTTGAATGCCGGCATGGCGCTCAATGCGCCAAGGACTGCGCTTGCCGCTGCGCTGGGCCATGCAACCGTCGAGGTCAAGCGCCGCCCAACCGTGGCCCTGCTCTCCACCGGCGACGAACTGGTGGCACCGGGAGAGCCGTGCGGCCCCGATCAGATCGTATCGTCCAATGTCTATGGCGTTGGCGCGATGGTGAACCAGGCGGGTGGACAAGCCCGGCAACTTGGCATCGCACCGGACGACCCGAAGATCATCGCAGCCCGCCTTGAGGCCGGGTTGACCGATGGTTGCGATGTTCTCGTGACAACCGGCGGCGCCTCTGTCG
>JBCDCP010000173.1:0-4464 GCA_039181495.1 Pseudomonadota bacterium | reverse complement strand
GTCGGTCGCGGCAGAGCTGCGATCACGAAGGTCGAACGTTCACCCTGCTCGCGGCTGTCCCACAATTCAACGACAGGAAAGATCGGCTTGAGCGTTTCAGTCAGCGATAGCGCCAGGCGCGGCGCTCCGTGGTGATCGATAATGTTGAGCAGAAAAATACCGTCTGCATTCAGCCGTGACCTGACGAGACGAAAAAATTCATCGGTGACCAGATGCTGGGGCACCGTGATGTCATGGAAGGCGTCGGCGACAATGACGTCATAGGTCGCATCAATCTCTGCCAGCTTGCGGCGGGCATCAGCGTGGATGACCTCGACGCGCGGGTCGGGATTGAACCAGAAATCGCTGATGGCGTAGCGCGTCACGGCCGGATCGATTTCGGCAACCGTGACCTCGATATCCGGTCTGATGGCAAGCCAGGCGCGTGGCAGCGTATACGCACCTCCGCCCATGAAGAATGCCCGGTACGGCGACTGATCGCCCGAATGAATGCGCGCCAGTGTGTCCTGCGCCTCAACGTAGGGGCTGAGCAGTGCCTGTGGGTGATCACGCATGTTGATGCCATGCCCGAGATGATCGAGCACCATGACGCGCGCTGGCTCACCGACATCGCCGGAAATGTCGACTGACCGCATACAGAAATAGTTGCTCTCAACCGTGCAGACATCGGTAAACGCCTCGCCACGAAACCCCGCCGTCGCGATGACACCACCAAGTGCGAGGCTTAGTATCGTAGGCAATACGTTGAATTGAACGCGCTCACCTTGAACAGGCCGCGCAGCGCCAACAGCAAACAGGATGAGTGCAAGCGCCAAATAGACAACGGCAACCAGCAGGATGGTGCCGATGGAACCGATCCACGAGATGAAGATGTAGCCCGCGGCAAGCGTCCCGATGATACTGCCGAGGGCACCCGTGGCATAGAAGGCGCCAAGGATGCGGCCAGTCTCCCGGGGCTTTTCGTCAATTGCGAGCTTGGCCAGCACCGGTGAGGGGATGCCGACGAAGAAACTCGGCATGAAGAACAAGAGCGTCGTCAGGATCAGGATTGTCGGCACCGGGGCAAAGCCGAGCGCAATGACCGGCTCGGACAGGACCCGGATCAACACAAGACTAAGCGTGGCGCTCAGTGCCGCTCCAACCAGAGTCCACGCGGTCCAACGTCTGGCGCGGCCTGTCTCATACTCGGCGATGATGCCACCAACCCAGTGTCCGAGCGAGAAACCGGCCAAGACAACGGCGATAATGGCCGTCCACGTGTAGAGCGACATGCCGAGATAGGGCGCGATCATCCGTCCCGCGACGATCTCGACCACGAGTCCGCCGGCCGCCGATAGGGCAGTGACGGTCAGATAGAGCCAAATGACAAGACGCTGGGACACGTGCGCTCCGGGATTGGCAAAGACAAGGCCCGGCAGGTCTCCCCGCCGGGCCTCGGTTCAGAGATTAGCGGTCCGCGAGGACCCGTTCAATGTCAGGTCGTGCCGAACATGTCAGTGGTGATGCCCTTGTACCAGCCGATGCTCTCTTCATAGGTCTCCTTGCGGACCTCCGCCGACTCACCGTTCTGGCTGATGAAGCTCGAGGTCGAAGCAATCTTCTCGTCAGTCGGGGAGTATTGCGCCCCAACCTTCACGCCATCATCCGTGGCGATCAGGCTCCAGCAGGTGTTGGAATAACGCGCGGGGAACATACGGCTGTCGATCAGTTCATGCCGCACGCTCATCGCCGCCACCTTCGCCTGGCTGTTGGCTGAGAAGCCCGATTTGGGCATGTCGCCGGCAATCGAAGCATCGCCGAGGATGTAGATGTCGTCGTTCCCTTGCGCCTTCATGGTGTAGGGATCGATCGGGCAGAAGCCGGAATCATTGGCTAACCCCGCGTCAGTGGCGATCGCGCCTGCCTTCTGCTTCGGGATCACCGTGAGCATGTCTGCTTCAAAGTCATCGAGATCGGTCATCACGGTCTTGGTGGATGGATCGATGCCCTTGATGCCGCCATGCACATCAGGGCCGAGCCATTCGACCATGCCGGGGTAGTGCTGTTCCCAGCCGGCCTGGAACAGACCTTGTTTGGAGAACTTCGGCTTCGGATCGAGAATCGTGATCGTCGAATCGCTGTAGCCCTTGCTCTTGAGCATGTGAGCAAACATCGAGATCCGCTCATATGGACCAGGCGGGCAACGATAGGGATTGGGCGGCGCCACCATGACGATGTTCTGGCCATCCTCCAGAGCATCGAGCTGCGCCTTCATGATCCGCGTCTGCTCGCCCGGCTTCCACGAATGCGGAATGTCGCCTTCGACTTCTTTCGAATAGCCATCGACACTGTCGTAGATCAGGTCAATACCCGGCGAGATGACGAGCTTGTCGTAGGGCACCGACGAGCCATCCGACAACGGAACGGTCTTGGCATCGCGGTCAATCCCGGTGGCCATTGCAAACGCCATCGTCACACCATAACCGGAGGCCAAACGATCATAACTGTGTGTGATGGATTCGAAGGTCCGGAAACCGCCAAAATAGAGGTTCGAGAAGTAGCAGGTGGTGTACTCCTGATTCATCTCGACCAGCGTGACGTCGATGGCGTTCTCGGAGTCCTGGGCAATGTAACGCGCGGCCGTTGCACCGCCGGAGCCACCCCCGATCACGACAACACGCGGCTTGGTCTGGGTGCGTGCGATCATTGGGGCGGCCAGCGTCATTGAAGCCGCACCAGCCATCAGGCCGAATGTGCGTCTGTTCATTCCTCTCATCTGGGTCTTCCTTCCCTCTGTTTGCCGGCCATTCTAAGCGTTGTCTTCGCACAGGCCGGATGTGCACCCCGCTTGCGGAGTACTATTGCGCATCCAAAGTCTCAAAGTAAGCCGCCAGGGCAGCAATCTCCTCATCACCGAGGTTGGTGGTCATCAACTGCATCACCTGATGCGTCCGGACGTTAGTCTTGTATTCGAACAGCGCACGGATAAAGACCTTCCGATCCCAGCCGACGATTCCGGGAATCCCATCCGTCTCGCCAGTCGCCTGGTGGCAAGTGAGGCATTCCGCTGCGAGATATTCGCCGTAAGCGGAATCACCCTCGATCGCCATTGCGCTAGCACCGATCTCGGTGGCAGGCCCGTCTACATCATCCGACACGGCAACCGCGCGCGCCTGCGCTTCCCCAGTCAGCGTCGCCAGAAAGGCCACCAGATCGGCCCGCTTCTGTGGGTCGTCAACGCCGCGGAAACTCATCCGATTGCCAGGAACATTTTGCCTCGGATTGGCAATGAAAGCGTCCAGTGCCTCGGCCGTCCATGCAAGGCCCAACCCACCCGCGGCGACAAGCGCGCGTGAATAACGAAAGTCCGGGAGCACGCCGGCGCGGCGCCCGATCACGTCATGCAGGTTAGGCCCGATGCCGTGCCCAGTGCCCGGGCCTGTCTTGTGGCATTGAATGCAATTGCGGAATTCGGCTTCGCCGCGCTCGACATCGCCATTTGCTGGCTCGGCCCACACTGCCCCGGCCATGGACAGGTACAGGCCGACAAACCCCATTGCCACGGCAATGAAGCGAGCCCTCTGGACCACCGATGTCGATGCCGCCTTGCCACCTTGGCGATGACGCATAGGCTCTTCCCTTGGAAACGTTTCCTCAGCTTCTTCTTGTTCGGGACTTTTCCCGCCCCTTTGCAGTTCCATTCTAGTCGATGGCGCCAACTCCCGCATCAGAATCGTCGTCCGGTGTCACGTCAAGGATGCGGGCCTTCATCGTCACCGCGACGGGTCCGTCCTTGCAATTCTCCATGCATGGCTCGCGCGGCCCGAAGAAGGTCTCCTGATCGCGATCGTCCATGTAGAATTGCTCTTCGTTGGGCAGCCGGACGTCCACGAAGTTCTCGTGCGTCAGTTCGAAGTCCAGGTCTTCGACGACATCATTCAGATAGAGAATATAGGCAACGATACCGTAGACCTCGTCATCGGTCAGGTATCGGGCATTGCCGTAGGGCATGGCTCGCTTGACGTAGTCAAACACAGTCGAAAGGTAAGGCCAGTAAGAGCCAACCGTCTTCTCCGGCCGCTCTTCGGTAAGGGTGTCCTGTCCGCCCGCCAGAACAGGCCAGCGCCCGATCGCCTCACCGAAATCCCCGTGGCAGGCCGCACAGTTGTCGATATAGAGTTCTTCGCCATCCGCAGCGCTCATGCCACCCACAGGAAGACCCTGTCCGTCGGGTCGGACATCGATGTCCCAGGCGGAGACTTCGGCATCGGTGGCAGCGCGCCCAAGTCCGAACTTCTCCGCCCAGGCAGGCCCTACCGCAAGCACCGCAATCACGGCGCCAATAGCGGTCGCATTACGAAACTTCGACATTGTCGACCACCCCGTCGCTTGAGACCTGCCAGGTCTGGATTCCGTTGTTGTGGTAGATCGAGTTGACTCCGCGGGCGACCCGCAACTCTTCCTTGGTCGGCTGGACGTAACCGG
>JBCDCP010000172.1:0-4551 GCA_039181495.1 Pseudomonadota bacterium | reverse complement strand
GGTTCTGGTGACGGCGTTTCTGCTACTGCTGTCGCTGCCGGTGTTGGCTGGTGCAATCACCATGCTGCTGACGGACCGGAACTTCGGAACGACGTTCTTTGATCCCTCCGGCGGTGGCGACCCGATCCTGTTCCAGCATCTGTTCTGGTTCTTCGGTCACCCCGAAGTGTACATTCTTATCCTGCCGGGCTTCGGCATCATCAGTCACATTGTGTCGACCTTCTCGCGCAAGCCGGTCTTTGGCTATCTCGGCATGGCCTACGCGATGGTCGCCATCGGTGTGGTCGGGTTCATCGTCTGGGCGCACCACATGTACACGGTCGGCATGTCGACCTCGATGCAGGCCTATTTTGTCGCTGCGACCATGGTCATTGCCGTGCCCACCGGCGTGAAGATCTTCTCCTGGATCGCCACCATGTGGGGCGGATCGATCAGCTTCCGGACGCCCATGTTGTGGGCGATCGGCTTCATCTTCCTGTTCACCGTTGGTGGTGTGACGGGCGTCGTGCTGGCCAATGCGGGCATCGACCGGTCACTGCACGACACCTACTATGTCGTCGCGCACTTCCATTACGTGCTGTCGCTAGGCGCAGTCTTCGCGATCTTCGCCGGCTGGTACTACTGGTTCCCGAAGATGTCGGGCTACATGTATTCCGAGTTCATCGGAAAGCTGCATTTCTGGCTGACTTTCATCTCGGTCAACATCCTGTTCTTCCCACAGCACTTCCTTGGTCTTGCCGGCATGCCACGCCGTTATGTCGACTATCCTGACGCCTATGCGGGCTGGAACTACATCTCATCGCTGGGCTCATACATGTCGGCATTCGCCGTGCTGGTCTTCATTTATGGCGTGTTCGATGCCTTCCGGCGCAAACAGGCTGTCGGCGAGAACCCTTGGGGTGAAGGCGCAACGACGTTGGAGTGGACTCTGTCCTCACCACCGCCCTTCCACCAGTTCGAGTCTCTGCCGCGCATCAAGTAAGCGGCACATGCAGAACGCAGCGCCGGAGCAGTCTGGCGCTGCGCCATAAAACAAAGAAAAGAATAGCCGGACATGGCCCTAATTGAGACGACGCGGGACGGACAGTCGCCAGCCATCCAAGAACTGCTAGCGGGTGGCGCGACCCCGCGCGACTATTTCGATCTGATGAAGCCGCGTGTGATGTCGCTGGTGATCTTCACCGCGCTCGCTGGCTTGATGGCAGCACCAGGGGAAATGCACCCCGTTCTTGCCGTGGTCGCTATCCTCTGCATTGCGGTTGGTGCTGGCGCTTCCGGTGCGCTCAACATGTGGTTCGATGCCGACATCGATGCCCGCATGAAGCGGACGCGCAAACGTGCCATACCGATGGGCCGAGTGCCGGCGTCTGAAGCATTCGCGCTCGGGATCATCGCCTCGATCATTTCGGTGGCTATGCTGGGGCTCTGGACAAATTGGCTGGCCGCAAGTCTGCTCGCCTTCACCATCTTCTTCTATGCGGTGATCTACACCGCATGGCTCAAGCGTTCGACGCCGCAGAACATCGTCATCGGCGGCGCTGCAGGGGCATTCCCTCCCATGATCGGTTGGGCTGCCGTCACCGGCACGGTATCGCTGGAAAGCGTCGTTCTGTTTCTGATCATCTTCTTCTGGACGCCACCGCACTTCTGGGCATTGGCATTGTTCACCAAGGACGATTACGCACGCACCAACGTGCCGATGCTGCCTGTCGTGGCAGGAAATTCGGTAACCCGGACCCAGATCTTCGCCTATACGCTGGTCCTCGCAGCAACCGCGATGCTGCCGGTTGTGCTTGGATTTAGTGGGCTGAGTTATCTTGCCGCAGCTCTGGGCCTGAACGGCTGGTTTGTGTTGCGCGCCTGGCAGCTGATGCGTGATCCTGCGGGCGATGTGGACCACAGACTGGCCAAGCGTCTTTTCGGCTTGTCGATCGTCTACTTGTTCGCATTGTTTGGTGTGATCCTGTTTGAGGACATCATCGGACTTGCGCCATTGCCCGCGTTGTTGGGCTGAGGGAACATAATGGCTGTGACAGAGCGTCCGGACGGCCCATCGCCAAGTGCCTCCGAACCGGGCACGTCAGACAAGCAGGATCCATTCGAGCCGAGCGAGGCATTTCTCAAACGCCGCCGGGCTCGATCCGTAGCAATCGCGCTGATTCTAGTGGCAATGGTCGTGCTGTTCTACGTCGTCACGCTGGTCAAGCTTGGACCGGGTGTGATGGATCGGCCGTTGTGAACGGGGGCGACTTGGAGGGGAAATGACCGTTAAGGACTCCGACCGCCAGGACAACCCGAACGAAGGGCTGGCCTATCGTAACTCAAGGCGTAGCGATGCGCGCGTAGCACTCTACTGTCTTGGCCTCGTTGCCACTATGACTGGCGCAGCGTTTGCGGCTGTTCCGCTCTACGATCTGTTCTGCCGCGTCACCGGCTTCGGCGGCACCACGCAGCGGGCCGAGACGGTATCTGATCAGATTCTCGATCAGACAATTTCTGTTCGATTCGACGCCAATGTTGCCAACGGACTGCCCTGGGATTTCGCTCCAGAAGCCCGTGAGGTCCGGCTGAAGATCGGTGAAAGCGGTCTGATGATCTATGTTGCGCGCAACACCAGCCGCTTGGCCAATTCAGGTACCGCCAGCTTTAACGTCACGCCCACAATTGCCGGGCAGTACTTCGTCAAGGTGGAGTGCTTCTGTTTCACCGAGCAGGAGCTGCAGGCTGGCGAGTCGATGGATATGCCGGTTGCCTTTTATGTCGACCCGGACATCGTCAACGATCCGGATCTGCAGGAGCTGCCCGAAATTACGCTGTCATATACCTTCTTCCCCGATGGCGAGGACGAGGATGATGTGGCAGAAACGGAGAAACCTGTCGGCAGCCGCGGCTGACAGAATTACGGGTCGGATGGCCATGGGGTCATCGCCCGCTTGATCGAATGCAGTGAGTTGGCCAGCGTGCCGCTCTGGGGGAGAACGAATAATGGCCGACGCCAAGAACCACGACTACCATCTTGTCGATCCCAGCCCCTGGCCGTTCATCGGTTCGATGTCGGCGCTGATCCTGGCCGTTGGCGCAATCATGTTCATGCATGATGGGATGCCATGGCTCATGGTCGCCGGCTCACTTGGCGTCATTTACACCATGATCGCCTGGTGGCGCGATGTGGTGCGTGAAGCCGAGCATGGCGGGTTTCATACCCCGGTCGTTCAGCTTCACATGCGTTACGGCATGATCCTGTTCATCGCCTCCGAGGTGATGTTCTTCGTGGCCTGGTTCTGGGCCTATTTCGCCGTCGCCCTGTTTCCCGACTCGGCTGAGCAGGTGCTCCGGGCTGAACACACAGGGGGCCATTGGCCGCCGGACGGTATCGAGACCTTTGACCCTTGGCACCTGCCGTTGCTCAACACGCTGATCCTGTTGCTGTCCGGCACCACGGTCACCTGGGCGCACCATGCACTGCTCCACGATGATCGCAACGGCCTCAAATGGGGTTTGATATCGACTGTGGCGCTCGGTGCCCTTTTCTCGGTCGTCCAGGCTTACGAGTACAGTCACGCAGCATTCGGCTTCTCCGACAACATCTATGGCGCGACGTTCTACATGGCGACGGGCTTCCACGGCGCTCATGTGATCATCGGCACCATCTTCCTCGCTGTGTGCCTCCTGCGCACCTATGCCGGGCACTTCACCGCCAAACATCATTTTGGCTTCGAGGCAGCCGCTTGGTACTGGCACTTTGTTGACGTGGTCTGGCTGTTTCTGTTTGCCGCCATCTATGTCTGGGGTGCCGGCGCCCATGCCGGCAGCCACTGACGGGCTGCGTGGCGGGAGTTCCCCAGGCCGTCAATCCGGTGGGCGCGGCCCTGCGCGGCAGGTGCCCCCGGTGTGGCCAAGGGGCCCTGTTCGCCGGTTATCTTGGATTGCCGGAAGCTTGCACCGTATGTCGGCTTGACTACGACTTCGCTGATTCTGGAGACGGACCGGCGGTCTTCGTCATCCTGATTGTCGGCTGTGTAGTGGTCGCTGCGGCCCTCGCCGTCGAGGTCAGCTATCAGCCATCCTATTGGGTGCATGCCGCGCTTTGGCTACCTCTTCTGCTGGCCCTCTGCCTTGGGATTTTGCGGCCCTTGAAGGGAGCCATGATCGGTCAGCAATACCGCCACGCGGCTCAGGAAGGCCGCCTTGACCGGTAGCCGGACAGGGCAGCGCGCTCCCACCTCGTTGAATTGGCGGCCGGATCGATGATTGTTCGTTTAGTGGCGATTGTTGCAGGCTTGGCGATCCTTGTGTCGCTGGGCACCTGGCAGGTCCAGCGTCTGGAGTGGAAGCGCGGCATCATCGAACGCATTGACACCCGGATCACTGCAGAACCCGTGCAACTACCTGCTGCCACTGACTGGCAGACTATGAATCTCGACGAGTGGGAGTACCGTCCTGTAACCCTGGTCGGTACATTCGAGCATGGTTCTGAGACCCTGATCTACACAGCATTGACGGAACCTCAGTCCGAAGGCGATCACCGCTTCAAGGGGCCAGGATTTTTGC
>JBCDCP010000171.1:0-4565 GCA_039181495.1 Pseudomonadota bacterium | reverse complement strand
TTAATCGCAACCCAGGTCGAGATCAGGCCGATGGTCAGAAGGACACCGCACAACAGAAGAATGGGCAGCGGTTCTTGCATGAGCTGATCCCCGCGGTCCTGCGCAGCGAACACCAAGATCGCCCACCAGTTTGCCACGAACAGCCAGAGAAACAATGCCGCATTCTTAGAGGTATGCGTGACCTGCCTGCGAAGCCATTGGGAATTGTGCGCCCAGGGAAGCTCGTCACTTTGCGGCCGAGAGCCCTGCAAGCGCATGCGTCCGATGGATTGCTTCAACAACAGCGCGTATACGCCATACGCGCACAGCGCGATCGCGATCAGCGCCGCCTCCGCGGAGACCAGGGCGGGTATGAGAGGCAACCCTTCTTCAACATGCAGACGAGGGATGTTGGCCAGGAAAGCCGCGAACAGAAGGACCAACAAGCCAAGCACACCCGACAGCAAGACCCGTGAAAACAGACTGTTGTTCATTTCAGTCGCAACTCCCGATTGCCGGTGATTCTCAATGTCTGTGAATGGGGCAAGGGAACCGGAGAAAGCGGATTTCGTCCAGATGAATGACTTGCAGTATTTTGCAACGATTCATTGCAGAAACGTTCTGGGCAACCGACCCGCCGAACCATACTCGGCCCAGCCTTTCTTCTGTTGCCACGCCGACGATCCATCGCCATTGTAGCCGCCGACGGAAAGAAAAAGACGCATGAAGCGCGGGACGAATGGCGCTCTTCGAAGCACAGACACTGCGAAACCGCCTGCGGCTCGGAAGCGGCATCATCATGTTCGTTTTCGTGACCGGTCATCTGATCAACCACATGTTCGGTCTGGTTTCGGTCGACGCTATGCAGGACGCGACCGTGGTGCTGCTCGATCCCTGGCGGACATGGCCGGGTGCGACCCTGCTCGCGGGTGCTTTTCTCGTTCACATCTATATCGCCATCTCGGCATTCTGGCGCCGCCGCACGTTCCGCCTGAAGCGATGGGAGATGGTGCAGCTCTTTTTCGGATTGGCCACGCCCCCAATGCTTGCCGCACACTTGGCCGCGAACGGGGTCTTGCCGGAGATCAGCACCTACAAGACATCCTATATCGACACGCTCGCAACCTTCGCCGTGTACACGCCATGGCGCGGCATCATGATGGTTTTCGCGGTCATTGTGGTGTGGACGCATGCCTGTGTCGGACTGCGCAGCGTCCTGCGCCTGCAGACCTGGTATCCCCGCTATCAGTCGCTTCTCTTTGCTCTGGCGTTGATCATTCCGGCTGTTTCGCTTGCCGGCTATACGGCCGCGGCCATGCGCGTCCGGCAATTGGCAGTCGAGCCGGGGGGATTGCAGGCGATCTACACCTCCACGCTGCAGCCGTGGATGATAGATTTCGTCTACGACACGGAAAAGATCATCGTTGCGCTGATGGTGCTCTTGATCATCGCGCGCGCAATCAAGGGTTTCGTGTCCAAGAAGGCAGCCAAGGCCCGGCTGACCTATTCGCCCGGCGACCGAAAGATCGAACTCCATCCCGGAGCGACCTTGTTGGAGTCAATCCGCGCCGCCGGTATCCCGCACGCATCCATCTGCGGTGGGCGGGGGCGATGCTCGACCTGTCGGGTCAGGATCGGTCAAGGTCTCGATGAGCTACCGCCTCCGGAGCCAGCGGAAGAGAAGGTTCTCGCCCGCGTTGCCGCGTCACCATCGGTTCGTCTGGCATGTCAGATCCGGCCACGCTCGAATCTCGAAGTTGTCGCGTTGGTGCCCGGTCACGCGGATGCCGGAGTGGTGTATGCCGAGCAGGGGTATCAACAAGGCCAGGAACTGAAGATCTCGGTGCTTTTTGCGGATCTGCGCGGGTCGACCAAACTGTGCGAAGACCGCCTTCCATTCGACGTGGTGTTCGTTCTCAACCAGTTTTTCGCAGAACTTGCCCAGGCACTCAAAGAGACGAATGGCCACTACGCGCAGTTCAACGGTGATGGTCTGATGGCGATTTACGGTCTCGAGTCCGGTGCGGAAAAGGGGGCGGAGGAGGCGATCATTGGCGCAAGAGCCATGCTCGCACGCCTCGAAAATCTGAACGAGAAGCTGAAAGGCGAGTTGAGCGAGGACCTCCGGATTGGGGTCGGCATCCACTCCGGCGAGGCAATCGTCGGGTCGATGGGGCCGCCCACGTCACCCAACATTTCCGCGTTGGGAGACAATGTGAATGTGGCGGCTCGTCTTGAATCTCAAACCAAGGAGTTCGGCGTCCCGCTGGTTGTCTCCACCGACACGGCCGAACTCAGCGGCATCGACTTTTCCGGCTTCAGCCGCCGCCGCGTACAGGTGAGGGGCAGGGAACAGCCAATTACCGTTTATGCCGTTGACGCGCCGCAGCTCCTGCCGGTGCACTCATCCTCAACCAGCGGCTGATCAGCCGTCACTGCCGCTGGTAGATGGACATCATTGCCCCGTTTGAGCAGGGCGCGGACTTGACCAGCTTGAGCTTGTGCGAGCCGGCCTCCGGACCGAAAAGGCGCTTTCCAGACCCAACGACCACGGGGAACGTCCAGAGCCGGAATTCATCGATCAGGTCGGCCGCAAGCAGGGTCTGGATCAACGTTGTGCTTCCATGGATCTGGATCAGCGGTCCATCCTGCGATTTCAACTTTGCCACTTCCGCCAGGATGTCCCCGCGTATGGCCACAGAATTCTGCCAATCGAGCTTGTTGAGCGTATTCGTTGCCACATACTTGCTCGCCTCATTCATCTTTCGCGCGTCGGCATCGGCATCATCAAGCTTCGGAAAGTGGCTGGCAAATATCTCGTATGTCTTGCGTCCGAACAGAATGTCATAGGGCTCGGACATGGCCTCCTGACGCACCTGGCTCATGACATTCTCCCAGTAGTCCGCTGCCCAGCCGCCGCCGGTGAAACCGTCCGAGGGGTCCTCCTGCGGCGAACTTGGGCTCTGCATAACGCCGTCTAGCGTCACGAACGACAGGATGGCAAGATTTCGCATCGGGCTGTGGCCTCCGTTACAAATAACTCTCAAAACACCGCCACACTTTGCCGCCAAAAGCATCGCGAACTGCAAGTTACATCTGTATATCAAGTTGTGCGTTGACTATATGACCGCTTCGGTGAGTCGACCTGCGCGTATCTAAAACGCCTCGCACAGCGCCACGCGCATTTGGATGTAACAGAGACATGGGCAACACAGCGACAGTATCGGGCCAGGGCCCGCGGCTGATCTCCGAGCGATGGCGCACCGAGCTGGTCGCGCTGTTCCGGTTGGCGGCGCCCATTGTCGCGACCCAGTTCGCCTGGGTTGCGATGCTGATCACCGATACAGCGATGATCGGTCATCTCGGTCCGCAGCCGCTTGCCGGCGCGACGCTCAGCCTGATGATTTTCTATCTCGGCTATGTGTTCTGTTTCGGCGTGACGATGGCAACCGCCGCTCTTGCCGCCCAGGCCTATGGTGCACGAAAGCCGCGCAATGTCCGACGTGTCATCCGCCAGGGCCTTTGGGTCGCGATCATCCTGGTCACGCCTTTTCTCATCCTCTTCAGCGAAGTCACGCCGCTGCTCCGCATCCTTGACCAGCCGCCGGAGCTGTTCGGCTACGCGGAAGCCTACATGACAACGCTGAAGTGGTGCCTGCCACCTGCAATCGCTTTCAGCGTCCTGCGAAACTTCATATCGGCGCTCGGACGACCGGCGCCGGCCTTCTGGGTGATGCTCGCAGGTGTGCCCGTAAACGCGGCACTGGACTATGGCCTCATCTTCGGCAATTTCGGTTTGCCGCGCCTGGAACTTGCGGGCGCAGGCATCGCCACGACCACAGTGAACACACTGATGTTCTTGTCGATAGTCGGCATCGCGCTCTGGCGACGGCCATTCGCAAAGTACGAGATCTTTGCACGTTTCTGGCGGCCCGACTGGCGCTACTTCCGGCAGATCTTCGTAATCGGCATTCCGATTGCCGGCATCAGCCTGCTCGAAGCGGGGTTCTTCATTGCCGCGGTCTTCGTCATCGGTTGGCTCAGCCCGGCGGCCATTGCGGCGCACATGATCGCAATTCAGCTGCCGCATCTGACATTCATGGTGCCGATGGGTCTTGCTCAGGCGGCGACCGTGCGCGTCGGACAAGCTGCGGGCCGCCGCGACGTGGCAGCCGCATATCACGCCGGGTGGGTCGCATTCGTCGTGACCTTTGTCGTGATGATGGCGACAACCGTTGTAATCCTGGCCATCCCCGACCTGTTTGCGTCGCTGTTTCTCGATCACGCTCGGGCGGACTCCGCTGATGTTCTCGCGCTTGCTGTTTCTCTCCTCTTCCTCGCCGCGTTTTTTCAACTGGCCGACGGCCTTCAGGCGGTCGCGGCCGGAGCGCTCCGCGGCCTGAACGACACGGCGATTCCAATGGTGATGGCCGGCTTCAGCTATTGGGGCGTTGGCGCCGGATCTGGGCTCTGGCTTGCATTCGGGCAGGGGATGGGCGTTCGCGGAATCTGGATAGGGTTCATCGTCGGCCTCACCTGCGCGGCGATTGTTCTGGTGTGGCGTTTCGCGGTGCAGTGGAAACGCA
>JBCDCP010000170.1:0-4626 GCA_039181495.1 Pseudomonadota bacterium | reverse complement strand
GACCCGGAAGATGAAACGTCAGTGCTGTTTTACCAGCTGACGTTGATGCTCGCGCCCAATCATGCCGGAGCACTGCTAGGTCTTGGCTCCCATTTGATGGCGGTGGACGACTACGATGCTGCCATCGAGACATTTGAGCGCGTGCCGGAAGGTACTGAAGATCGCGTCTCGGCAGACCTGAATAGAGCCCGTGCGATGAACGAGCTCGAGATGACAGAAGAGGCCCTGAAACTTGTCGCTGAAGTGGCCGAGGCTAATCCGGGCCAGGAGGTGTTCTTTACCGAGGCCAGCATTCTGCATGGCCACAAGGATTATCTCAGGGCGGCAGATGCCTACACCCGCGCCATAGCCAATGCGGGCGAGATCGCCGAAAGCGATTGGTACCTGTTCTACTATCGCGGCATGGTGCGTGAACGCGGCAAGCGCTGGCCCGATGCCGAACGCGATTTCAAACGCGCACTAGAGTTGAATTCGGAACAGCCCTATGTGCTGAACTACCTCGGCTACACATGGATCGACATGGGCATCAATCTTGAGCAGGCGCTCGAGATGGTCCGCAAGGCGGTCGCGCTGCGTCCGCAGGATGGTGATATCACGGATTCGCTGGGCTGGGCGTACTACCGGCTTGGTGACTATGAGGAGGCCGTCAAATACCTCGAACGTGCGGTGGAGTTGCGGCCCGAGGAGCCGGTCATCCATGATCACCTCGGTGATGCCTACTGGAAGGTCGGACGCAAACGCGAGGCCCGATTCCAATGGGCACACGCGCGTGATCTCGATCCAGATCCGGACGTGCTCTCGAGCGTGCTCGAGAAACTCGCCAATGGCCTGAAGGAAGAAGAACTGCCTGCCCGTGCGGAAGCTGCCGAATAACGACGCGCCGATAGGTATTGCGGCGAGCCGGACCAACGCAGTCTGACGAGATGCTGAGCGACGTTGCACCCGCAAAGGTCAATCTGAGCCTGCGAATTCCTGGCAGGTTCGAAGACGGCTATCACGCTGTCGATAGCGTCGTCGCATTTTCCTCCGGATCCGCGGCAACCGACAGTCTCAGTCTCGACGCCGATCAACCGCTCTCGCTCACCATCACTGGCAGTGTGACAGGCGCCGACGCGGTGCCCAACGATGACACAAACCTTGTTCTTTGTGCCGCGCGAGCGTTTCAGGATGCCTTTCCGGATTGCCGTATGGGCGCCTTTGCGCTCGACAAACGCCTCCCTGTGGCGGCCGGAATAGGCGGTGGTTCTTCCGATGCCGCGGCGGCCTTACGTCTCCTGGCGACGTTGAACAATATCAGTGATCTGCAGCGCCTCCGTTTGATCGGCGAACCGCTTGGTGCAGACATTCCCGTCTGCGTATCTGCCCGCGCCCAACACATGGCAGGTCGGGGAGAACGGGTAACGCCACTGCCGGGCTTTCCCGAATTGCCGGCGGTACTGGTCAATCCGCGCGTTGGTGTGTTAACGGCCGATGTCTTCGCCAAGCTCGGCATTCAGTCGGGTACGCTGCGAGCGGGTCATGCAGAGGAGGCTCAGTTCGAGTTGCGAAACCTCGGTGATGTTCTCGCCTATCTCGACGAACAGCCCAACGACTTGCAGACCGTCGCCATCGCGCTCTGCCCTCAGATCGCTGTATGTATCGATGCGGTTGTTGAATCGGGCGCGGTTCTGACTCGCATGTCGGGTTCGGGCGCAACGGTGTTCGGTTTGTTCGATAGTGAGGCCAAGGCCAATCACGCCGCCCGCACGCTCTCAGCCAGCCATCAGGACTGGTGGGTTGTCGACACCGTCTTGAGTTGAAATCGTAAGGCCGCTTTCTAGGTGCCGCGTGCGATGGCAAAATCCACCGCCTCGGCCAACGCGTCATTGAGCACGCCATTGGGCGCTTTGGCCAGCGCATCACGTGCCTTATCGGCGTAGTTTTCTGCCATAGCAGCGGTGTCTGCACGCACATTGTGCCGGGTGATCAGCGAGATAGCCTCATCGATATCGCCATCACGAATGTCGCGCTCGACGATGCACCTTTTCCAGAACGCACGTTCCTGGGCATCGCCCCGCTCATGGGCGAGGATGACGGGAAATGTCACCTTACCCTCACGCAGGTCGTCACCGACATTCTTGCCCAGTGCCGCACGATCACCCGAGTAATCCAGCGCATCATCAATCAGCTGAAAGGCAACGCCGAGACAGCGGCCAAATTTGCGCATCGCCAGCCGCGCTTCCATGTCCTGTCCGGCCACAATAGGGCCAACTTCGGCGGCCGCGAGGAAGAGCGCCGCAGTCTTGGAATCAATGACCTTAAGATAGGTGTCGAAGTCGGTCTCGAGGTTGCGCGCGGCAACAAGCTGCATCACTTCGCCTTCAGCAATCACCGCCGACGCATCTGACAGAACCTGCAGTGCATCCAGAGAACCGACCCCAACCATCATCCGGAACGCTTGGCCGAGCAGGAAGTCACCCACAAGGACACTCGCCTCGTTGCCCCAGATCATCCGTGGTGCCGGTTTGCCGCGCCGCATGTCACTGTCATCGACGACGTCGTCATGCAGCAGCGTTGCGGTGTGCATGAACTCGACCGCTGCAGCCAATGTGATGTGATGATGTTCGCCCTGACCGTTCTTGCTGCTTACTCCGTAGCCATAAAGGCGGGCAGCTGCGAGCGTCAGCATTGGGCGGATGCGTTTGCCGCCTGAATCAATCAGATGCTTGGCGAGATCAGGAATCAACGCCACGTCGGAATGGGTGCTCTCGATGATCAGATCGTTCACGGCCGCCATGTCATCGGCGACGCAATCGTGCAGCGCCGTGATACTTGGCGCCTTGTCGAGCGCACGCCAAGCGGCCGGCAGCACAGGCTTCAATGCCGTCGATGGATTCAACTCACGCCCCGTCAGCTGGTGCGGCGAAAAGACCGAAACGCTCCCGCCGGATTGATCGGTGCCCAGATTGATCCATGGAACCAGTCCCTGTAGGGCAACCTTCAAAGTGTGTGCGGGACCATAGGGCTGGTCGTAGGGTCCGGCAAGGACGCAGTCCGGAGCGGCATGCGGAAAATAGCAAACCATTTCCGACGAATTGCCATCGCAACCGTTTGGAATCGGACGCTTTTGTCAACGCGGCTGGTTGCATCCGGTAGGGCCGTGATATGGGACACAGCGCCGCAGGAGAACATGGCATGCGTGAAGTAATGCGGACCAATGACGTGGTCGCGCTGTCTTTCGCGACCGCACTACTGCGCGATTCCAATATCCCGCATGCGGTCATGGACGAGAACATGAGCATTCTCGAAGGGTCTATCGGTGTGCTGCCGCGACGGCTTCTGGTCGAAGAGGATCGCGTTTCGCACGCGGTGCGCCTGCTCGAAGATGCCGATCTGGGTGGATTTCTCAATCCCGGTGTGAAGTCGGTGTGATGGGTCGCACCGCAGACGTTGAAGACCGATCCGAAGATGCGTTTCTTGGCGGCCGGCTGAATATCACCCAACCGACGACCGGTCATCGCGCCGGTCTTGATGCCATCTTGCTTGCTGCGTCTTGCCCTGTCGATGAGGGGCAGTCGATCGCCGATCTCGGTGCCGGCGTAGGTGTGGCTGGCCTTGCTGTTCTGAAACGCCAGCCCGGCTGCCAACTCACGCTCGTCGAGCAGGATCCGCTCCTTGTTGACCTGTGCCGGGGGAATGCGACAAACAACGGTTTCGCCTCTCAGACGCAAGCGATTGAGGCCACTATCGGCGGGAAGGGAGGCGCCGAAGCGGCTGGCCTCCAGGCAGGCAGCTTCCACCACGTCATTGCCAATCCGCCATTCGCCGCGCCGGGCACCGGCCGCATGTCGCCCGATGCAAGGAAGCGGGCCGCGCATCAACTCGATGAATCAGGGCTTGAGCCGTGGTTTCGCTGGGCGGCGGGGCTTCTTGAAACCGGTGGGACATTCACCCTGATCCACGAACCTGCGGCGCTTGGGCATTTGCTGTCTTTGAGCGACACACGGTTCGGGGGCGTTGTCGTCGTGCCGATCCAGCCGCGCAGCCATGAGGCGGCACACCGGATCATACTACAAGGCGTGAAGGGTTCGCGCGCTGCTCTGTCTATCGCGCCACCTCTGATCCTGCATGATCACAAAGGCAGCGGCTACACGCCGCAGGTCGAGGATATCCTGCGAAATGCCAAACCGATCCCTATATCCCGCAGAAATGGCTGAACGCTTGCGCAAAGCCCGCCTCCATTCAAACCAGTAATAGGACCACCATGATCGGCGAAGCTCTCCGCGCCCTCCTGCCCAAGACCTGGCATAGGAGTCACCCGCTCGTGCCTGTCATCCGGCTGACCGGCCCCATCGGCCTGCCGCCTTCGCCGTTCCGTCAGTCACTGACGTTGTCGCTCGTGGCAGGGGCGCTGGGCTCTGCCTTCCGGTTAAAGCGGGCGCAGGCGGTGGCAATCGTCATCAATTCGCCTGGTGGTTCGCCGGTCCAGTCGACGCTGATCTACAAGCGCATCCGGGCACTTGCGGAAGAGCACGAGAAACAGGTGCACATCTTCGTTGAAGACGTTGCAGCTTCGGGAGGCTATCTGGTTGCGCTGGCGGGTGACGAGATCATCGCTGATCCCTCGTCCGTGGTTGGTTCAATTGG
>JBCDCP010000169.1:0-4667 GCA_039181495.1 Pseudomonadota bacterium | reverse complement strand
GTTCGCATTCCCGATCGTGTGGAACGCGTACTGCGCTGGTTCATCGTTACGCCAGACATGCACCGCGTCCATCATTCGGTGCTGCAGAACGAAACCGACTCCAATTACGGTTTCAGCCTGTCTTGGTGGGACAAGTTGTTTGCAACGTATGTTGCTCAACCGCGAGATGGTCATACGGGCATGACCATTGGACTGCCGGAATACCAGTCTGAACGACCAACGCGTCTGTTGTGGTCGTTGTGGCTACCCTTCACCGCACTCCGTCCAGGCGCAGGATCCAAGCACCCCAAGGGTCTCGATGGATCGCCCGGGCGCAGCCCAGCCGAGTAAGGCAAGATCGGCCGGGGATCATCTCAGGATCAATAATAGCCTTTCGGGAAGTAGCGCAGAAAAATCTCGAAATAGCGCCCCTCGCGATAGATCTCGGCCAACGCATAGTCGAGCGCATCACGGAGATCCGGATCGTCGGCATCCACGGCGATCGCAATGCCTTCGCCGAAATAGGCGCTTTCGGTGAATGCCCGACCAACAAAGCGGCAACATCCATCTGCTGCCGAACTCGCCATCCATAGGCTCAGCGTCAGGGCGTCGCCGAAATGAGCGTCCACGGCGCCGTTCTTCATTGCCGCGCGTGCCTCAATCGGCGTGTCGTATGTCTTAGTCTCCAGGTTGGGAAAGAAATCGGCGATGTAGTCGGCGTGCCGGTTGCCCTTGACTACCGCTACGGTGAGCGCCTCGGTCGACAACGCGTCCAGCGTCTGGTGGCGGGATGCAGTTGTGGTCACAAACCGTGCCGGTCGTCCAAGAAAGGGCTGGGTGAACGCGAACTGCTTGCGCGTCTCCGGTGTAATCGGGACCGGCGCGATGATCGCCTCACCGCGATTTTCGCTGATCCCCTTCATCAGCAGATCCCACTTCAATTCCTGGATGGTGCATTGCGCCTCGAGTTCGATGCAGATCGCGCGTGCCAGTTCGACATTGAAGCCGGCCGTACCGCCATCAGGGCCGGTGAAACTCAGTGGTGGCGAATCCAGTTCGGTCAGAAACCGGATCGCCTTGGCGCTTTCGCTAACAGGTTTGCGGAACCGGCGGTTCGGATCCCAGAAGCCGGGAACACGCGATATCGCGTCGTCCGGGGTGGCCTGCGTCTGGCTCTCCGTGGCCCCATCACCGGCGGTCTGCGCACCGGTCGTAGTGCTCGCTGCGGTTAGGGCCACGCCCGCCACAAAGACCAGCATCATCGGCCATGAGCACAGTCGAATTATGATTGCATTTGTCCCGCTGAGATTGCATCTCGGCGACGTTTTCTGGTTTTCTGAGGGTCTCTGAATCATGGGGACTTGATAGCCGCAAAATGGAACAAAGAACAATCCGCGCTTCGCCATCTGCGCGGGTCGGGCAACCGCGCGCTTCTGTCGACTCCACCGAGAAGCCAAGAGCCGCCGTCGTCGACGCCGCCGTCCGTCTGGGCCTTAGGGCAAGCCGTCTCAAGGAAGACTACCTGGACAACCGCATCGCGGTTCAGCGACACGTCGACGCCGCCAAGCATGCAAACTTTGCAGCCGTTGCTCCCGAAACCGGCAGTGCCAACGGCCCGCCTGACCTGGCCGTTGCAGCAAATCCAGGCACCCTGTCTGCCCTGCATCGCTGGATTGACCGTCATCCGCAGATCGCCAGCAGGGTCGTTGTTGCTGATCAGACCGACATACTTGCGTTGTTTCTGCGTGACCCCGCCTGTGGTCTGACCGAGGCAGCGGTCAGTCAGTTGGAACAGATCGATCCGGCACTGTCCGCCCGCCGCGTGCTATCGAGATGGCAGGTACTTGCGGTGATTCTGGTTCTTCTCCTGACCGGCTATTGGTTCTGGTCCGATCCAATGGCTGCGGTTTTGGCATTTGCGGCTGTTTTGAGCGTCGTTTTCCTCGCCGGAAACACCATCAACATTCTCGCATGCACGACCACCGTTCCGCAGACGACGACCCGGACCGCGTTGTCCCAGGACGCTTTGCCGACCTATACGATACTGGTGCCGCTCTACCATGAAGCGCGTGTCGTGCCGCAATTGCTGGCCTCCTTGTCCGCGCTCGACTATCCGCCCGACAAACTCGACATCAAGATCCTTGTCGAAGCGGACGATCCGGCTACGCGCCTTGCTATCGAAGAGCTGTACCAGCACCCGGCCATCAGCATTGTCGTGCTTCCCGAGATCGGCCCGCGAACCAAGCCAAAGGCGCTCGCTGTCGGACTGGCGTTGGCTCGCGGCGAACTGGTGACGGTATTCGACGCCGAGGATACCCCTGAAGCAGACCAACTTCGCCAGGCGGCTGAGAGTTTCGCGGCCAACCCACACATCGCTTGCCTGCAAGCCAGGCTGAGTTACCGAAACTGGCGCGAGAGCTTTCTCAGCCGGCAGTTCGCTATCGAATATGCCGGGCACTTCGACGTGTTGCTGCCATTCATTGCATGGCTTGGTATTCCGATTGCCTTAGGCGGAACGTCAAACCACTTCCGCATCGGGCCACTACGCGCATGCGGAGGGTGGGACCCATACAACGTTACGGAAGATGCTGATCTTGGTATCCGACTGGCGCGATTTGGCTTTGGCGTCGGCGTGATCGATTCAACGACCTATGAAGAGGCTCCCAACCGCCTTGGGTCATGGTTCGGCCAACGCACACGGTGGATGAAGGGCTGGCTGCAGACAATTCTGGTTCACCTGCGATCTCCCGGTCGGCTATTTGCCGATCTCGGGCCGTGGCGCTTTCTAGGCTTTCACGCAACCGTCACGACAAATCTGGTTTCTGCCGCGGTCAATCCCTTCGCGATTGTCGTGTTGGTCTGGCATGCCGCCGGGCCTGAGTTTCTCGCAGGACGCACCGGCCTTGCCACCATGCTGGCATCGATCGCTTCCGCAAACCTGATATTCGGTTATGCCGCAGCCCTTGCGAAGTGCGGGGTGGGCATCTGGCGACGGCCGATGCCGGGGCTCAATGCGTGGCTGCTGTTCACCCCGATCTACTGGGCCCTGACCACGGCTGCACTTATAGCCGCGGTGATTGATCTGGCGATACGGCCGCACTTCTGGGCCAAGACCGAGCATGGGCTTTCGGCACAGAGCGTCCCGGCGAAGCTGATCCGGCGCGGGCGACCAAACAGTCGACATCGCGGAATAGTCGGGCGCAAACGTTCGGCTTGAGCCCGAACCGCCTAGAGGACGGCACGCAGCTTGTCGGCCACCTCTGCGGGATCTGCCTCGATATTGATCGGTGATACGAACTGGCCGTCCTGATCAAACAGGTAGACCACCGTTGAGTGATCCACGGTGTAGTCGCCGTCGTCCAAATCGACCTTGCGGTAATAAGCGCGATGGCTGCGCGCCACATCGGCAATGGTCTCAACCGAACCCGAAAGCCCCGTGATCTGTGGATGGAAGATCTCGACGTATTCGTTGAGAACTTGCGGCGTGTCACGCTCGGGATCGACCGAGACGAACAGCACATTGAGATCGGAAGACTGGTCGCCGAGCTTTTCAAGCACGACCGAAATCTCGGCCAGTTTGGTCGGGCAAATGTCCGGGCAATGGGTGAACCCGAAAAACATCAGATAGGGTTTGCCGGCATAGGTCGCTTGCGTAACGGTGTTGCCGTTTTGATCGACCAGTTCAAATGGCCCACCGATCTTGATCCCGGCGTCGCTTATGATGGTGCCTGACCCGTCACGATTCATATACATGCTCACCGCTAGATAGCTGGCGAGACCGGTCAGAATGACCAGCAGTGTTGCGAGAAGATAGATGATGCGTGTTGGCGACATGCCCAACTCCTCCCATCGTTCTGATGCAGCTAAGATCGGCTCGGCACCACAACCATGCAATCAGGAAGCATCGCCTTGCGGCAAAATGCTACAGCCGCCCAATCAGAGTTTTGTGATGTCCGGCAGCAAGTCCGAATTGGACGGGCTGGAGCGGGCGATGGGAATCGAACCCACGACATTCAGCTTGGGAAGCTGACGTTCTACCTCTGAACTACGCCCGCGATCCTGCACGTCCCCGTTGCCACAGCTTCGGGATTGATGCCAGAGATTACCGTGATCACTTCCGGCGTCACAAGGCCCTAGACAGTCCACCGCATGATCCAACCACTCGAGCCAACCGACTGCTGCCCCAAACCATGACCGAACAGAAAACTCCGATCGAAGCATTGAATCGGCGGTCGCCCGAGGCGGCTCCACTTGAGACCTATGCGCCGGGCTCCCTGCGCGAAAGGGCCCGTATGCTGATCGACGACCTGCGCTTTGAGCAGGTCATTATGGTGCTGATCGTTATCAACGCCATCACCCTGGGGCTTGAGACGAGCGACCGGGCCATGGCTGCATTCGGCACGGTCCTCGTCGCGATCGACAGAGTCATTTTGTCGATCTTCGTCGCCGAATTGCTGCTTCGGTTCTTCGTCCGGAGAATGGGCTTCTTCAGACGGCCATGGAACATCTTCGACCTGTTCGTGGTCGGGATCGCGCTGATGCCGGCGACCGGTAATCTCTCGGTCCTGCGTGCGCTGCGCATCCTGCGCGTCCTCCGGATGATCTCGTTGGTGCCGTCCGGGCGCAGGGTCGTGGGGGCGCTGATCCGCGCCCTGCCCGGGATGGGGTCAATCATCCTGCTGTTGGGG
>JBCDCP010000168.1:0-4701 GCA_039181495.1 Pseudomonadota bacterium | reverse complement strand
GGCTGGTGGCACGCCAAGCGCACGCCACGTGCCGACAAGACCGAGCATTACAGTGACAGCGACCGCGCCAAAGGCCGCAGACAAAGCCACCGTGAGATCGAACACAAAGTCGATGTTCATCACTTGAGTGGTGACCACATAACTCGACAAGGCCCCAACAGCGATACCGAACACCGCAGTAATCAAACCCAGGGAGACGAATTCGAGCGTGAATGCACCGAGGAGCCGGCCTCTTGTCGCGCCGAGAGTCTTCAGAACCACCGCATCATAGATGCGAAATTGATGGCTGGCCGCCAGTGCCCCAGCAAGCACCAGAACTGCCGCCACAAGTGCGACACCGGCTGCCAGTCTGATCGCGGTTGCCATGCGTGAAACCAGCACGGTTACCGCCTCCAGCGCCTCCTTGACACGAACAACCGTGACTTCGGGAAAGACATCCAGCACGGCACGGGTCATGGCTGTTTCGACCTCCACCGTTCCACCGTCCGGATATGCCAGTGTTGTCAGCATCATGTGCGGGGCACCAGCCACCGCATTGGGTGAGAACACCATCACGAAGTTGATGCTGAGATTCTCCCACTGGACAGTCCGGGTGTTGCCGATTGTGACCGTGATGTTCCGGCCCAGCACATTGACCACCAGCTGATCGCCAACCTTCAGATTGAGTTCGCGCGCCAGTTCGTCTTCGAACGAGACCAGAGGCGGGCCTGAATAGCCGTCATCCCACCATTCGCCGGTCACGAGCTCCGATCCTTCCGGTATTTCCGATGAGTAGGTGATGCCGCGATCACCGCGCAGCACCCAGTCCGAACCAGGCGTCGTTGGGTATTCAGCAGCCGGCGTGCCATTCAGGCTGACGATACGGCCGCGCAGCATCGGCACCTGTTCCACCGTCGCCTGTTCTGCACGGCTGGATACGAACTCCCGGAATTCACCTGCCCGAGTCGACGGGACATCGAGGAAATAGAAGCTCGGTGCCCGTTCTGGCAGCGACTGCGTCAACTGGCGTGTCAGACTCGTTTCAATCAGCGCCAGCGTCACCAACAGGCTCAGCCCCAACCCCAGCGACAAAACGATGGTCGGTGTCAGCGCATTGGGGCGGTGAATGTTGGCCAGTGCAATCCGAGCCTCCAGCAAGCGCGGGCGTGGCAGGCGCCGGGCAATGGCCATGATCCCGGTGGCGACAAGGCGCAGCACGACAAAACCGATGAGACCTCCCGCGATCAGTCCCGCCGCGAGCGTGGCATTCTCGGAGAAGACAATTGCCGTTCCGGCCAGCGCGACCGCGGCCAGCAGGGCCAGACCGTAGGCGCTCTTCGGCGCTGCGATGTCTGAGCGCGACACGTGATCGCGGTAGAGTGCACTGACCGGCACCTGCCGCGCGCGGCCCAGCGGCACCAGTGCGAAGGCCAAGGCAGTCAGCACGCCATAGACGGTGGCCAGCACCAGCGCGGCGGGATAGATGCCACCAGCCACGCCGGCGACCGGGAAAACACCCTCCAGGAACGAACCGATCAATACCGGCGCGATGGCTCCAATGATCAGGCCGATGACGACGCCTATGCCGGCGACCAGCATGATCTGGGCGAGATAGAGCCGAAGGACGAACGGTCCGCTGCCGCCAACAGCCTTGAAGGTCGCAATCGAAGGTCGCCGCCTTTCGAGGTAGGCACGCACTGAATTGGCGACGCCGACACCCCCGACCGCCAGAGCTGTGAGGCCAACCAGAGTGAGAAAGTCGCGGAATTCCTCGATCTGCGATGTGATCGCCGGGGCAGCGCGCGCCCGCGTTCGCACAGCCCAGCCGGATTCAGGAAACTTCTCCTGCGTCGCCACTGCCAGCTGCTTCAGCGCGGCATCGCTATCACCGGGGATTGCCACCCGATAGCGCCAACGGACGATACTCCCAGGTTTGACCAGACCAGACGCACGCAAGCTGTCTTGAGCAAGCATCACACGAGGTCCGAAGTTGAGTCCGCCGGCAAGCCGGTCCGGTTCACGGGTTATTAGATCAGTCAAAACGAAGACCGCTTCCCCGATCCGAAAGCGGTCACCGGGCTCGATTCCAAGACGTCCGGCAAATGTCAGTTCCGCCACGGCGGGAAGCGCACCATCAGGCGCTGGAGGACCGCCGATGACGTCATGCAGCGCGCGGCCGGAGTCGAGCTCAAGCACGCCATAGAGCGGGTAGTTGGCATCGACGCCCTTGATTTCAACGAGGGTCTGATCCGTGCGATCGAGCGTCCGCGCCATGACCCGCAAGGCCGCGACCTCAGACATCGCGCCGAGGCTCTGGAAATGAGCTCTCTCGTCGTTGTTGGCCTGTCGATGATTGATGCGGAAAGCAACGTCGCCGCCAAGGATCGCCTGACCTTCCTCGGCAATACCGGCGACCAGCGCGCGGGTGACAGAACCAACCGCGGCGATAGCACCAACACCCAGAGCAATGCAGGCGATGAAAACCGCAAACCCCGCAAGTCCACCGCGCATTTCGCGCATTGCATAGCGCAGCGACAGTCGCCAGCCTCCGCCCGAGGCAGGGATCGGGGTTTGTATGCGGTCGAATTGGTCGGTGACAGCCATATCAAGTCCTGTTCGAGACGGTCAGGAGACCGCCCGCAGGTCTGCCGGCGACGTCGCTTGATGCGCTGTACCAGCCTCTTCGTCCTGGATCAGTCCGTCGGCCATGCGCACGACGCGGGAACAGCGATGCGCAAGGGTTTCGTCATGCGTCACCAGCACCAGAGTTGAGCCGCGTTGCTTCTGAAGATCGAAAACCAGATCGGCAATCTGAACCCCTGTGGCCCCGTCGAGATTGCCGGTTGGTTCATCAGCAAACAGGATATCGGGTTCACCCACCAGAGCGCGCGCCAATGCAACGCGTTGTTGTTCGCCACCAGACAGTTGGGCTGGATAATGCCCAGCACGGTCTTCCAGACCGACCGCCGCCAGTTCTTCGCGCGCCTTAACCTCGGCGTTGCGGACCCCGGCAAGATCAAGCGGGATCGCCACATTCTCGAGCGCTGTCATGGTCGGGATCAGATGGAACGCCTGGAACACGACACCAACATGGCGGCCGCGGAATCGGGCCAAGGCGTCTTCATCCAGCCGGGAAAGCTCCTGGCCTATCACCGATACCGAGCCGGAGCCGGCCTGTTCCAGCCCCGCCATTACCATCAGCAGCGTTGACTTGCCCGAGCCGGATGGACCAACGATGCCGACCGCCTCACCATGGCCTATATTCAGATCGATGCCACGCAGCACATGCACGCGGGCGGCCGCCGCCCCCAGCGTCACATGAACATCACGGAGTGCGATCGCATGATCTCCCGACTCGTTGGTCCCGGTTTTGGCCATCACAAAGTGTCCGTTCCTGTCCGGCGCGCGCTCTTCGCCATCGCCACCGTTGCGTTTGTCATCACAGTTACGTTGCAGGCCGCCGTGCAGTTTGTCGCAGCGGCTGGGGTGGCATCTGGGGATGACACCGCGCCAATCAAGATCGTAGCATTCGGGGACAGCCTCGTTGCGGGCTACGGACTTGATGCCGGTCAGGGCTTTCCCGAACAACTTGAAGCCGCACTAGTGCGCAATGGGCACAAGGTTGAGATCGTCAATGCCGGAGTCTCAGGCGACACGATTGAGGCTGCGTCCGCCCGGCTCGATTGGGCCCTGGGTGAAGGAGCAGATGGCGTCATCGTCGTGCTCGGCGGCAATGACTTCCTGCGCGGTGTCGACCCGGTCCGATCGCGGATGGCGATGGACAATCTGCTCGCCCGCCTGGCTGAGAGAAAACTCCCGACGCTCGTTGCAGGCATGCGCGCGCCGCTCAATTTCGATCCGGCCTATCGCAACGACTTCGACGCAATCTATCCCGAACTGACAGCCAAACACGGCGCCATGCTGGATCCGTTTTTTCTTGAAGGCGTCGCGCTGGTGACATCGCTGAACCAGCCAGACGGCATTCACCCCAACCGGGATGGCGTGGCGTTCATCGTTGCCCGTATGATGCCGTTTGTGATGGATCTGCTTGATAAGGTCAGCTCGACCAAGGCCGCCGGCTAGCCTCAGTCTGAGGAGAGTGCATTGACGCCGTAGCTGGCCATCGCCGCCTTCGTCTCCTCGATCTCTTTATCGCTGAGCAGCACAGGCCCACCGATTTGCAGGCTTTGCCAGTATTGCCGTGCGAGGGTCTCAAGTTCGACCGCGTACCACATTGCCTTTTCCAGCGTCGGGCCCAGCGCGATCATGCCGTGATTGGCCAGAAGGCAAGCCTGACGGTCCTCAAGCGCCTCAAGCGCGAGATCAGACAGAGCTTGCGTGCCGTAGCGGGCATATCCGGCACAGCGTATCGGTGCTCCGCCAAACGCCGCGATCATATAGTGGCAGGCCGGGATCTCCTTGCGCGATATGGCCAGCGTTGTGGCGTAGGGCGCATGGGCATGGACAATAGCGCCCACGTCCGGCCGGGCCCGCGCGATATCATAGTGAAAACGCCATTCGGTCGAGGGCGGGCAAGGTCCTTGCCAGTCTGGCTGTTGGCCGCCTGACAGATCAGCAACGGCGATCATCTCTGGAGTCATCGAGTCGTAGGGCACCGCACTCGGTGTAATGAGCAGAGCATCGGCCTGCCGCGCCGATATGTTGCCCGAGGTGCCCTGATTGAGACCGGAATCATTCATCCAGCGGCATTGCTTGATGATT
>JBCDCP010000167.1:0-4781 GCA_039181495.1 Pseudomonadota bacterium | reverse complement strand
TCCCCTGCCCCGAACGGTACCCCGTCGGCCAAAACCGGAACCCCACATGATTTGGCCGGGCGGTTTGCCCGCCCGGCCAAGTGTCAGATCATCAAAGCAGTGCGGCGCCACCGCGTCCACAGAAACAACCCGTAGAGCAGATGCAGCGCGGCTGAGCCAATCAGAGTTTTGCCGCTGCTTCGCGCATGGCCTGAAGAGCCGGCGCCTTTTCGCTCCAGATTTTCTCCCAGTCGGCGGCTGCGCCGCCGAAGAACTCCGGGCCGACTTTCTTGACGGTCTTGCCGGTGCCTTCGACATCGGCCAGCCACTTGTCTTCGGACTCAACGAAGCTGGCGATGACGCCATCAAGCTGCTTCTTCATCAGGCGGGAGATGACCGCGCGATCTTCCTCGGGCAGGCCGCCCCAGACACGCGCGGAGACCAGACCAACCATCGGGAACATCATGTGATTGGTGATCAAGATGGTGTCGGCGTGCTCGTAATATTTGAGCTTCCAGATCAATTCGAGGTCCATGTCGATGGCATCCACCTGGCCGTTCGCCAAGGCGTCATAAACGGCTGGCAAGGGCATAGGCGTCGGGGCTGCGCCGACAGCGTTGTAGAAGTCCTTGATCGGCTCGAAAGGCGTAATGCGGAGCTTCTTGCCGCTGAGATCGCCGGCTGCGGAGACGGGATCGCGCGAGACCACCTGGCGCAGGCCCGCCATGCCGTAGCCGATCCCCACGACACCGGCTTCCTTCGGCAGAACCTCGAGAAGACCGGTTGCGACATCGGACTTCAGCAACGCGCCAGCCTGAGCGATATTGTCAACCATGTAAGGCGCATAGAACGCACCGAAATTCGGCACGCGGTTTGAAATCTCGGCAATTGTCAGAAAGGCCATATCGAGACCGCCAGACTGCAGCAGCTGCATCATCTGGGCTTCATTGCCAAGCTGGCGCGACGGGAAGACCGCAACCGAGTACTTGCCATCGGTTTCGGCCTTGAGTTCCTCGCCGAAGGTCTCGGCGGCCTTGGTCCAGACATGCGGTGGCGGCGTGATCAGGCCGAGGCGGAATTCCTTGGCCTCGGCCTCAGCCGTGATCATTCCGGCAAGGCCCAACGCGGCCACACCGGCGATGGCCGATTTGATAAGATTGGCGGGTTTCATAACTCGTCTCCCCTCAGTTTACTCTCTGACTGTCTTCATTTGGATACGTTAGGTCTGGTCAAACAACGGCCCACCCTTCGGGCGGTGTGCGGCCAGGATGCACGTTGCCGCAACTGCCGCAGGTCCGGGCCTTCTCGTCGGAATAGAACGCATCGTAGAGCGGCGGCAGATCGGTGACGATATTGGTCACTGGCAGCTCGATGCGGTGCACCAGTGCTCCGCAGTCAAAGCAATACCACTCAAAGCCGTCCTTCATCCCCTCCTCGCGCGGCGCTTCAACCACGAGACCAACGGAACCGGGAACCGGGCGCTGCGGCGAATGGCGGACATGGGGCGGCAGCATAAAGACTTCGCCCTCGCGGATCGGCACATCGTAAATCTGCCCGTCCTCGGCAATCTTCAGCACCATGTCGCCTTCGAGCTGATAGAAGAATTCCTCAACGGGATCGTCATGAAAATCGACCCGGCCGTTGGGACCGCCAACGACCATCACGATCATTCCGGCTTCCTCGAACACCATCTTGTTGCCAACCGGCGGCTTCAAGAGGTGCCTGTGTTCCTCAATCCAGCCTTTGAAATCGAACGGCCTGAGCTTGGGATGCACGGTGTGTTTCATGGCTTTTTGCTCCCTTTGGCGAGACTATTGCCTATTCTGCCGCGGATTTCGACTGCCCTATTCCGCAACTTTCGAAGGCCGCTTTTGTCGCAGTCTTCTCCGCTGGGGTGAGCTCCTGCATTGGAAAGCGCACCCGCCCGCCGACCTGACCGAGCAGTTCCTGCCAGTATTTCTGATGGGCCTGGGGCTTGCCGCCAGGGCGCGTACCCTTCAACGCATCGCGAACCGGCTGAAGGCTCGACGACACCGCACGCGCCTCTTCGGTGCGGCCGGCGAATGCTAGATCGGTGTATTGCCGCATGCGGCGGTCGTCGGCGGTCTGGAGCAGATAGGGCGGCGAGGAACACAGATAGACCTGCCAACCGAGATCAATGATGTTGTCGAGCCATTCATCTTCAGAGGCGGTCGAGACGATCAGCCGGTCGCCGGCAAGGTGTGTCAGCGCGGCGTACATCTCTCGCGGCACGCTGTATTTGATGGCAACGATATTGGGCAGTTCGGCAATCCGGGCGCAGAGCTCCGGACTCATGAGATAGCCACTGTCAGGGTGGCTCCAGAGCGCGATGCCGATTTCGACACGCTCGGAAATGTGCCGATAGTAATTAAACAACAGATCGTCGCGGTCGTGAATGAAGTGAAGGGCCGGGGCGTGCACGACGATGTAATCCGCTCCAATGGCTTGCGCATGGGACGCCAGGTCGAGAACAACATCGAGATTCTGATCCGAACAGGAGAGGATCGTCCCTGCGCCGCTCTGGCCGCAGGCATCAACCGCGAGTTCGAAAACCTGTTTGCGTTCGGCCACCAACATCGAGAAGAACTCGCCCTGCTTGCCGGCAATGAACAGACCATCGATGCCCAGCTCGCCGGTCCAGTGACGAATGTTGGCGCGAAAGCCCTGCTCGTCGATGGCACCATCGTCGGCGAAAGGCTGCAGTGCGGCGGCCCAGATACCGCGCAGATTCTCCCTCGCGAATTCCTTGGCTTCGGTCCGGCGATACTTCATTGGCGTGCCTTTGCAGGGGAACCAGACACTGCGGCCGGTCCTTTGGCCAGAATGTGCCAGAGTTTCTCGGATGTCAGCGGCATATTGAGGTCTTCGACCGGGTAGTCCTGAAGAGCATCGCGCACGGCATTGAGGATGGCAGGCTGCGTGCCGATAGTGCCGGCCTCCCCGACACCGCGTGCCCCCAACGCGTTGAACAGCGACGGCGTATGCAGCTTCGCAGTGATCAACTCCGGCATGTCGTCAGCCCGCGGCAACGCATAGTCCATCAATGAGCCCGTCAGAAGCTGACCCTGATCGTCTTGAACGACCTGTTCGAGACAGGCTTCGCCGAGCCCTTGCGCGATGCCGCCATGAATCTGCCCATCGATCAGCATCGGGTTCACGGGCCGTCCTGAATCGTCACAGAACACCAGACGTGTGACTTCGAGTTTGCCGGTTTCCGCGTCGATTTCTACGTCGGCGATACAGCAGCCATAGCTCCAGGCCTCATGATCAACGCTGTATTCGGTTTCCGCACAAATTGGAGCCGGTGTTCGCCCGGCCAGTTCCGACCAGAGCAAAGCGTTGGCTGGGTTGCCGCGGTCCCGCACGCCGTCGGGGCCGATCGAGATCTCCTCTGGCAGGCAGTTGAGGAACCCCGCCGCGGCTTCCTGAACGTGCGCGCTGAAGCGCTCAGCACATTTAAGCACCGCACTGCCGCCAATCGCGGTACTGCGGCTCGCCAGTGCGCCAATGCCCTCCGGTGTTCTTGCGGTGTCGCCATGGCGAACTTCAACATCGTCTTCGTTGCAGCCAATGGCCTCCGCCGCCAATTGAGCGAAAGCCGTCTCTCGCCCCTGCCCCTGTGCAGTACTTCCGGTTGCCAGGACTATCCGCCCATCCTCCTCGAGGCTCAGGCGGGCGCTTTCCCAGCCCTGCCCGCAGGGCTCAATAAAGAACCCGATGCCGGTTCCTAGCAGAGTGTTGCCGCGATTTTTCCGCTTGCTGGAGGGCTGCCCGGTCAAGGTACCAGCCCGATCAAGAGCGGCGTGATAATCACCACTGTCGAGCAGCGCCCCGCTCGGGAGAGCACTTGGCAGGCTGGAGGACGCGCGTAGATTGCGCCGCCGGAGTTCGCGCGGTTCGATGCCGAGCGCCCTAGCCGCTTTGTCTGTTAGCACCTCAAGCAGCAACGCCGCTTCTGGACGTCCCGCACCGCGGTATATGCCGATCGGCGGGTTGTTGGTCATGACTGCTCTGGCATTGAGCGACAAAGCAGGGATATCATAAGCCCCGGGCAGAATGCGTGACGCGTTCCACACCGGCACCAGGCCACTGTAGGGAACCCACCAACCGAGCGGAAATGTCAGCTCGGCACGCAACCCTAGTATCCGTCCCTGCGATGTCAGTGCCATCGCACCTTGCGCGTAAGCGCCCCGCCCCTGCGCTGTGCCGAGAAAATCCTCACTGCGCTGCGCAATCCACTTGACCGGCCGCCCGAGATGACGGGCTGCATAGCAGACCGCTATGTCCTCGGCACAAATTGAGGCCTTGCCGCCGAATGCACCACCGACATCAGGTGCAACGACGGTGACATGCTCGGCTTCGATCCTGAGAGCGCGAGCAACGTCCTGCCGAAAACGATGCGGCGTCTGACTGCTGACGTGAATGTCCAGACGACCGGAGCTGCTATCCCATTCCGCCAGTGTCGCCCGGCCTTCGAGGGGCGCGGGGAAAAGGCGCGGATGGGCGTAGTTGGCTTCAACAATGATATCCGCTGCTGCGAATGCCTGATCGGGTTCCCCGGTCTCAACCACTTGTGTGGCAGCAATGTTGTTGCGCATGCCTGGATACAACGGCGGACGCGCCATGGCCTCGCGCGGGCATATCACGGCCTCATCGGAGGTGAAATCCAGCTCAATGGCCTCGGCCGCATCATGGGCAGCCTCGACGGTTTCTGCTAGTTCGAACGGGGCCACGATAGTCATCTCATGGACCTACACTTGCTTCTCAATGGTCGGTTATCT
>JBCDCP010000166.1:0-4822 GCA_039181495.1 Pseudomonadota bacterium | reverse complement strand
GATCAGGAGGTCGCCGCCGGCCTCGAAACAGAGGCCGCGGACCTCGCATGGCAGGACCAGCGGTTCATCAATGTCGGCGACGCCGTCGCGCACAAACGCAGTCGTTACATCAAGCATAAGCATACCTCGTAGCAGTCATGCGCAGCGCCATCACCACCGCGTTGATGGCGAGCGCGATCAGCAGCAACACCATGCCGAGTGCAAGCGCCAGGGCCAGATCGCCTTTGGATGTTTCAAGCGCGATGGCCGTCGTCATAACCCGCGTCAGATGGGCGATATTTCCGCCAACGATGATGACCGCTCCAACCTCGGCAATGGCGCGCCCGAAACCGGCCAGCGCCACGGTGAGCAAGGAGTAGCGCGCGTCCCAGAGCAAGGCGCCGATTGCCGTGTGTGCGGGAACGCACATGGAGCGGAACTGTTCGGCATATTCGCCATGCAGGTCTTCGATCACTTGCCGTGAAAGCGCGGCGATGATCGGAGTGATCAAGATAGCCTGCGCAATGATCATGGCGGTCGGCGTATAGAGCAGCCCCAGTCCCCCCATCGGCCCGGCACGCGACAGCATGAGATAGACGCACAGACCGACCACCACCGGCGGCAGCCCCATCAGTGCATTCAGCAGAATGATCGCCGCACCGCGACCGCGAAACCGGCTCATCCCAAGCGCAGCGCCAATCGGCAGCGCCACGGCGCAGGAAACGGCCATCGCGGTGAGGCTGACACGCATGGAAAGCCCGATGATTTCCATCAGGTCCGCGTCGGCCGTCCACAAGAGCTGGAACGCGAGAGAGAATGCCTGTCCAAAATCCTGCATTATATTGCAAACTTTCCGATTATTGCAGAATTATGCTTTCTCTCCCTTTATACTGCGCGAAATGCGCAGGAATCCAGAGGAATCATGATCTCAGAAGCTGTTTTGCGTACGCATGAAAAATCCGGGCGCGATCTGATCGCACCCGGACTTCTAGATTGCGTGTTTGGTGTTCGGCCTAGACCGGCCAGGGCAGCGAATAGGTCTTCACATTGGTGAAGAACTTCATGGCCTCCAGCACACCCTCCTTGACGCCGTTACCGGAGTCCTTGATGCCGCCGAAGGGTGACATTTCGATCCGGTAACCGGGCGCTTCCCAGATGTTGACGGTGCCGACGTTCAGCCCGTCGATGTAGCTGGTAATCCTGTCGAGCTTGTTGGTGCAGACACCTGCCGACAGACCGAAGGGCGTCGAGTTCGAGATCTTCATGACCTCGGCATCGTCGTTCGAGACCCTGACAATCGGAACCACGGGACCGAACGTCTCCTCGAAGACGAGTTCGCTGCCATGGGGCACATGATCGACAACGATCGGCGGCAGCAGCGCGCCTTTGCGGCCGGGATCATAAAGCACCTTTGCGCCCTGCTTTTCGGCATCGTAGACGCGGCGCTCGAAGGTTGCCGCGGCGTCTTCATGAATGACGCAGCCAAGTTGGGTATCGGGGTCCTGGGGATCGCCGAACTTTATGGCCTTGGCCTTCTCGACGATGAGGGGCACGAGCGCGTCAGCGATATCGTCCTGTGCGAGGATGCGTTTGACGGCTGTGCAGCGCTGACCGGAATTGCCGGTGGCGCCGGCGACGGCCACCGAGGCTGCCTTGTCGAGGTCCGCTTCGCTCAGATCGTTCAACACAATCAGCGGATCGTTGCCGCCGAGTTCGAGAGCGGAACGCTTGTAGCCGGCCTTCTCCGCGATGATCTTTCCGACCGCCACGCCGCCGGTGAAGGTGACGATGTCGATATTCTCGTTGACCACCATCTCCTCGCCGATGTCCTTCGGCCAGCCCGTGACGATCTGGAACATCTCCGGCGGCAAACCGGCCTCGTAGAGAATGTCGGCGAGCGTGATCGCGGTCAGCGGCGTGAGCTCGGTCGGCTTGCACACCATGCAGTTGTTCGTGGCAATGGCCGGCGCGATCTTGTGTGCCACCATGTTGAGCGGATGATTGAACGGCGTGATCGCCGAGATGGACCGAACCGGCTCGCGCTTGGTGTAGATCTTGCGGTCCTTGCCGTGGGGCGTGAGATCGCAGGAGAAGATCTGCCCGTCATCGAGGATGGCGAGCTGACCGGCAAGCGTGAAGACGTCATACGACCGTCCGGTCTCATAAAGCGAATGCTGTTTGCAGATGCCGAGCTCGAGCGTAAGCACTTCAGCAATGGCCTCGCGCCGGTCACGGATGAGTTCGGCCGCCTTGAACAAGATCTGCTGGCGTTCGTAGCGACTCAGCTTCGGCGTATAGTTTGCCGCGATCTCGAAGGCCTCGCGGGCATGTTCGGCATTACCGGCAGGAACCGTCCCGATCACCTCGTTGGTGTAGGGGTAGCGCACCTCGATGACATCTTTGGTTTCGACGCGCCGTCCACCGATCCGCATCGCTTCCTTGATAACTGGTTGCTTCACTGACATCTCGTTCATTGCACCACTTCCTATTCCGCCGCCTGGGCCGCTTGCGCGATGTGATTGAGACCGATCGCAAATGCATCAAAGTTGCGCAATGGCTGATGCAAGTTCGCCGTGTGGCGATTGACCACGATCGGTATTTCCTGCTCGGTAATGCCGCCATGAGATCGAAGCGGCTCTTTCAGTGCCGACAGATCATGCTCTGTTTCACGCGTGCCGAGCACTTTTGAATCACGTGAAACGACAATCAGGTCGCCCAAGCGATCGCTGGGCAGTTCAAATTCCGCGCACCCGCGCGCGTTATCATACACCACATGGATGCCGGGAAGCGCCGAAATCCGATCAGCGACCGCCTGCGCGTCGACGGTCTCATCCAGATACACCGTCGCGAACGACCCGAGCGCGCCGTGATGCACCACGTAAGGGTCCGTGATCGGCAGGATCACCTTCGACTTGCCCGTACCCAGCCAGTCATCGAGCTGGTCCTGCAGGTAGATGACATCGGGCGTACCGTCAGCCGCAGTCTTGGCTTTCATGCCGTGATCGGCGGTAAGCACGATGGTCGCGCCCGCAGCGTCCAGCTCGCCCAGATATTTGTCCATCATGGCATAGAAGGCATTTGCACCATTGGCGTCGGGCGCGAACTTGTGCTGCACATAATCCGTCGTCGAAAGATACATCAGGTCGGGCTTGAAGGTCTCAAGCAGCTTCACGCCGGCCGCGAAGACAAACTCCGACAGCTCCGCTGAATAGACATCCGGCACGTCCATACCGACAAGTTCGCAAACATTCTCAATGCCGTGTTCGGCGAGCGTCGCTTCGTCGGCCTTTTCGGACGAGAACGAGACTGCCGTGCCGTCGAAGACGAGATTGTTGCCGAGAAGCCTGCGCAGCTTGTCCTTGGCGGTAACCACAGCAATGCGCGCGCCAGCCTTCTGAAAGCCTTCAAAGATGGTCGGCGCCCGCAGAAACTTCGGATCGTTCATCATCACCTCGTCGCCGGTCTCCGGCTCGAGGAAGAAGTTTCCTGAAATGCCGTGAACGGCCGGCGGGCGGCCGGTGACGATCGACAGGTTATTGGGATTGGTAAAACTCGGAACGACCGACAGGCCGCGCAGGTTTTCGCCTTTTTCGATGATTGTGTTGAGGTTGGGCATCAGGCCCTTGGCACGCGCCAGTTCCATATAGTCCGGCTCGCTGCCGTCGCAGCAGATCACGACAAGGGGCCGGGATGGCCAGTTGTAGCTGCGGCCGTTCACCGTGACCGTGTTCGGGTGCGTCATTGTCTGAATGTCCTTCGGGGTGTCCGCTATTGCGATTGACAGCACCCTATCATCGCCGCTTACATCATGAAAAATTGGATTTCAGCACTACGTCATTTACTGAATCAATGTATGACAAGTGGCTTCAGGCGTTCCACTACGTGGTCAAGCTCCGCGGTTTTACCGATGCGGCGGAGTTTCTTCATGTGGGCCAGCCAACAATCTCCACCCACGTGGGTAATCTGGAAAAGCACTTCGGCGTGGAACTGCTTCATCGCAAGAAGCGGCGGATACAGCTGACGCCCGAGGGTGAGAATCTCTACGCCATCACCAGCGACATCTTCGGCCACCAGCAGGAGGCGATCGACTATCTGCGGTCGCTGCAGACCCTGAACGTGGGAGAACTGAAATTCTGTGCGGTCAGACCTTATGACGTGATGGAATTGCTCTCCGCGCTGCGTGAGAGATGGCCCGGCATCAAATGTTCCGTCCAGTTGCGCTCGAGCGAGCGCGTGATCGAAGATCTCAAACAGTTCGGCAGCGATGTGGGTATCGTCAGCCGCGAGTTCGACGATCCTGAGATACATTCTGTCTTCTACCGCCGCCACAAGGTCTTTGTCGTCGTGAACCGGGCGCATCGCCTTGCCGATCGAAAACACATCAAACTTGCCGATCTCGATGGCGAGGACATGGTGGTGCGCACCGCGCGCTCTACCACCCAGGCGGCCTTCGACCAGGCGATGAAAGACGCCGGGCTGAGCCAAGAGCAGATGGATCAACTCGCCCAAGACGGCTTCGACCCCGAAGCGGTGCAGCAGGCGTTGCAACAAGCCCTCGAACAGATGCAGGGCATGAGCCAGCAGGAAGCCCAGCAGATGGCCGAGCAGCTCCAGCAGCAGATGCAGGAGGCGATGCAGCAGTCCCAGAACGGCGAGAACGCCGGCGACGCCGCCGAACAACTCGCCCGGCAGATGCAGCAGATGTCGCAGGCCATGCAGGAGCAGGGCATGGACAACCAGCAGCTCTCCGAGGCCATGCAGCAGATGCAGCAGCAGCTCGGCGAGTGCGTCGGCCAGCAGGGTGACCTGCAGAACATGCAGAACGCCAACCAGCGGATGCAGG
>JBCDCP010000165.1:0-4923 GCA_039181495.1 Pseudomonadota bacterium | reverse complement strand
GCGGGACGGGGTTCCGTCTACCAGGATATTACAGGCGTGGATTTTGGCTCGCCACAGGGTGAGCTTACAGAGCAGCCTCTGGCCAACCTCGACGATATGATGGCAACGGCTGTGGCGGCGTGGGACGGTGAGCGGCCTCGGGGGGTCTACATTAACGGGCCCGGTGACGTTGATGGGCGGGTGATCATGTACATGGCGCTCGACAATCAGGTCAGTTCCCATGATCGACGGATTTCGTTCGATCCCTATACGGGCGAGGTTTTGACCCAGGCGGGAACGACCGCCGGATACGAAACACAGCAGTGGATTTCCGGAGCCCACATGATCTTCTTCGATCACTGGGTTCTGAGGTGGCTCTATTTTATTGGCGGTGCCGCGGGCTGTGTGATGATTGGTACAGGTTACATCTACTGGATGGAGACTCGCCGGAAAAAGTACGAGACGAACAAGTGGCCGGGTGTGCGGATTGTCGAGGGCTTTGCCGTCTGGGGCGTTATCGGACTGCTGACCGCCACCGTGTCCTTCTTTGTAATCAACCGGATTTTCGTCCCGGGGGAATGGTCGTGGGCTGGAATTCCGAAGTATTTCCTTGAAGTACTGGTTTTCTATATCGTCTGGCTTGCCAGCATGATCCACGGCTGGGTGCGCGGGAAAAAGGCCTGGGTTGAGCAAGCCTGGATGCTTGGCGGTCTCTCCATTCTGGCAGTGGCTCTGAACTGGGTGACCACCGGTGATCATCTTGGTGCCAGCCTGTTCAAGGGTGACATGGCGGTCGCCAGCATGGATCTCGTGCTTTTGCTGACAGCTGGCGTGTCGATCGCTGCCGCTCGCAAGATTGGTGCGGTTCGGCGTGACGCCGAAGCGAAGGCTGCGGCGAAGCTTAGCCGGGCTGTGCCTGTGCCGGCGGAGTAAGATCTTACCGCATACGTTTGGGAAGGCTCGACTGATCCGCGCTGGCTTGGCGCGCGAGGGCGCGCCTTAAGAGACCGATGCGATTTGCTGCCGCCAATCCCAAGCCGCGCACGGGTTTGAGTAAAGCGCTGTCATTGGAAAAGATGCGATCAATCATGTCGAGGCCGAGGGCGGTGCTGTTTGCATCGAAACGCCGCCAGGATTGGTAATTCTCGAGCACATTGAGTGAACCGATATCGAGGCCTGCGCGGGCGCTGTCTTCCAGAACTTCGGCCAGAGCCGCCACGTCCTTCAGTCCAAGATTCAATCCCTGACCGGCAAGAGGGTTAATTCTCCGCGCCGCATCTCCGACCAGAGCGATGCGCGGCGCGATCATCTCCTGGGCAATTTTCAGGACGAGAGGGTAGGCGATGGTGGGACCGTCCAGGGCCATTTCTCCGGCGAAGTGAGCAAACCGGGCGTTCAGTTCCGCTTCAATCTCAGCCTTGTCCATCGCGGCCATGGTCTCGGCAGCCCCGGTCTTCATGTACCAGGCGAGGTTCGCGCGGTTGCCGGACAGGGGCAGTGTTGCGAAGGGCCCCTCGGGGGTGAATAGCTGACGAGCGATACCATTGTGGGGCTCGGAGAGTTTCACATTGGCCGCGAAGACGGATTTCCCGTAGCTTCGGCCCTCGGTTGTGATGTCAGCTGCATTGCGGACGGGCGAATTTACGCCGTCACAGCCAATCAGAAGCTGGGTTCTGAGGGTCGTGCCATCTTCAAGGGCGACGGTTGCGTGGCCGCTTTCAACTTCGACGCTCTGGAAGCGTTTTTCGGCCAGCCAGGCTAAATTGTCCTGATTTTCCAGAGCATTATCAATGGCAGACTGAAGTTTTTCGGCTTCCACCATGTAGCCGAGGGGCGTGCCATCTTCCCTCGGTTCGAGATCATCGGTGCCGAATAGTGCCCATGGTGCACCGAACCAGTGTGTGCCGCCATCAACGGCTTCCAGGCCGTTCAAGGGTTCGGCCGTGTCCTGAAGTGTTTCAGTCAACCCTACACTCTTCATCAAGGCCCAGCTGCCGCGGACGATGGCAAAGTTTCGACCGTCTCGTTTGGTACGATCTCTTTCACTTCGTGCATCAAGAAGAACAACGCCCAGACCAGATTGGGCGGCCGCCAGCGCGAGCGTGCCACCGGTTGGACCAGCGCCGACAATAATCAGATCACTCGTACGAGCAGGGGAGAGACCAGACTCCATAATGTGGACTTATGGGTAAGGTGCCGAAACGTCCAGCGCGGCATTGCGGCGCGGGCATTTTCGCCTGTAGCGGGAAATGCAGCATTCGATGAAATTTTCCGCAGATTCTTCGCAATCTTTGTTCCCCGTTAAGGCTGTTGAGGAAGAGTAGGGGCATAGCTTTTTTCTGTTGTGGAGTTTGCCCATGGCGCGAGCGCGTACCTTGAATGATGTGCCTATGACCGATGAACAGATCCGTTCTGTGAGCGATCCGGTCTGGCGTATGCTGACAGGGGCGTTCTCATTCGCGCTGGGTGTTTTTGTCTGTGGCAGCGTGGGATCCTATGTTCCTGCTGACCCAAGCTGGAATGCGGCCACATCGGTTGATCCTCAGAATTTGTTCGGGGCTGCGGGGGCAGTCTTTGCCGATCTGGCACGCCAGTCCTTCGGCTGGTCTGCCTGGACCGCGGGCCTTGCCGCGATGATCGGCGGTGCCATGCGGACGGTGCTTATCGGTCAACCGAAACTCTATCGCTGGTGCCTCGGCGTCCTGTTCGTTCCCCTTTCGGCCGCGTGCTTTGCGGCATGGCCCGTTCCGGCATCCTGGCCTTTAAGTGCAGGGCTCGGCGGCGTGGTCGGCGACGGCTTGCTGTGGTTAGCTGTCTTTCCATTCCGTGCGCTGATGTTGCCGGTACCGGATATTCTTGCGGGTCTTGTTCTTGGTGCTGCTGCGCTCTGGTGTGCGAGTACGGCCATGGGCTTTGGACGCCGGGATGCCGAGCTTCTGCAACTCGCCGCGAGTGTGCAAAGCCGAAAGGCTGCCTCCGGTGCGCGCGCCGTCAACGATTTCTTTGGCCGCATACTGGCGCGGACCCGTCGCGTGGAGCGGAGCATTGTTGTCAATCAGGATCGTGATGACGATGCGCTCGAATATATTCCGCAATCAAACAAAGCAGAGCCTGCTAGCGAGACTGCGCCGGTCTATCGCGACTTGCCAGAAGAGAGCGTGCCCGCGCCATCCCAACCCGCGCAGAACCCGATTCGTCGCCTGATGCCAAATCCGCCGAAGACGCGGATCCACAAGGGTGGTCGCCGGTCCAACGAACAATTGCCGCCGATCGACCTTCTTCAGGTGCCGCCAGCGCGTTCGGGTGCGGTTGATGAGGACGCCCTGTTATCGCAGGCCGCACGCCTGACAGAAGTGCTCCAGGAGTTTGGTGTCCGTGGTCGGATCATTGAGGTTCGTCCGGGCCCCGTCGTCACACTGTTTGAACTGGAACCCGCTGCTGGCGTGAAATCGGCCCGTGTGATCGCCTTGGCGGATGACATCGCCCGGTCCATGAGCGCGACATCTGCTCGGGTGGCTGTGGTGCCTGGAAAGAATGCGATCGGTATCGAACTGCCGAATGAAGAGCGGGAGACGGTGTATCTGCGGACGCTACTGGGTGCCGATCCGTACCGGAAATCCAAGGCGAAGCTTCCAATGGCTCTCGGTGAGGACATTGGCGGTGCTCCCACGGTGGTTGAACTCGCAAAGATGCCTCACTTGCTGATCGCCGGTACAACGGGCTCCGGTAAGTCGGTTGGTGTCAACGCGATGATCCTGTCGCTGATGTACAAGCTGACGCCGGAACAATGTCGCTTCATCATGATCGACCCGAAGATGCTCGAACTGTCGATCTATGAAGGCATTCCGCACCTGCTGGCACCGGTTGTTACCGATCCCAAGAAAGCCGTGAATGCGCTGAAGTGGACCGTGCGGGAAATGGAAAGCCGCTATGAGTTGATGTCCAAGGCGAATGTGCGGAACCTTGCTGGCTTCAATACCAAGGCCAAAGAGTACCGCGACCGCGGCGAAGCGCTGACCCGACGCGTTCAGACGGGATACGATGATGACGGTCAGCCGATCCATGAGACTGAGATCCTGCCGACGGAGTCGATCCCGAATATCGTGGTCGTGATCGACGAGATGGCGGACCTGATGATGGTTGCCGGCAAAGAGATCGAGGGCTGTATTCAGCGTTTGGCGCAAATGGCGCGGGCGGCTGGTATCCACCTTATTACGGCCACCCAACGTCCGTCGGTCGACGTGATCACGGGTACCATCAAGGCAAACTTCCCGACGCGGATTTCCTACATGGTGACGACGAAAATCGACTCCCGCACTATTCTCGGTGAGCAGGGTGCCGAGCAGCTCCTAGGTATGGGGGACCTCCTTTACCAGGCTCCGGGCGGAAAAACGAAGCGTCTGCACGGACCGTTTGTGTCTGACGAGGAAGTCGAAGCGGTTGTGGCCTGGTGTAAGGATCAGGGCGAACCGAACTACCAGGCCGATATTCTGGATGACCCGGATGATGGCGACACAAGCGCTGTGATGGATGCCATGCTCGGGACCTCCACGGACAGCGCTGAAGATGATCTCTATGCGCAGGCTCTGGCGATTGTCCTCAAAGACAAGCGGGCATCGACGTCATATCTCCAGCGCCGCCTGAAGATCGGATACAATCGCGCGGCAACCCTGATTGAGCGGCTAGAGGATGAGGGCGTTATCAGTGGCCCCAACCATGCCGGTAAGCGTGAGATTCTTGCGCGACCGGATCCGAGTCCTGAATAGAGTTTTATTTCAAACTCGACCCCATAAAAAATGCCGCGACACATGTCGCGGCATTTTGCGTTTTGTGCAGAGGCTCTTGTATCACGAACCAGATGGTGCAGCGGCTTCAAGGATGACTGCATCAATGACGTGAATGACGCCGTTTGATGCTGCCACATCCGCGGCAACAACGGTCGAG
>JBCDCP010000164.1:0-4975 GCA_039181495.1 Pseudomonadota bacterium | reverse complement strand
GTGGCTGACCCCATCAGGACAACGGTGATCGCCGCCACAACCAAAGCGGCCGCATAGACGCCGGCACAAACACCGTTGGGTGTCTGGCGCCATGGTGTAGCGCCGCTCAAGCGCTCGTCTCCTGTAACCCTGACAGCGATATCATTCACGACCTACGATGGTGGGATGTGACTCTTGCCCGTCCCTATGCCCTGCACGGTCGCAACATCCAACCAAATTCTATCCCGATCGGCCTTTCCCGAAGGGCGCGTGCTCTCGCCAAGCCATTTTGCGACAAGCTCCGGCTGCCACCACCACACGTGTTCAAGCGCTATGATGCACCGTCGGCCGATTGAGCAGAGTGGCCGCCGCTGAGCGACAAACTACGCCACGTGGACGCGGCTTGGCTTTCTTCCTGGCTGATACAATCAGCGTTCGGCAGCGCGGAACTGGACTTCGGGTTGAACGATTTTCGCACTGGCCGCAATGATCTCGCCATCAAGCGTGAAATCACCGTGATCATTTGAATTGAGGGTCACCGTCACCGTGTGCTCGCCAGGCGGCAACTCGGAGAGGTGATAGGCATTGCCGTAAAGCCGTGCGAGCTTGAAACCATTGAGATAGATATGAGCGTGGCCCTCATTGGCGACGCCCTTCTGGTTCACCTGCTCGGGCGTGAAGCGGAAATTCTCGACCGTCACGAAGACATTCCAACCGATCTCCTCATCGCGCTCCACGCGGACGGAGACACTTGGGGCGTTGGTTGGATCAACCTCAATCTGCTCATGGTCTTCGCCGAGCAGATGAGCTGATTGGAGTTTGCCGGTCTGCACCGGCACGCTGGTGATTGGCCGTACGTCCACCGGTGTGTCCTGCCGCGTCACGGACTGCGCCAACAGAATGCCGATGAAGATGCTCGCAACGGTCCAATAGGCCGCGTAGGGCAATGATACCGGAATGCGAAGGCTGCGGAGATTTTTGATCATGATCTTATCGATGTGCTCTCAGAAACACGCTTGGATATGGCGCTATGCATGACCTGGCTCAGCGCTTTGACCCGGTGACGCAACAGGTGTCTGCTTGGACTTTGGAGGCCGGTTGGATGGCGGCTGGAACAGGTCGGTGAATTTCAGGCGTTGCCCATAGCCAAGGAACAGCAGGATCAGTGCTGTCGCGATCAGCGGCAGGTGGCCGATCAGTTCGACAAGCGCCTCGTTCTTTCTGCCCTGCCACAGAAACACGACATTCGACAGCAGCATGAAGGCGGACAGCGCGAGCATGTTCAGGCGGGTGGTGGTGCCAAGGATCAGGATGACCCCAAAGACGACCTCCATCATGCCTGCGGAGAGCACGAACAGCCGATCGGTGAACCACTCAAGGCCCATCGCCTGCATGAAGTTCCACTGATAGCTGGCAACGAAAGTCTGACCAAGCGCAGCACCGAGCAATTTCTCGCCGAGGCCCAGGGCGACCAGCGCGATGCCGGTGAAGATGCGCAGGACCGCGATCGAATAGGGTTTGAACCGCTCGCGCAGCTCCTGTGTTGGCAGGTTGTTGATCAGAACAAACAGCCCGAGCCCAATGATATTGCAGTACTCCAGCGCGATCAGAAAACCGAACTTGATGACCATCCCGAGAAACAGGATCAGCATCAGAATCGCGGCGTGGTGCAGGAACCTGTTACTGATCAGCAGGATGCCAATGAAGGCCTGCAGGAAGACCAGAAAGACGCCAAAGGCGCCGAAGGCGACTAGGTGCGGGGCGACTAACGCACCTTCATAAGCCGTCAACAGAAACGACATTCCGACGAAGATGCGGACCAGTTCCATGACGTCGTGGCGCGTCTTGCTGTCGACGATTGGCGGTGTCGGCAGTCTGCCATCGATCACGACCGATGTGCTGATCAGAACAATCGCGATCCCAATCCAGGCAAGAACCTCAAGATCGGTCAGCGCGTAGGGCTGAAAAACCTGAATGGCCGGGTCGTTTGGGTCAACAAACCAGCGCACATGCGCTAAGGCTTCAGTGGCAAACAGGACACCGGTGATCGAGACAAGCGCGATCAGCAGGCCCCCTGTCGCCGGGGTCCCTATTGAGTTTCGACCACGATCGATCGTGAGCGGTTTCCAGCCCATCGGAGCGTCCTCGCTTGTGGCAGGGTAGGCGCTGCCAGCCATCGGGTGTGGCGGAGATAGTACGAGATATTGAACAAAGACTGCAGCGCAGTATGCGACCTAAAGACCCAGCCTGATTGCAAGCATCGAAGTCCGCGACGGTGCCCGATCTATTGGGCGTCAATAGCCGCACGAATGTCGACAACCCGGTCGGCGTTGTCGGCCGCAAGGGTCCCGTCGGCATTCCAGAGTCCGTTCTCAAAACCAACACGCAGCTTACCGCCCTGCCTGTGCGTATAGGCTAAACAGGCGGTTTCATGCGGACCAAAGGCGCAAACACCCCAATCGGCGTCAGCGATAGCAGACGCGGTCATCGTCTTCAGAAAGGGATCTAGGTCTTCGGGGACGGCAATCTGTTGGTCTGCATAGCGGCCAAGCACAAACAGAACCTGCAGTTGATCAGGCGGCACGATCCCTTTGCCGACCTGCTCAGCCAGGGCTGTGATCTCTTCTGACGCGTAGAGAATGTGCTGTACGGCCGTTTCGCGTTCGTGAAGGCCGTGAAAGAAGCTGCGCGTACGGTCTTCGTCCGGCTCGGCTGTAATCTCACGCAAGGCTATGGACACCGCCTTCGGCTCTGCGTCGGCCACCACCTGACGCTGCTGCGCAGGTGTGAACCGTCCGACTGCCTCGGTGGTGATCTGCACCATCATGCCAGGGACGGCAGCAGCCATTTCCGCAAGCAGTTCACGATAGAGGCCGGCATCGAGAACATGGGCGCCGGTTTCATCGCGAACATGAGCGTGCAGTCCATCCGCGCCCGCCTCATGGCAGCCGCGTGCCGTCGCCACGGTCTCGGCAATCGTCATTGGAATGGCCGGATGATCGGCCTTGGTGCGCCTTGCACCGTTCGGCGCGACCATCAACTTCGGCAGAGGCGGAATGCCGCCGGGCAAGGGCTAGAGCACCTGCTTCAGGGCGGTGTCGAGCTTGCCCGTTATCTCGTCCACGTGCCGATTCTCGATGATGAAGGGGGGTGCCAGCAGAATATGATCGCCGTTCTGGCCATCGATTGTGCCGGACATCGGGTAGCAGATTAGCCCGGCCTCGAAGGCGGCTTTCTTGAGCTTGCCAGCCACGCTGCGATTTGAATCAAACGGTTGCCGGGTCGCCCGGTCCTCGACCAACTCAATGCCCCGGAACAGGCCGCGGCCGCGAATGTCGCCAACATGCGGGTGCTGCCCGAAGGCCGAGACCAGGGCTGCATGCAGTTTCTCGCCCATCATGGCGCAGCGGCCGACCAAACCGCCATCGGTCAGCTTGGCAAGCACGGCCTTACCCGCCGCGCATGCGACCGGATGGCCGATATAGGTGTGCCCGTGCTGGAAAAAACCGGAACCCTGCTCAATGGCCTCATAAATCGTCGATGAACACAGTGCCGCGCCGATCGGCTGATAACCGGCACCCAGACCTTTGGCGATACAAAGGATGTCCGCGCTGATGCCGTCCTGCTCGCACGCATAGAGCGTGCCGGTTCTGCCCATACCGCACATCACCTCATCCAGGATCAGCAGCACGCCATGGCGGTCGCAGATTTCGCGAATGCGGCTGAAGTATCCTGGCACTGGCGGGACGGCACCGGCGGTGGCGCCGACAACCGGCTCGGCTATGAACGCCATGACGTTTTCCGGCCCCAGACGCTCGATCTCGGTTTCCAGTTCATCGGCGATCCGCAGGCCGTACGCCTCCTCGGTCTCGTCGTCCCGCCGGTCGCGATAGGCGTAACAGGGTGAGATGTGCGATGTGTCGATCATAAGCGGCGCAAACGGCTCGCGACGCCACAGATTGCCGCCGGCGGCCAGTGCGCCCAAGGTATTGCCATGATAGCTCTGGCGCCGGGCAATGACCTTGTGGCGGGTCGGCTCACCGATCTCCAGGTAGTACTGGCGCGCGAGCTTGATCGCGGCCTCCATGGCCTCGGACCCTCCCGACACGAAGTACACCCGCTCGAGACCCTCAGGCGCATGCGCAATGAGCATGTCAGCCAGCGTTTCAGCCGGCTCGGAGGTGAAGAAGCCTGTGTGCGCGAAACCGACGTGATCAAGCTGATCCTTGATCGCCTGCGTTACATCCGGGTCGCCATGCCCAAGGCAAGACACAGCGGCCCCGCCCGAACCGTCGAAGTACCGCTTGCCATCGGCGTCGATCAGATAGCACCCCTCGCCTGCAACAGCGACCGGCAGCGAAGACTTGGTATGGCGCGGAAACACGTGTGAAGAATGCGTCAGAGCATCAGTTGCGGCGGTCATTTGGAATGGTCTTTCGATTGCGCGGTTCACGATTGAAATAATCGGGTTGCCCATCGTGGTCAAAGCGCAGAGTATGTCTTTTGCGTGACCCTTCGTGCGCGTCAAATCGCTTTTTATATTAGCGTCTTGGGGCGGTGGGCGATACGCGAAGCAAAACAAAGAACCGCACGCAGCGTTCTTTCAAAAGGTCATCTGTCCGATCAGGACAATGATCTGCGACAGAGGGAGAAATCCATGAAGTTCGTCACACGGTCACTGATGGCCGCCGCACTCGCTTTCTCGGCGCAGTCGGCCATGGCCGAAGAAACCTTCATCACCATCGGAACTGGTGGCCAGACCGGCGTCTATTACGTCGTTGGCCAGTCGATCTGCCGGCTGGTGAATCGCGGCTCCGCCGACCACAACATCAAATGTACCGCGCCCTCAACCGGCGGGTCGATCGACAACATCAACGCCATCAAGAACGGCGACCGCCAGATGGGTGTTGCTCAGTCGGACTGGCAGTTCCATGCCTTTAACGGCTCCTCCAAGTTCGAGGGCCAGCAGTTCGAAGGCCTGCGCGCTGTGTTCTCG
>JBCDCP010000163.1:0-5016 GCA_039181495.1 Pseudomonadota bacterium | reverse complement strand
TCCAAGAAATCAGAATTTACCTGACGCAGAAACCATTTACCTTTCACGTTGCAAGCATTGAATTTTGATGCCGTTTGGCACGCACAATGGAGAGAGTTCTGGAGTCAAAGGCTAGCAGAGAGGGTCCTGAAGTTCCCCTGCGGTCTCGAAAACCAAAAGGTTCTGAGAGATAGCAAACACGGTTTGTAAAAGGCGCGAGCGCGATGGCATCCGAGCCAATGAACATCTCGCCATCGCCGAAGCCGATCGCCAGCGGACTTCCCTTGCGCGCGGCGATCAGCGTATCCGGCTTGTTGTCGAACAGAAACCCGAGCGCAAATGCGCCCTCAAGACGACCCAGCGTCTTGCGAACCGCGTCAGCCTCGCTGTCCCCCTGACCGACATAGTGGGTGACAAGCTGAACGACCGTCTCGGTATCGGTATCGGTCTCAAACCGAGCGCCGGCTGCCTGCAGCTCGGCCTTTATCTCGTGATAGTTCTCTATGATGCCGTTGTGAACCACGGCAACTTTTTCGGTCGCATGGGGATGAGCGTTGTTTTCGGTCGGCGCGCCGTGTGTTGCCCACCGCGTATGCCCAATCCCGATATGGCCGGACAGCGGCTCAGCGCCCAGTCTGGCCTCAAGATTGCGCAATTTGCCTTCCGCCCGCCGCCGCGACAGCTGCCCATCTTCAAGTGTTGCTATGCCAGCTGAATCGTAACCCCGATATTCGAGCCTCTTGAGCGCATCAACAAGCCCGTCCGCGACAGGCTCCTTGCCAATGATGCCGACAATTCCGCACATGCGCGTCTCCGTCCATTCCAATGCCGCACGATGTCGTCTGAGGCATAATCATGCCAGACTCGATGGCAAATGACGTTTGTTTGCCGTGTCTATGGTGAATGTGAGGTAAGGCCTTAGCTGCGTTTGAGCTTCTGCCAACCCTCTATGTTGCGTTGCCGGCCACGCCCGACAGCCAACGTCTCGGACGGCACATCGTGGGTGATCACACTGCCCGAGCCGACATAGGCCCGCTCGCCGATGCTGATCGGCGCAACAAGCGATGAGTTGGAGCCGATGAAAGCCTCATCGCCAATGGTCGTACGGTGTTTGGCATGACCGTCGTAATTGCAGGTGATGGTGCCAGCCCCGATATTTGCATCCATCCCAACGCTTGCATCCCCGATGTAGCTCAGATGATTGACCTTTGCCCCTTGCGAGATTTGCGCGGCCTTCGTTTCGACGAAGTTTCCGATACGCACACCATCACCAAGCACCGTTCCGGGGCGCAGCCTCGCATATGGACCAACTTGTGAACTATATCCGATAATTGATTGTTCTATATGACAAAATGACTTTATCAATGCTCCCGAATGGATTGTAACCCCAGGGCCAATCCAGATCTGAGATTCCATCTGAACATCATGCTCTATCACGCTGTCATAGCTCAGCATTATCGATTTTGGATCGACCATCGTCACACCATTCATCATGGCGCTTCGTCTTAACCGATCCTGCATCAGAGCCTCGGCTTCAGCGAGCTGGACTCGATCATTAACGCCCATCACCTCCACCGAGTTTGCGACCACAACCCGTGTGCTGAGCCCCCGCTGACGGCCAATCTCGACAGCATCGGTGAGGTAGAATTCGCCTTTGGCATTGTCGTTGCCAACCGCATCGAGAAGCGCAGGCAGTGCCCCTGCTCCAAAGCCCATAACACCGGAATTGCACAGCGTTATCTGGCGCTCTTTCTCGGTCGCGTCGCGATGTTCGCGTATGGCGGTCACTGCATCATCCTCGATGATCAGCCGGCCATATCCGGTTGGATCAGCGGCCTCGAAACCGACCACCACGATGTCGGCCCCCGTCGCCAGTTCTGTTGCGATGTTCGAGACAAGTTCGGGGGTGATCAGCGGCGTGTCACCGAAAAGCACAACAACCGGCCCTGCATGCGTTTCGAGCCGCTCTCGTGCCGCGAGAACGGCATGGGCGGTTCCCAGGCGCTCAGTCTGCACATGGATCGATGCTCCGGTGAACCGCGACGAGATCTCGTCTGAAACATCGTCACGATCTGGACCGATGACAGCTGCCACCCCGGTCACGCCGGACTGCTCGATCGCCGCAACCACATGGCCGACCATGCTGAGCCCGGCGATCTTGTGCAGCACCTTGGGCGTTGCGGACCGCATCCGAGTACCCTCGCCGGCCGCGAGAACAACGCAAAGAACATCACCCACGGCGGACCTGTCGGTCGAACCCTCTTTCATCGCCATCTCTCAGTTGCAGCCGCCCAGTCTGCGGGATCGCAGCGCGCGGCATGGAGGACCCGCCCCGATCAAGGCTTTGCTGCAATTTCTTACCCGTTCCTTAACCTGTGCACATCAATCTTAAGCAGCGAATCGGCTAAAACGGCAACACGACCCACAGGAACGTTAAGCGGCCACATCGAATGGCATCGAGCAGAACCAAACCCACGTCTCACGCTCCATCGACGGGCAGCCGATCCGCCGGCCCGAAGAGAGCACGTCGTCGACAGGTCGCTTCTGCTGCTGACGGCAAGCAACGTCGAATGTCAAACCGGACCCGCAATCTCGCCTCGGTCTGGGCTCTCATCGCCGGCGTCGCGTTGGCCGGCGCGGTCTCGTCCTCCCTAAGCCCGACGGGCCGTGAAAGGCTTAGCAGCATCTTCACAGGCCCAGCAGCGACGGATCAGGACGGCCCTGTTACGGCGCTTGTTCGAACCGGACGCGGGCAGACAGCGCAAGATTTCGACGGCAGTGCTCCAATGGTTACCGGTTCGATTGATCGGGAGCAGATGCCGGAGAGCATGGACCCATTCGACCAACCTGAACCGGTGGCATTCACCGATATTGCGGAGCTTAGCGCCGAGGTCGCACGCTTGCGCACCGAAAACAGGCGGCTCCGGATTGAGCGGGATGCTCTGAGAGGGCGCCTTGCGCAGGTTCCCGAAACACCGCAAACCACCGCAACGATTATGAGCCCGGGCGGCATGGCCGGTGCAAGCAACCGGTCAACGGCCACATCACCGGGCGCCTTTTCTACGCCAACGCAGCCCGGACCAAACATCACCATTCGAGCAATGCCCTTGGACCAGAACGCGCTCTCAGGTGTCAGAGCAGGGCGCAATGGCGGCATTGGCGCATCCGAGGAAACGATACGGGCATCATTGCAGACAGCCATATCGGCCGAGACCGGGATCGAAGAGGCTTTGCAGCCAGCCAATGCAACCCGCTTTGCCATCGATATTGGCAATGGCAATACGCTGGGGGAGATACGGGGGCGTTGGCAGAGCTTTGCCCGCACCTATCCAGAGATTGCTGACGCGCTTATCCCGGCAGTGTCGGTCGTCGAAGGCAGTGATGGCACAACACGGCTTCACTTGCTGGCCGGCCCCTTGCCCAATGCGGCGGACGCAGTCGATCTCTGCGCCCGGTTGCGGGATGCTGGGGTGTTGTGCTCAACAACACTGTTTGACGGCCAGAACCTCGCCAGTCAGTAGCCGACTGACGGAGATGGCCCTTTCATCAAGACAACAGGCCGGCTTGCAATGCCCGAACCTCGTGTTGTTGCCGCCCTGCTCCTGCTCGTCGCGCCGCTGTTCTTTTCGTCAAACCTCATCATTGGCCGCGCAGCCGCCGACACCGTCGAACCGGCAGCACTGGCCTTCTGGCGGTGGTTTCTTGCCTTCCTGATCCTGCTTCCATTCACGGCCTTTGCCCTGCGCCGTCATTGGCCCGACATCATCGCACTTGGCTGGCGCCTGTGGTTTGCCGGATGTCTCGGTATGGTGATTTGCGGCGTTGGTATCTACGTCGCGCTCGACCACACCACAGCGACCAACGGCACGCTGATCTACACAACCTCCCCGGTTATCATTGTTGCGCTTGAGGCGCTTTTTCGCGGTGTTCAGCCGACAAAACGCCAGCTTTTCGGCATGCTGCTCGCATTCACCGGCGTCGCCATCATTGTCTTGCGAGGTGACGTCAACCGGTTGATCGAGTTCCGGTTCAACATTGGCGATCTTGGCATCGCACTTGGCGCCATAGCCTGGGCGATTTACTCAGTGTTGCTCCGCCGGGACGAGTTCGCCCGGTTGCCGACCCTTGTGTCTTTCGCGGCAATCGCGGGCGCAGGCGCCATTCTTCTGGCTCCCATGATGGTGGCGGAGGCCGTCACTGCGCAGCGCATCCCAGATACGACGGAAGCATGGGGCAGCATCATAGGAGTCGCACTGATTTCGTCAGTCCTTGCGTTCTCCTGCTTTCAATACGGCATCAAGATCCTGGGGCCTTCGGTTGCCAGCGCGTTCATGTACCTGTTGCCAGTCTACGGCGTCGGGCTCGCCGTGGTGTTTCTCAATGAACAGATCGAAACCTATCACTGGGCTGGTTTCGCCTGTGTAGCCGCAGGCCTTGTCCTCAGCACGTTCAGGGCGGGGAAACCGGCGCGCCGCCTGCAACCCGTTCGATGATAAACTGGCATAGTCGGTGGACAGCCTCATCCAGAGAACTGTCATTTTGAATGCGCAGATCCACCGGCACGTCATCAACGTGCCGGGCGACGCGCGCATTCTGGTTCAGACGGTCCTCGCGGCCGCGGGCCGCAAGCCGCTCCGCACGTACCGCTTTCGACGCTTCAACAATAACAGTCGCCGAATTTGGATAGGCGGCAAGCCCTGCCATGAGCCGGGTGCGCGAAACATTGGCCAACAGGATCTGACCCGCCTCTATATGAGGCAGGATCGATCGAGGTATGGCGTAGAGCAGCCCATGGGCTTCCCAGTCGAGTAGAAACTCACCCGCCACGCGCAAGCGTTCGAATTCTGCTTCAGAAACCTCGAAATTGCGTTCGCCGTCGGGTTCCGGCGGCCTCGTGATCACCCGCTGCACCAACTCGATCGGCATGGTCGCACGCAGACGTGCAACAGCACCTGCCATGACGCTGTCCTTGCCGGCCCCGGACGGTCCCGCAATCAGGAAAAGCCAGCCCTGATCGATAGAAGATCGGGTCATAGC
>JBCDCP010000162.1:0-5028 GCA_039181495.1 Pseudomonadota bacterium | reverse complement strand
GCCAACTGGCTGCCCGTTGTGATTGTCAGTGGCATCGGCGCGCTGGCGGTTCAGGCGATCATCGGCGAGCCTTGGCACATAGCCGGCGGGGCGCTGATCGGTGTCCTGTTCGCGGCACTGCGTGGCAAGCCGCCATCGAGCACCGACCAGATGTCAGGGCAGGATGCTGCTCCGGAGGCACGCCATGCCGACTGACAGCATGTTCGAAGCAATCTGGCGCGACCCGCTTACGGTAATCCTGCTTGCAGCAGCCCTGACCTATGCGACCCGTGCTGGCGGCGCGATTGTCCTATCGCGCTTTGCCTCGTTGCCGCCACGGCTTGAAGCTGCGCTTGATGCCATCCCGGCTGCTGTTCTGACGGCACTGGTCGTCCCAGCGCTCGCTGCATTGGGACCAGCCGAGTGGCTCGCCGCAGTGATGGCGGTCATGCTGTCTTTTCGCTTCGGTCTTATTGTCGTGGTCTTTGCCCCGACGCTGCTGGTCGTGCTGCTGCGCTATCTTGGGCTGGGCTGACGAAGACCATCAGACCGGTTGCGTCACGCGTTCGAGGAATTCGCGCGCAGCGTCGTCAAGGTCCACCATGAGCTCTTCACGGATGCGCGCGTTGTAGGCATTGAGCCAGTCGCGCTCGTCCGCCGTCAGGAGCGATGGATCGATCAGCTTGGGCTCATAAGGCGCCAGAGTCAGCGTCTCGAAGCACAGGAGGTCGCGTTCCGCCCTTGGCGGTGCTTCGGCCTCGGTGACCAGCACGAGATTCTCGATGCGAATGCCATACTGATCCGTGCGGTAGTAACCGGGTTCGTTTGACAGGATCATGCCGGGCTCGAGCTTGACCACGCCGCGCTTCGAGATGTTCTGGGGGCCCTCATGGACACTCAGAAAGCTGCCGACGCCATGTCCGGTGCCGTGATCATAGTCGAGACCAGCCTGCCATAGCGGGTAGCGGGCGAGCGTATCAATTTGCGTGCCTGTCGTGCCGACCGGAAAGCGAGCCAGGGCGATTGCGATGTGCCCTTTCAGCACCAGTGTGTAGTCGCGGACCGCGTCTTTGGGCGGATCTCCGATGGCGATGGTCCGCGTGATGTCAGTCGTGCCGTCGGCGTATTGCGCACCAGAATCCACGAGATAAAGGCTGCCCGGCTCCAGCGGCCGGTTGGTGCTCTTGGTCACGCGGTAGTGGATGATTGCGCCATTGGGCCCGGAACCGGAAATCGTATCGAAGCTGATATCGCGCAGCACACCGGTCTCGGCGCGCAGCGCCTCGAGCCTTCGGGCTGCCGAGATCTCGTCGACGCCGCCCTGTTCTGCCTGCTGATCAAGCCACGTGAGAAAGCGGACAAACGGAATTGCATCGCGACGATGGGCTTGCCTTGCACCTTCAATTTCTGCTGCGTTCTTGATGGCTTTCGGCAGCACCACCGGATCGCGGGTTTCGACCAGCTTCTTTTCACCCTGCGTCAGGATATCGGCGATGGCGTAAGCCCCACGATTGGGGTCGAACATGATTCGGGCCTCGGTCTCGGCCAGTTGCCCGAGTGCCGCTGTGAGATCTGTTGGCGGATGCACCGTGACATGTTCGCCCAGATGATCGCCGACCTCATTGGTCAGCTTGGCGGGATCGGTGAAAAGCTGTGCCTGGGCGTCGCGGTGCAGGATGGCGAAGCCGAGAACCACAGGATTGTGCGCCACATCCTGGCCGCGGATATTGAAGGCCCAGCAGATAGAATCCGGATCCGTGAGGATCGCTGCATCGGCATTCTGGTCCCCGAGTTTCGCGTTGAGAATCCTGGATTTCTCAGCAACTGATGCACCGGCCCGTTCGTCGTTATGGACGATCATCGATGCGGATGGTGGGTCCGGGCGGTCAGCCCAGATCTGGTCGATCGGGTTCTCCTCCAGTGCCACCAATGAGGCATCTTTCTCCTCCACCAGTTTCTTTAGCTTTCTGACGTCGGCTAGCGTGTGCAGCCAAGGATCAAAACCAAGCCTCTGTCCCGGCTCGAGGTTCGCCTTGAGCCATCCGGCCAGCCCCAGCTCAATCAGATGAGCCGGTTCAAACTGAGCGGCATCGACCTGACTGCGAACCTGGAGGGTGTAGCGACCGTCGACCAAAATGGCTGCCTTGTCGCCAAGCACGACCGCCAATCCCGCTGAACCTGTGAATCCTGTCAGCCAGGCAAGCCGTTCGTCACAGGGCGCAACATACTCGCCCTGATGCGCATCGGCGCGCGGGATGAGGAATCCGTCCACATTCGCCACATTTAGCGCCGCCCGCAGGCGTGCGAGCCGGTCTTCCCCTACCGGGGGCTTGGGTGGGTCTTCAAATGTCTGAAACACGCCGCAACAGTCCTTGGCTCCAGTGTTGAGCATATGGACAGGAAGCACCGTCGGATTGTCAATGTGTTGCCCAAATGCTGGGCGTTGACCCGCAAAAAGTCATGATGCGTTCACACCCGGTTAACCTTTCTGCTCAGCCGAGAGGCAGTGGCAGGTGACTTTTGTGCAATGCAGCAAAATTGTGACGGCGCATGCGGAAAATGCATGTCTGACATCGGTTTAGAGACATTTGTGCGCCGCAATAAGTGCTTATCTTCCATCTCAATGACAACAAGACGCGTGAATGCGTTGGGAGGTGCCCTGCCGGGCTTTGGCAACAAACCGGACAGAACCCCGGAGCATTCCGGGCAACCAGGAGCACGACAATGAGCACAGCAACACTGAAGAGCGCGGGTTTCGGCGCCGGACATGGCGAACGAAGTCTGTTTTCCGGTTCAAACCTGATGGACCGGCTGAGCAAAGGCGCCACTCGGACCTTTGAAAACATGATCGCAGCGCGCGAACGGGCCGCCATGGTCGCCGTGCGCCGCTATGCAGAGCAGGCCGGCATCGATCTGGATGTGGTCAGGTCCGAAATGGCGCGCACCATGGGGTCCGACGAAGACACCCCGCGGAACCTGCCAAAAGGAAGCCGCACGGCAGCGGGCCGCGTAACGCGGTTCTGATCGCCTCCGCATAGTGATCCAAGAAAGGGCGGTTCTTCCGGCTGATGGAAGAGCCGCCTTTTCTTTTTGGAACTTCGGTTCAGCGGCGCAGGTGGAGCGTGGTCCAACCGTCTATAGCGTTGCGCTCGACCAGCCGCCATCCTCGTGCCCGATAAGCAGCAAAAACACCAGTGGCCTGTTCGTTTAGCAATCCGGACAAGATCAGGTCGGCGCCAGCTGCGGCAAGCTCCGAAAGACCGGTCGACATGCGGATCAGGGGGCGTGCCAGGATATTGGCCACGATCAGATCAAATGGACCTGCGGCCTTGAGCGCATGTCGTTCGGTACCAGCTGCGTGCAACAGCTGCACAAAACCCGCCGCCCCGTTGGCACGGACATTTTCGCGGCTGACACGAGTGGCTTCCCTGTCAATGTCAGAGGCCAGCACCGGCACTCGTGCTGCCCTTGCGATGCCTATTGCGAGCAGGCCCGTACCAGTGCCCAGATCAAGGCCATTGAGCGGTCTGCGGGATTTCAGCAGACGGTCAATCGCCAACAGGCATCCAAGCGTCGTTGCGTGATGGCCTGTGCCGAATGCAAGCCCGGCCTCAATCTCGATGCCAATCGCGTTGGACGGCACACGATCGCGGTCGTGCCGACCGTGGATGACGAACCGTCCTGCCTGCACAGGCGGCAGCCCCTCGAGGCTGGTCTGGACCCAATCCTGCCGGGCGAGTGCTTTGATATGGATGTCCGTCTCTGTCAGATCGCGGGCCAGCGCATTCGACAAAATCGCGGCGATTGCGCCTGGGTCCGGTTCATCGACGTAATAGGCGTCAACGACCCACTCATTGCCGATTTCAATTGCTGCCACAGCGGAGGTCTCGGGATGGAATGACGCGAGCAGCGCGTCGGTGGCACCATCGGCTTCGGCCTCGGCGATGGGCACGCGGACAACGAACATGGCGGTAGATCAGTGCCGTTCCAGGAAGGAATCAATCACCCGCTTGGGGCCACTGATTTCAAAATCGACGGTCAGCTTGTTGCCGTCCACGTCGGTCACCTGGCCATAGCCGAACTTCTGATGAAAGACGCGTTCGCCGAGTTCAAACTGGGCCGTGGTGCCGGTTGATCGCGCAATGACCTCACCATCGATCAGCTTGGGGCCGCGAGGCGGTGTCGTTGTCTGGCCGCCTCTTGCCTGCGCGCGCTGCCAGCCCGGCGTCTGATAGGTGTTGCCGCCGAAGGTTTCCATGCCGTCGAACCGGCTTTGGCCATATCCCCAACCGCCGGCTACCGAGTTGGTCTCGACCACCTCGACATGGGCGGACGGCAGTTCGTCGAGAAAGCGCGAAGGAATCGAGGACTGCCACAAGCCGTGGATACGCCGGTTGGAGGCGAAGTAGAGCCGTGCCCGTTTTTTTGCCCGGGTGATGCCGACATAGGCCAGCCGGCGCTCTTCTTCCAATGATGCCCGACCGCCCTCATCGAGCGCCCGTTGATGCGGAAAAAGACCTTCTTCCCAGCCGGGAAGGAACACCGTGTCGAACTCAAGCCCCTTGGCGCTGTGCAGCGTCATCAGCGAAACCTTGGGCTCCGCCGCCCCGGACTCGGCGTCCATCACCAATGCGACATGCTCCAGGAATGCGGGCAGTGACTCATAGGGTTCCATGGAGCGGATCAGCTCCTTGAGGTTCTCAAGCCGGCCGGGCGCGTCGGGCGATTTGTCGTTGAGCCACATGGCGGTGTAGCCGGACTCGTCCAGCAGAAGTGCTGCAAGATCAGTGAATGGTGTGGATTCGAGCTCGGTTCGCCAACGGGCGAAGTCCTCCATTAAACCGCGCAGGGCGCCACGCGGCTTTGGTTTGAGTTCTTCAGTCTCGATCAGCGTGAGGGCAGCCTCGGTGAGCGGCACATTGCTGGCACGGGCATGGGCGTGCAGCAGTTTGAGTGTTGCATCGCCAAGACCACGGCGTGGCACATTGACGATGCGCTCGAAGGCGAGATCGTCCGAGGGCTGCACCAGTACCCTCAGATAGGCCATGG
>JBCDCP010000161.1:0-5063 GCA_039181495.1 Pseudomonadota bacterium | reverse complement strand
CTTGAAGTTCGAGATGATCGGGCTCTCGATGATCTCGCCGGAAGGTTTGGCCATCAGACCGCGCATACCCGCAAGCTGCTTCATCTGGGCAGGCGAGCCACGCGCGCCGGAATGCGCCATCATGTAGATCGAGTTGATCGGCTTCTCGCGGCCGGTCTCTTCCTCGACCTGCACTGACGAGATGCGGGCCATCATTTCATCGGCGACCTTGTCGGTACACTTAGCCCAGGCATCGACAACCTTGTTGTACTTTTCACCCTGGGTGATGAAGCCCTCATTGTATTGCTGCTCGTATTCCTTCACGAGCGAGGAGGTGTCATCGACGAACTTCCACTTGGTGTCGGGGATGACCATGTCGTCCTTGCCGAAGGAAATCCCAGCAAGACAGGCACGGCGGAATCCCTCGCCCATCACCCGGTCACAGAAGATGACAGTCTCTTTCTGTCCGCAGTGCCGATAGACCGCATCAATCATCGACGAGATGGCCTTCTTGGTCATCAGCTGGTTGACGATCGAGAACGGCACATTGGGGTTACGCGGCAGGTACTGGCCGATCAGCATCCGACCTGGCGTCGTCTCGTGGATTTCGTTGACGAGATTGCCTTCAGCATCCTTGGTGGTGAACCGCGCCTGGATCTTGGCGTGCAAGCTGATGGACTTCGATTCGAGCGCATGCTCGATCTCGCCCATGTTGCCGAACACCATGCCTTCGCCTGGCTCATTCTGGCGCATCTGGCTGACGTAGTAGAGACCCAAGACGATGTCTTGGGACGGCACGATGATAGGCTGGCCGTTTGCCGGATGCAGGATGTTGTTGGTCGACATCATCAGCACACGGGCTTCCAGCTGTGCTTCCAGCGACAGCGGCACGTGCACAGCCATCTGGTCGCCGTCGAAGTCAGCATTGAAGGCCGCGCAAACGAGCGGATGCAGCTGGATGGCCTTGCCCTCGATCAGAACCGGCTCGAAGGCCTGAATGCCCAGGCGGTGCAGGGTCGGCGCACGGTTGAGCAGCACCGGATGCTCACGGATAACCTCGTCGAGGATATCCCAGACTTCCGGCTTCTCCTTCTCAACCAGCTTCTTGGCCTGTTTGACGGTTGCCGAGTACCCCTTGGCATCAAGCCGCGAATAGATGAACGGCTTGAACAGCTCGAGCGCCATTTTCTTGGGCAACCCACACTGGTGCAACTTGAGCTCTGGGCCGACAACGATGACCGAACGGCCGGAATAGTCGACGCGCTTGCCGAGCAGGTTCTGGCGGAACCGGCCCTGCTTGCCCTTGAGCATATCGGACAGTGATTTCAGCGGACGCTTGTTGGCCCCCGTGATCACCCGGCCGCGGCGGCCATTGTCGAACAGCGCGTCAACGGCTTCCTGCAGCATCCGCTTTTCGTTGCGGATGATGATGTCAGGCGCGCGGAGTTCAATCAGCCGCTTGAGACGGTTGTTCCGGTTGATAACGCGGCGATAGAGATCGTTCAGATCCGAGGTTGCAAAGCGGCCGCCATCAAGCGGCACCAACGGACGCAGGTCCGGAGGGATTACCGGCACAACTGTCATGATCATCCATTCAGGCTTGTTGCCCGACTCGATGAAAGCCTCGATCAGCTTGAGTCGCTTGGCCAGTTTCTTTGGCTTGAGCTCCGTGGTTGCCTCGGCGATCTCAACACGCAGCTGCTCAGACAGCCGCTCCAGATCGAGATTGCGCAGCATTTCGCGCACAGCCTCGGCACCGATCATCGCGGTGAAGCTGTCATCGCCAAACTGGTCGAGCGCGTCGATATACTCTTCTTCGGTAAGAAGCTGGTTCTCCTTGAGCGGCGTCAGGCCCGGCTCGATAACGACAAACTTCTCGAAATAAAGGATGCGCTCGAGATCCTTCAGCGTCATGTCCAGGATCATGCCGATCCGGGAGGGAAGCGACTTCAGGAACCAGATATGCGCAACCGGGGCGGCGAGCTGGATGTGGCCCATACGCTCGCGCCGCACACGGCTCAGCGTGACTTCGACACCGCATTTTTCGCAGATGATGCCCTTATACTTCATCCGCTTGTATTTGCCGCACAGGCACTCGTAATCCTTGATCGGACCGAAAATCCGGGCGCAGAACAGGCCGTCCCGCTCCGGCTTGAACGTGCGGTAGTTGATCGTCTCAGGCTTTTTGATCTCACCGAACGACCAGCTCAGGATCTTCTCCGGGCTGGCGATGGAGATACGGATGTTGTCGAAGGTCTGCGGCTGGGCTTGCGGGCCGAAAACGCTCATCACCTCTTGGTTCATCACCGTCTCCTTATGTTCCGGCTCCAAAGGCGCTCCAGAGCTGCGCCACCGGAAAGGTATGTTTTTGCCGGCGGGCCAAATGCGCAGGCCCGCCGCATGAGTTTTTGCGCGTTACTCGGCCGCATCCGCCGGCGGCAGCGCCGGACCTGCGGGGATGGTGCCAACGGGTCGCTCATTGGTCAGCTCCACATTGAGCCCCAGCGAGCGCATTTCCTTGACCAGCACGTTGAAGCTTTCGGGAATGCCAGCTTCAAAGGAGTCGTCACCGCGCACGATAGCCTCATAGACCTTGGTGCGGCCGGCAACGTCGTCCGACTTGACAGTGAGCATCTCCTGCAAGGTGTAGGCTGCGCCGTACGCCTCAAGAGCCCACACCTCCATTTCACCAAAACGCTGGCCGCCGAACTGCGCCTTGCCGCCCAACGGCTGCTGGGTAACGAGGCTGTAGGGGCCGATCGAGCGCGCGTGGATCTTGTCGTCCACCAGATGGTGCAGCTTCAGCATGTAGATGTAGCCAACCGTCACCGGGCGATCGAATTCCTCGCCCGTACGGCCGTCAAACAAGGTCGACTGACCTGATCGGTCGAGGCCGGCAAGCTCCAGCATTTCCTCAATGTCGTGCTCGCGCGCGCCATCGAAGACCGGTGTGGCAATCGGCACGCCGCCACGCTGGTTTTCGACCAACTCGACAACCTGATCGTCGTCGAGCCCCTTAACTGTATCGTCATCGCCATAGATTGCCTTGAGTTCACCGCGGAGCTGCGTGATGCGGCCTGAGCGATAATAGTCGTCGACAGCCTCTGCGATCTTCCGGCCAAGCCCGGCACTCGCCCAACCCATATGGGTCTCAAGAATCTGACCCACATTCATGCGGCTCGGCACCCCAAGCGGATTGAGCACGATATCGACCTGGGTCCCATCGGCCAGGAAGGGCATGTCCTCGACTGGCATGATGCGGCTGACCACACCCTTGTTACCGTGCCGTCCGGCCATCTTGTCGCCGGGCTGGATCTTGCGCTTCACGGCAACGAAGACCTTGACCATCTTCATCACACCGGGCGGCAGTTCGTCGCCACGCTGTAGCTTTTCGACTTTGTCCATGAACCGCTGCTCAAGCTGGCTCTTGGACTCATCATATTGTGCGTGCAGCGCCTCGATTTCGCCCATCACCGCATTGTCGCTGAGGCCGAACTGCCACCACGTGCCGCGCGGCAACTCCTCAAGCATCTCTTCGGTGATCGGGCTGTTGGCCTTGTAACCCTTTGGGCCCGACTTGGCTTTCTTGCCGACCAGCATGTCCTGCAGACGGCCGAACACGTTGCGATCCAAAATCGCCTGCTCGTCGTCGCGGTCCTTTGCAAGACGTTCGATCTCTTCGCGCTCGATCGCCTGGGCGCGTTCATCCTTGTCGATGCCGTGACGGTTGAACACACGAACCTCGACAACGCGGCCCTGAACGCCTGGCGGCACCCGCAGCGAGGTGTCACGCACGTCCGAGGCTTTTTCGCCGAAGATCGCCCGCAAGAGCTTCTCTTCCGGGGTCATCGGGCTCTCGCCCTTTGGCGTGATCTTGCCGACAAGAATGTCGCTTGGGTTCACTTCAGCACCGATATAGACGATGCCGGCCTCATCGAGGTTCTTCAGGGCTTCTTCGGAGACGTTAGGAATGTCACGGGTGATTTCTTCCGGCCCAAGCTTGGTATCGCGGGCCATCACCTCGAATTCCTCGATGTGGATCGACGTAAACACGTCGTCCGACACGACCCGCTCGGACAGCAGGATCGAGTCCTCAAAATTGTAGCCCATCCACGGCATAAACGCGACGAGCACATTCCGTCCCAGGGCGAGTTCGCCGAGATCGGTTGACGGACCGTCGGCGATGATATCGCCGTGGGTCACCCGGTCACCGACACGCACCAGCGGACGCTGAGTGATGCAGGTGTTCTGGTTCGAGCGTTGGAACTTCAGCAGCCGATAGATGTCGACACCCGGCTTTGAAGGATCCTGCTCGTCGGTGGCGCGGATAACGATACGCGTGGCATCGACCTGATCGACAACACCGGCCCGGCGCGCTGCAATCGCGGCACCTGAGTCGCGGGCAACCACACCTTCCATGCCGGTGCCAACCAATGGCGCCTGCGCCTTGACCAGCGGCACAGCCTGACGCTGCATGTTCGAGCCCATCAGCGCACGATTGGCGTCATCGTTCTCGAGGAACGGAATGAGCGCCGCCGCCACCGACACGAGTTGCTTGGGCGACACGTCCATGAAGTTCACGCGCTCGCGCGGAACGAGCATTACATCGCCAGCGTGGCGCACCACCACCAGCTCTTCAGTGAAGCTGCCCTTGGCATCGATTTCAGCGTTAGCCTGGGCAATGTAGTGCTTGCCCTCCTCCATGGCCGACAAATAGGCCACGTCATCGGTCACTTTGCCGTCCTCAACCTTGCGGTAAGGAGTCTCGATGAAGCCATACTTGTTGACGCGGCTGAACGTCGCCAGCGAGTTGATCAGACCGATGTTCGGACCTTCGGGGGTCTCGATGGGGCAAATCCGACCGTAATGGGTCGGGTGCACGTCGCGCACTTCGAAGCCCGCCCGCTCACGCGTCAGGCCACCTGGCCCAAGTGCCGACAGACGGCGCTTGTGGGTGATCTCGCTGAGCGGATTGGTCTGGTCAACTCGCTGGCGACGTTCAGCCGCGTCAACAAGTATGGCTTCATCGAGACTCCTTACCGCAAGGTTGAGGACGGCAAAGTGACCGATGACGTGGCCTATTT
>JBCDCP010000160.1:0-5138 GCA_039181495.1 Pseudomonadota bacterium | reverse complement strand
CTGCCAGTTCTCTTTCGCCTGTGACCGGATTCCCGATCGTATTCGCGAGCCCGCTGCCTGGACCAAGGCACTTGCCTTTGCCGAGGGTGTGATGGCGGGGGAGAAATTCATCGAGGAAGTCGACGACTCGACCCACTACCATGCTGACTATGTCTATCCGCGCTGGGTGCGCGGCATGGTCAAGCGCGACAAGATCGGCCGGCACATCTTCTATCAGGTGCGCAAATGGGTCGGGCGCGACGTGCGCTCGCTGTAATTTAACGTCGGATTCCTACCGTCGCGCAGGGCCATCGAGCGACAGCGAGAATGGCTCGCCTTCACCAGCAAACTCCCCTCGACCGATTCTGGCGACTGCTCGCACCATGCGGCCGTCACGCCCGAGGATCGTGTCCGCCAACATGACCATACGCGGATTGGGCGTGGCAGATGGTGATGCATAACGTAGCGAATCCGCCACTTCATCTTCATCGCGGTCTGGATTCAGCGCACAGACCGCTGCATAGGCGGCAGCCGTCGATCGACTGATCCCGGCCCAGCAGTGGATAAGCAACGGCGCCTGTTCCTGCCGCCATTCGCCGGCAAACCGTAGCACCTCCTGAACATGTCCCGCGGCAGGGGCGACCATGCCGGGCAGGGGATCGGCGATATCGTTGAATTCGAGCGCCAGATGCTTCTGAGGCGGAATGTGGCCGGGGCGTTCGACATCACTGACATCGCTCATCAGAGTGATCATGTGGCTCGGCCGGTGTTGCTCGGCTGTCTCAGACAGCCGCGACAGAGAGCAAACATGGATCACGGTCATTTGAACACCGTCACTTTGCTGCCTCTACCACTTTCGCAGTTCTACTCCTGAAAGCCCTGTCCAGGGCATCGAATCGAGCAAGAAATCGAGACTCGGCCTCTTCTGCTGGCCACGGCGTCAGTCTGAAAAGCGTCTTGAGATCGGATCCGCCGATTGCGCCGGGACGACCGAAGAAGGTAGTGGCCTCATTGATGCTGAAGCCCGCAAGTTGCGTTGCTTCCAGAAAAGCGGCGATACGGTCAGCCCGCTTGATCGTCTTCATCACTTCCGGTGTCGCCGCGTTGCGCAGTCCAAAGCGGATCAGGATCGCGTTCTGCAGCCGGTCTTCCACCGCTTTGTATGTATCACCGATAATCGCCTTGAACGGCGTGATCATGTCGCCGATGACATATTCCGGGGCGTCGTGCAGCAAGGTGACGAGCCGGATTTCAGGCGAAGCATCGGTCTGTAGCCGACCGACGATGTCTTCGACCAGCAGCGTGTGCTGGGCTACCGAGAAGGCATGATGTCCCGAAGTCTGACCGTTCCAGCGGGCGACACGGGCGAGACCGTGCGAGATATCGGCAATCTCGATATCAAGTGGCGATGGATCGAGCAGATCCAGTCGGCGACCTGACAGCATTCTCTGCCAGGCACGCGCCTCGCTCGGGTTCTTCCCGGACCCGCCTGTGCCGCTCACGCCGCGGACTCTCCGGTACTGTCCGGCTTTGCTACGGCATAGTCCGACCATTCAGGGAGTTTGACGAGGAGGCTTGAATTCTCCGACTCAAGCGGTGTTCCGGTCAGCGCATCCGCAGCGCGATCGAGCCGGATGATCGCGAGACCGATATCGCCCTCATGGGAGCCCATTTCGCCTACGTTCTTGCCGCTCAGCGACAACGCGGCGCCGCTGGCCGGTGCGGGACCCGCAATCAGCACATGCACGACCCTGCGGCGCGCTGTGCCGCGGTGCTGCATGCGCGAGACGACTTCCTGACCGACGAAGCACCCCTTGTGAAAATCGACACCGCCGGTCTGGTCGAGTGCGATGTCGTGGGGAAACAGGGTGCCATACTCGAAATCGTGGAGCGCTTCAGGAATGCCGGCAGCAATGCGCCTGGCGTGGTATGAATTGGCTGGCGCGATGCTGTAACCGGCCTCACCCAGGGTTTCGTCAGCCGTGGTAGTGGCGACGAACGCGCGCTGACCAAGCTTTTCGTTACGCGGATCGGCAAAGACAAGGCTCTCGTCGGGCAAACTCCCGCACAGCCCATCAGGGAAGCTCGCAACGGCCAAGTGAGCCGCATGACGAATCTCCACCTGAGCGCGGAGGCGGTAGAACAACAGCCGCTTCATGAAGTCCGCTGCGGTCGCACGAGGGACGTCCATCAGATAGGCGTCTTCGGCTGTCCGCAGAACAATAAAGTCGAACTGCAACTTGCCTTGCGGCGTCAGCAACGCGCCATGGCCCGCATCACCAACCGCCAGCGCCTCGGTATCGACCGTGACCAAGCCTTCCAGAAAGGAACAGGCGTCGGGCCCCGAGACGGCGATGACAACACGATCTGCGAGGGGAATGGCGAGCTTGATTGCGGTCTCGGTCATGGCCAGCAAACCTTGAACAGTTTCGTTCCTTGGAGCGAACACGCGTGGACATCGCGTTTTGCCGGTCTGGCGTGTCCGCCCCGCCCCGGCTATGCCTTCAGCGGTAAACGTAAGCGCCTGTCTGCCACCCGGCAAGCGGCGTTGTCAGGGGGCGGCGGACTACCGAATCGAGGACATGATGGCAGAAACATTCGACCTCCTGCTCAAGGGCGCAACGGTTGTCAATCATGATGGTCAGGGCCAGCGTGATGTTGCTGTGCGGGACGGGCGCATTGCCGGGCTCGGCAGTTATGACACCGGCCAGGCTTCGGACACGATCGACTGTTCAGGGCTCCACATCCTGCCGGGTGTGATCGACAGCCAGGTGCATTTCCGCGAGCCGGGCATGGAGCACAAGGAAGATCTCGAAACGGGATCGCGCTCGGCCGTGATGGGCGGGGTGACGGCTGTCTTCGAGATGCCCAACACCAATCCGCTGACGATCTCCGCCGAGACACTAGCCGACAAGGTCGGCCGTGCAACCGGGCGCATGCACTGCGATTTCGCGTTCTTCATGGGCGGCACCCACGGCAATGCCGGAATCCTCCCTGAACTGGAGCGCCTGCCGGGATGTTGCGGCGTGAAGGTCTTTATCGGTTCGTCGACCGGCGATCTGCTCGTTGAAGATGATGAGGGTCTGCGTTCAATCCTGCGTACCATCAAGCGTCGTGCCGCCTTTCATGCCGAGGACGAGCCGCGCCTTCGTGAGCGGATGGGACTGCGGGTCACCGGCGATCCTTCGAGCCATCCTGTCTGGCGTGACGAAGAGGCAGCCCTCAAGGCGACCCGCCGGCTTGTCGGGATTGCCCAGGAAACCGGCAAGCGGATCCATGTGCTGCATATTTCAACCGGACAGGAGATGGACTTCCTGAAGGAGCACAAGGCCCACGCCACGGTGGAGGTCACCCCGCATCACCTGACGCTTGAAGCGCCGGACTGTTATGAGCGGCTCGGCACCAAAGCCCAGATGAACCCTCCGGTCCGCACAGCCGATCACAGGGAACGGATCTGGCGCGCGGTGCAGGATGGCACCGTGGATGTGCTCGGCTCCGACCACGCACCACATACGCTGGAAGAGAAGGCCGCCACCTATCCCGACACACCGTCAGGGATGACTGGCGTGCAGACGCTTGTGCCGATCATGCTCGATCATGTCCACGCCGGACGATTGACGATTGAACGCTTCGTTGATCTCTCCAGCCATGGCCCGGCTCGGATATTCGGCATCGCCCGGAAAGGCCGCATCGCTGTCGGCAATGATGCTGATTTCACCATCGTCGACATCAAGCGTCGGGAGACCATCACCAATGACTGGGTCGCCTCAAAAGCGGGCTGGACGCCTTATGACGGTAAGTCGGTCACCGGTTGGCCTGTGGGTACGATGATCAGGGGCCTCAAGGTCATGTGGGAGAACGAACTGCTCACGCCCAGTTCGGGCATACCCGTCCGCTTCACCGAGACACTGGATGTGTGACCGAAGACCGATCAGGCACTAATCCCCGGTCAGCAGATACTGCCAGGTTCCATCCTTGCTGATGCCGATGCGAAAGAAGGTATACTGGCCGGTGTGGGACTCCATCTCGGCCCGGTCGTGCGGGGTAATGATCCGGTAGAGTTCGACCTCCTGGATCGGATCGAGTGCGGCAAAGGGTAGGCCGGCAAAATAGGGCCAGAGGAATATCTCGCGCTCAGTACCTGGCTCCATATGCGCGTATCCCGCTTCCAGGATCTCGAGAATGATGGCGAGGATTTCGCGGCCTTCCTCATCGCCTGATATCGCGCGCAGATGGTCGATGGCATCCTCGCCCTCATGCAGGGCCATGGCTGGCGGCAACTCGCCCATCTGGATGGCTACGCGCATCCGCTCGACATTACCGGTCAGCGCCGCATCCATGATCGCTTCGCGCATGCGCTGGACGGGTTGGGGCAAATCCTCGATCGACTTGGAAACCTCGGGGAGGTCGTTCGGAACGGTCGCATCCCGAACCGGCGCAGCCTGATCACTTTGATCCGGAACAGTGATCGTGGTGGTTGGAACCGAACGGCCCTGTTCTTCTTCGGTAGGTGTCTCGGAACTAGCAGCGGGCGAGAATGACAGAGCGCTGGCGAGGGCAACGAACCCCGCCAACGCCATTGGCAAAATGGGCCTAGTTGCCATAGCGGGTGGCGATGAGCGATGAGATCTGGCTTGCCTCACGCATGAACCGGTCGATCAGCAGGCGCGAGTTCTCGGTGCATTCGCTGTGCGTACGCTGGAACCCGCGATATCCCCGGTTGAAAGCGTTGACCATACGTGCGCGCCGCCTGATCGAAGGGTCTTCGGCATCAATAAGGGCTTGCATGCGTGCCCGCCATTTCTGCCCTTCTTCCGCACCGCACAGGGCACGAAGATAGTGCACCGAGCCCAGAATCTCGGACAGACGCTCAAGTTCACCGTCATAGGGCGCGGCCTGTTCCTGGGGTTGCGCGGTCTGCCCATCGCCTGAGCCGGCTGTCTGGGCATGGACCGGCATTGCCCAGGCGACAAGGCCGATCACAAAGCCCAGGAAACCAAACCGATACAGCGATGGCCGATCCGACATGTGTTGCTGTTTGCCTGTCATTTCACGGTCTGCAATTGGCGCGTGTTTAACCCAAGCGTCGCCAAGCGCCAATCAAGGTTGAGCGCAGATGCGGCGGGAGCAGGGCAGAACACAGATCAACGCATTCGTGT
>JBCDCP010000159.1:0-5164 GCA_039181495.1 Pseudomonadota bacterium | reverse complement strand
GCGGCTGCTTGAGCAATTCTGTGAGGCGCGCACCGCGGTTGAGCAGCTTCTGCGTCGCAGCGTCGAGTCGGAGCCGAACTGCGCAAACGCCGCAACCTCACGATACTGCGCAAGCTCGCCCTTAATAGTGCCGGCGACCTGCTTCATCGCCTTGATCTGAGCGGCCGAACCAACCCGGCTGACCGACAGACCGACGTTCACCGCCGGGCGAATGCCCTGGTAAAACAGGTCGGTTTCAAGGAAGATCTGCCCGTCGGTGATCGAAATCACGTTGGTGGGGATGTAGGCCGACACGTCGTTGGCCTGGGTCTCGATGACCGGCAACGCGGTCAGTGAACCGGCGCCATTGTCTTCGTTCAGTTTTGCAGCGCGCTCGAGAAGCCGCGAGTGCAGATAGAAGACGTCACCGGGGTAAGCTTCACGGCCAGGCGGACGGCGCAGCAAGAGCGACATCTGGCGGTAGGAGACGGCCTGCTTGGACAAATCGTCATAAACGATCAGCGCGTGCATGCCATTATCACGGAAGAACTCGCCCATGGTGCAGGCGGTGAACGGTGCGAGATACTGCATCGGCGCGGGGTCGGATGCGGTTGCCGCGACGATGACCGAATACTCCAGCGCACCACGCTCTTCCAACGTCTTGACGAACTGCGCCACGGTCGATCGCTTCTGGCCAACAGCCACATAGACGCAGTAGAGCTTGTCTTCTTCAGCGCCTGAATCGTGGATCGGCTTCTGATTGAGGATGGTGTCCAGCGCGATCGCGGTCTTGCCGGTCTGGCGGTCACCAATGATCAGCTCGCGCTGGCCGCGGCCGATCGGGATCATCGCGTCGATGGCCTTGAGGCCCGTCTGCATCGGCTCGTGAACCGACTTGCGCGGCAGAATGCCCGGTGCCTTGACGTCGACGCGCGACCGATTCTTGGTCTTCAGCGGCCCCTTGCCGTCAATCGGGTTGCCCAGACCATCAACGACGCGGCCGAGCAGTTCCTTGCCAACCGGTGCCTCAACGATGTTGCCCGTCCGCTTGACGGTATCGCCTTCCTTGATGGCGCGGTCATCGCCGAACAGCACGACGCCGACATTGTCGACTTCGAGGTTCAGGGCCATGCCGATCAACCCGCCAGGGAATTCGACCATCTCGCCGGCCTGAACATTGTCGAGGCCGTAGACGCGGGCGATGCCATCACCCACCGAGAGAACCTGGCCGACCTCTGAAACTTCGGCTTCCTGGCCGAAATTCTTGATCTGCTCTTTGAGGATTGCCGAAATCTCGGCGGCCCGAATGTCCATCAGCCAACCTCTTTCATGCGCAGTTTGAGGGAATTGAGTTTCGTCTTCAGAGACGTATCGATCATCCGGCTGCCGACCTTGACGATCAGCCCGCCGAGAATGGAGGGATCAACCTGCTGGTTGAGCGTCACGGTCTTGCCCGTGATCGACTTCAATGCAGCCTGCAGCGACTTGATCTGCGCCGGCTTCAGCTCCTGGGCCGACGTCACACTGGCCGAGACTTCACCGCGGTCCGCTGCCGCCAGGGCGCGAAATGCAGCAATGATGTCTTCGATGGAGAATAGCCGCCGATTGCGTGCGACCAGTTGAACGAAGTTACCGGTGAGACCGCTGATCTTCGCCTTGGCGAGTATCGCGCCCAACGCGGCGGCCTGTTCTTCGGCACCGAAGACCGGGCTGCGGACCAGTCGCTTGAGATCATCGTTTTCAGCCAGAAGCGCGCCGAACCCGTCAAGATCGGCAGCAACCGTGTCAACCGACTTGGCATCCTTGGCCAATTCGAAGAGGGCCGACGCATAGCGCCCAGCCACACCGCTGACGCCCGCCTGTTCGCTGACGGATGTGTCCTCAGTTGTCACGCCTTGCCCTTCGGACTGCCACGCTTTGTCCGGCTTGAGCCCACGCGGAAGCCCCGCGTCGCAGCCTGCCGATTATGCGTGTAAGAACCCCGGAAACCGGTTGTATCCGGATTGTTGGGCAGGGCGTACCATACCCTTTTTCGCTGCGCAACACGGCCAAACCACACTGCGGCAGGCTGGCGCAGCGGGCAGGCCCTGAACCTGGAATTGTCCCTTGTTTTGGCCGTGAACCGCGCGTTGTCACGCTAAAGGAAGCTCATCGGGTCCACATCGACGTGCACACGCAGCGAGCCGGTCGTTTTCGGCGCCTGCGCAATCCATCTTCTCAGCCGCGCGGACAGGTCATAACTGCGAGGGCTGCGGGCAAGGAGCCGAAACCGGTATCGTCCGCGAATGACGGCAATTGGCGCTTCCACCGGCCCAAGCACCCGAACCGGATCGTCAGTTTCAGCATCCGGGCCAGCATGAGCAATTCGCGCCATGGCGCGCGCGTAAGCCTCGGTCAGTGCCCTGTCTTTGCCTGACACGACCAGCGCCGCCAGCCGGCCAAAGGGCGGCATGCCGGATCGCTGACGGATCGCCGTCTCCCGGCTATAGAAGCCTTCCCGATCACCGGCTGCGATGCTCTGCAGCACCGGATTGTCCGGCACATAGGTCTGAACGAAGGCCTCAGCTTGCGCGCCGCCTGCGACACGGCCCGCACGGCCGACAACCTGTTCCAGAATCTGAAAGGTGCGCTCAGCAGCGCGTGGATCGGCGCTATTGAGCGCAAGATCCGCGTCAACGATGCCAACCACGGTCATCCTGGGGAAGTGATGGCCCTTGGCAACGAGCTGGGTGCCGATAACGATATCCGCCTTACCGCGAGCAATGTCCTTCAGAAGGCGCCGCATCGCCTTGATCCCCGGCACCAGATCACTCGACAGAACAGCTATGCGAGCATTGCGGAACCGATCCGCAAGCTCCTCGGCGATCCGCTCAACGCCCGGCCCGCAGGGCACAAGCGCATTCTCGGCACCGCAGTTCGGGCAGGCAGGCGGCACCGGTCGGTCGTGCCCGCAATGGTGGCAGATCAGCTTGCCGCGAAACCGGTGTTCCACGAGCCATGCGGAGCAGTCGGGGCACTCGAAGCGGAACCCGCATTTGCGGCACAGCGTGAGCGGGGCGTAACCGCGCCGATTGAGGAAGACCAGCGATTGCTCCCCAGCTTCCAGCGCTTTCCCGAGTGCATCAACCAGCACCGGTGACAGAAAGCGGCCTGTATCCGGCGCGTCGTCGCGCATATCGACCAGTCGCACTTTCGGCATGCCGGCGCCGCCAAACCGTGCTGGCAACCGCAAATGCGCATAGCGGCCCTGATCGGCATTGACCCGGCTCTCAAGCGATGGTGTGGCAGAGGCCAGCACGACGGGAATCTCTTCGAGGTGGCCACGCTTCACCGCCATATCGCGGGCATTGTAGGCAATACGGTCTTCCTGCTTGTAAGCCCCGTCATGCTCCTCATCGACAACAATTAGCCCAAGATCGGCAAACGGCAGGAACAGCGCCGAGCGCGCGCCGACCACCACACGTACCTCACCCGACGCGACCCCGCGCCAGACCTTGGCCCTAAGCCCGCCGGCGACTCCCGAATGCCACTCGCCGGGCCGGCTACCGAAGCGCCTCTCGAAGCGGTCGAGGAAGTCCTGGGTCAGCGCAATCTCCGGCATGAGCACAAGAGCCTGACGATCCTGCCGAAAGGCCTCGGCAAGACCTTCGAAATAGACCTCCGTCTTGCCTGATCCCGTGACGCCATCGAGCAGCAAAGTGTGGAAAGCGTGTGCTTTGACCGCCTCACCAACGGCCAGGGCAGCGTCGCGCTGCAGATCGGTCAGGTCGACCATGCCGAAGGCAGGATCGGGATCGCGGAACGGCCGCGGCGCGGCCAGATCAATCGACTCAAGCACCTCGGCTTCGATCAGGCCGGAAATCACAGCGGGCGACACACCGGCCACATCCGACAGTGCGCGCTTCGGCCAGACCGGCTGATCCTTCAGGTGGTCTAGGACCTTGTTGCGCGCCGATGTTTCGCGTTGCGGAAAGATCCCCGTCCATCGAACACCCGCCACAGGCTTTTCGGCAAGGAGGGCGTCGGCGGCGCGCAACACCATTTTGAGCACCATGCCCCGTTCGGCCAGCGTATAGCGCGACACAAAATCGACCAGGGCGCGCAATTCGGCCCGGATTGGCGGCACATCGAGCTTGCCTGACACATCGCGCAGCTTGCGGGGGTCGATTGTTTCCGGCTCGGCGTCCCAGACGCACCCCAGCACCGAGCGGGGTCCGAGCGGCACCTCGACGACATCCCCGGGAGATACCCGGCCCGCAAGGTCTTCCGGCACACGATAGGTATACGCACCGGGTACCATGACCGCGCATTGAACGATGACGGTCTCGGCCCTCGTCGGCGCGTCTATCCTTTCAGCCAATTGCATCTGCGCAGCGGTCACCGCCTCGGTGCTCATTCTCGTCCGGCGATTCTTCTCGACGACAACACTTGCACAGCCGTCGGCAACTTGACATCAAGGCAGCAGTCAAACGCTGCAAGCCCCTGGGAGACCCACCCGTGAAGTTCTTTGTGGACAGTGCTGAGATCGCCGAGATCGAAGAGCTCAACGATACGGGTCTGATCGATGGTGTGACGACAAATCCATCGCTGGTGGCCAAGTCAGGCCGCGACTTCAAGGATGTCATTGCCGATATCTGCAAGCTCGTCGATGGGCCGGTGTCTGCGGAAGTGGCCGCCACCGATGCCGAGCAGATGATCGCCGAAGGCAAGGTCCTGGCAGCCATCGCACCCAATGTGGCGGTCAAGGTGCCGCTGACCTGGGATGGTCTTAGGGCATGCCGGAACCTGACCAGGATGGGCACGATGGTGAACGTCACCCTGTGCTTCAATCTCAATCAGGCGATCCTCGCAGCCAAGGCCGGTGCGACCTTCATCTCGCCCTTCATCGGGCGCATTGACGATATCGGCTATGACGGCATGGAACTGATCGAGGACATCCGCACCGCCTACGACAACTACGATGCGATCCACACCGAAGTGCTGGCGGCATCGATCCGTACGGCAGGTCACATGCGCGATGCGGCGCTGGCTGGCGCAGACATTGCCACCATCCCGCCGGCTGTGATCCGGGGGCTTGCTAAAAATCCATTGCCGACGGCTTAAGCCACCGGAAGAAACCGGTCAGAGGATCGATTGTCCGGTTTTTGCCCAATCGGAGAGGAACGCCTCGAGCCCCTTGTCGGTC
>JBCDCP010000158.1:0-5298 GCA_039181495.1 Pseudomonadota bacterium | reverse complement strand
CGGAGGTTGACCTGATCCTGATTGATGGGACCGGCGAGAAGGCGTTTTGCGCCGGCGGAGATGTGCAGGATCTCTATTGGGAAGCCAAGAAGGGCAACTTCGAAGCCGGCCGCAAATTCTGGCGTGATGAGTACCCGCTGAATGCCCGCATCGCCCGTTACCCGAAGCCCTATGTGGCGCTGATGGACGGAATCGATATGGGTGGGGGCGTCGGCGTTTCGGTGCATGGTTCACACCGGATCGTCACTGAACGCACGATGGTCGCGCTGCCCGAATGCGCCATCGGCCTCATCCCCGATGTCGGATCGTCCTTCGTGCTGGCACGCGCGCCGGGGCATCTCGGCGAATTTGTCGGGCTCACCGGCTACAGGCTGAATGCCGCCGATGCGATTTTCTGCGGCGTGGCGGACAGCTTTGTGTCGGTTGCCAAAGTTGACGCGCTGGTCGAGGCACTCTGCAACAGCGGCGACCCCGACAAAATCGGAGCGTTCGCGACAGCGCCTGACACTGCTCCGCTTGCCCCCCTGCAGGCTGAGATCGATGCCGTGTTTGGCCTGCCGGACCTGCTTGCGATCGCAGCCGCGTTGGCAGGAGTGGAGACCGAGTGGGCGCACAAGGCCATGGCCGGGTTGAGGCGCGGATCTCCGCTCTCACTTGGTTCGGCACTACACACTATCCGCGCGGCGCGGCAGGTTGAAACTTTGGAAGATGCATTGGCGCTGGAATTCCGTTTCACCTATCGCAGCCATTCGGACGCGGACTTCACCGAGGGCACACGCGCGCTGATCATCGACAAGGACAAATCACCGGTCTGGTCGGTCCCAAACATCGAAGCTCTGAAACAGTCCCAGATTGATGCGCTGGTCGCACCGCTAGGTGAGCACGAACTGGTGATTTCGCACTGAACGGCACGGGACAGTCGGAAAGAGGCAACATGCAGATCAACGGAACACCGGCCATTGTTACCGGAGGCGGCTCGGGCCTCGGCGAGGCGACTGCCCGGGCTCTGGCAAAAAAGGGCGCCAAGGTCACGATCTTCGACATCAACGAAGATGGCGGCAGTGCAGTCGCCAAGGACATTGGCGGCGGCTTTGCGCGGGTGGATGTCTCGGACCACGCGTCTGTCAGTGCTGGCCTGGAGACAGCCCGTGCCGCCCACGGACAGGAACGGATCACGGTCAACTGTGCCGGCATCGCGCCACCGGCCAAGACGGTGTCGAAGGGCATGCCGCATGACCCGGAACTGTTTGCACGCATCGTCAACATCAATCTCATCGGCACCTTCAACGTGTCGAGCCTGTCGGCCGCCGGCATGTGCGCCAGCGATCCGCTGGGCGAGGACAATGAGCGCGGTGTGATCATCAACACCGCATCTGTGGCCGCCTTCGAGGGGCAGATCGGGCAAGTCGCCTATTCGGCATCCAAGGGTGGCGTGCATGCCATGACGGTGCCAATGGCCCGCGATCTCGCGCGTGACGGCGTCCGCGTCATGACCATTGCGCCAGGCCTGTTCGGCACGCCCATGCTGCGTGCGCTCGACCAGGAGGTTCAGGACGCTCTTGGGGCCATGGTGCCCTTCCCGCCGCGGCTTGGCGAACCTGAGGAATATGCGCGGCTCGCAGCCTTCATCGCCGAAAACGTGATGCTCAATGGCGAGACCATCCGGCTCGATGGCGCCATCCGCCTCGCGCCGCGCTGAGGCAATCAGACAGGAGGACAGCATGGCAGAGGTTTCAGCAGAAGAGCCGGTCATCGAGATCGAGCGGCAGGGACGTGTGGCCATCGTCCGGCTCAACCGGCCGAAGGCGCTGAACGCGCTCAACGAGGCCGTGATGAACGCCATGACGGCGGCCATTCCGCTGCTCGATCAGGATCCGGACATCGGCGCCATCGTCATCACCGGGTCCGAAAAAGCGTTCGCGGCGGGTGCTGATATCAAGGAGATGCAACCACGCTCCTATATCGACATGCAGTCCCGAGACTGGTTCGCGGCCTGGGGTGTCCTGTCCGACGTTCGCACACCAATGCTTGCAGCAGTTTCCGGTTACGCATTGGGCGGCGGCTGCGAGCTGGCGATGATGTGCGACCTCATCATCGCCGGCGACAATGCGAAGTTCGGCCAGCCGGAGATCAAGCTCGGCGTGATCCCGGGCATGGGCGGCAGCCAGAGGCTGACCAAGGCCGTCGGCAAGTACAAGGCCATGGACATGGTGCTGACCGGACGCATGATTGATGCGTCGGAAGCCGACCGTATCGGGCTCGTATCCCGCGTTGTTCCCGCCGAAGGTCTGATGGATGCCGCGATGGAGGTGGCAAACACGATTGCGGGTTTCTCGAAGCCGTCGACGCAGGTGGCAAAGGAGGCGGTCAATCGGGCGCTCGAAGTGAGCCTTGCCGAGGGATTGCACTATGAGCGCCGCATGTTCCACGCGCTGTTTGCCACCGATGATCAGAAAGAGGGCATGGCCGCTTTCAGTGAGAAGCGTGAGGCGGACTTCAAGAACCGATAGGTGGGGCCATGCATGTCGTCATAACTGGAGGCTCGGGATTTCTCGGGCAGCGTGTCGTCCGTACCCTGGCTGAACGCGGCACGATTGCTGGCCGGTCTGGCGGCCAGAAGCCGATTACCGGCTTCACGCTGATTGATACGGCGGAGCCGGCATTCGTGGCCCAGGGCGGCACGGCGCATGTCGGCGATATCACCGACGCGGCCTTTCTGGCGCAGGCCGTTCCGGCCAATACCACGCATGTCTTTCATCTTGCCGCCGTCGTCAGCGGACAGGCCGAAGCGGAGTATGACACTGGCATTCAGGTCAATCTGCGCGCGACAGAACAGCTGCTTGACCTGCTGCGGCAACACGCAGCTACACCCCGGGTCGTCTTCACGAGTTCCGTTGCAGTTTTCGGTGATGCACCGGCAATCATTGAGGACAGCACCGCTGCCCTGCCCCGTTCGTCCTACGGCACCCAGAAGGCCATGGCCGAGCTGCTGATCAACGATATGAGCCGCAAGGGTTTCATCGACGGGATCAGCCTGAGGGTGCCGACCGTGGTCGTGCGGCCCGGCAAACCAAATGCAGCCGCATCATCTTTCGCCAGTGCCATCATCCGCGAACCGTTGTCGGGCGAACGCGCGGCTTGCCCGGTCGACCCCGGGATGCTGATGTGGATCGCCTCCCCCGACGCCGTGACCCGCAACCTTGTCCACGCCGCCGACCTTCCGGCCGATGACCTAGGCTTCCCGCGGATTCTCAACCTGCCGGGACTGTCCGTGCCGGTTTCAGAGATGATCGCAGCAATGGTGCGCGCTGGCGGCGCCGAAACCCTGATCGATCACCAGATCGACCCGGCCATCGAAGACATTGTCGGCACTTGGCCGGATGGCATGAACACGCTCCGGGCCAATGAGCTCGGCTTTGTCCCCGATGATGATATCGACGCGATCGTGGCCGCCTATTCAGAAGACAGCGGCCAATAGCGCCCACACTCAGCAACCGCGGCGGCGTTCTTCGGCCTTGATGCGTTCAATGAAGCGCCGGTTTTCGGCCCCCATCGCATTGAGCGCCTGCTGGCTGGTGCGGGAGCAGCCATCGTTACCGAAGGTCTGGATGCCACGCTGACCCTGGAAACAATAACCCCAATTGTAAAAGACGCTGTTGCGCTCATGCCAAAGTTGAGCGCAGCTCCAGCTCGACAGGTTCTGGGCGACAGCAGGCAATGTGCCGACCATGATCAGTGCAAGAGCGCCAAACGATGCCCGCACCAGACTGCCTTTCAGGCATTTGTTGATTTTGTTCATCTTTATTCCTCCCGACGACGGGAAGAAGCTTACACATTGATCCCTGATGGTCCATCACATCCGCATGCGCTTGGCTTCGGGATCAAAGGGCGGTTCAACCTGCAATTGCGCTGGACATCGTGCGCCGAGTATCTCAATTTCAAATGCGCCATTGGCGGCATTGGTCGCGAGCGCGGTGGGAACGTAGCCTTGCGCCAATGATGCATCGACGTGGTGAGCGTAGCCGCCGGATGTGACCCAGCCGACGACCTTACCGTCATGCCAGATCGGCTCATCGCCAATCACATCGGCCGATCCTGCTTGAACCACCATTGTCACCCGCCGAAGCGTACCGCCGTCCTCCGCCTCGCGGGCGGCCGCTTCCCGGCCAACGAAGTCGTTCTTCTTGAGATCGACGAAGCGGTCGAGCCCGGCTTCAAATGGCCCGTAGATTGGGCGCAGCTCGCGGAACCAAGTGGGAAAGTTCTTCTCAAGCCGCATCGACAGAAGCGCACGCATCCCGAAATTGCGGATACCGAGGTCTGCCCCTGCCTCCATGATTGCGTCATAGAGGCGCCGTTCATATTCGGGCTGCACCCAGATTTCGTAACCAAGATCGCCCGTATAGGTGATGCGGCCGACCAAAGCCGGGACAGAAGCAAGATCGAGTTCCCGGAAATCCATGAATTTGAACGCCTCACCTGAGACGTTCTCGTCGGTCAACCTCGCCAGAACGTCGCGTGCCCTGGGCCCGGCGATTGACAAACCCATCAGGCGCATTCCAAGCGCCTCGATTTGCACCGAACCATCATCGGGCAGGTGCTGCTCGAACCAGCGCATGTGGTAGTTCTGCGCCTGCAACGAGCCGAACATGCGGAATTCGTCATCGCTCAGCTTGGCAATGGTGAAGTCGCCGATCAGCTTGCCTAGCGGATTGAGCATGGGTGTGAGGATGATGCGGCCCGTGCGCGGCATCCTGTTGGTCATGAGATGCGACAGCCAACCTTCCGCGCCTGATCCGGTGACGCGGTACTTGGCGAAATTGGAGATCTCGGTCACGCCAACACCATTGCGGACGGCCTGCACCTCGGCTTTGACGTGTTCGAAGTCGTTGGATCGGTGAAAGGACACCACGTCCTCGGCGGGCACGCCTTCAGGCGCAAACCACAGCGCAGTCTCCAGGCCCCAGGAATCGCCCATGACTGCGCCCTGTGCCAGGAGCCGGTCATAAATCGGCGTTGTCTGCATCGGGCGGGCGGCGGGCAGTTCTTCGTTGGGAAAGCGGATGCGGAAGCGGCGCGAGTAGTTCTCGCGCACTTTGTCATTGGTATAGGCCCGCGTTGCCCAGTCGCCGAAGCGCGCAACATCCATGCCCCAGATGTCAAAGCCCGGATCGCCCTCCACCATCCAGTTGGATAGCGCGTAGCCAACGCCACCCCCCGGCGGAGGCAGAGTGGCGGGCACCAGGAGGCAGACCACAGCATCGATCAGGGTCGGCATGGCCGGCGGTGGCGGTGGCG
>JBCDCP010000157.1:0-5623 GCA_039181495.1 Pseudomonadota bacterium | reverse complement strand
GAGAAGCCATAGGTCGGGCTCAATAGCGTCTTCTTGAATTCTCGAGCGATGCGTCCGAACAGTCGGGCTCGATCGGGTGGTCCTTTCGTATCCAAGACCGCCATCAGGAGTTTGTCTTCGACGACTGATGGCGCTTGTAAACGCACCCAGCACCCTTCGTTGATGACGATCTCCTTCGACCGTTCAAAATCCTGCTGAAGCTCGGAGAACAGGTAGAAGAAATTGCGCCCGCCCCGCGTGTAGAGGTCTTTTTCGATCTGGTCGGCCTCGCATCTGGTCCAGTCTTCCCCGTCGAAAAAGACCGCATCTACTAGTTTTTGATCGACTGTTTGAGAAACAAAGGCGGAGACTTCGGCAGGTTGCGCGAAGAACTGGAGGCTACGGCTGACGATTTCGCACATACTCATCCGTACGCAAGGTGCAAATCCTTGCTGACCCTTCATTCGGTTTTCGTATCTCTCGCCTCAGTAAGGGCAATCACATGGCACCAGCGGACATAGTCCGTGACTTACGGTTTGTCAGCACAATCAGGAGGGGAATTGTTCGAATCTTGGGCGGTCACACTTTCGCCGCAGTGAAGGCAGCTGAATCGTATCAGGGAGAATTCAGCCAGGCGGACGGGACCGGTCGTGACCGAGGTTGTTCTACTGATATCCTCGCTCATTTTTGCGGATCTGCAGGACGGTGCAGCCGGCAACGCCAATACTGACGCGCTTTTGCGCGAGATGAAGAGATTTGATGCCGTCGCGCATTACGCTTCGGCGTTCCCAAATCCGGAACGGCTAGAGACTGTTTATCTCACATTACGGATCGACAAAGAGGCGGAGAAGTTCGCTGAGATCGTTCGCGGTCTCGACGGCGTTTACTCCAGCTATGTCAAACCGGGTGTGGAGCTTCCCTAGTCGTGTGCCGGGTCGCCGATCTTTTCAGAGGAGAGCAAACCCGTGGCACGCAAAACGAAGAAAGTCAGATCCCCCGGCAGCTCCGAGCCGGAGCTTATCGCACTTGCCAGGCCGGCTGCAGCGCTCCGCGCCGGCATTGAAAGCCTGACATCGGAAGCCGGTCTGCCGACGAACAAGGCCGAGAAGAAACTCAAGAAATACGATGCTGTTATGACTCCGCTTTTCGGTCCGAGCGAGGAGCGCGTGGACTCACTGGTGCGGCAACAGGAATCTATCGCCTCGGCTTCGCTGATGCCGCTGTCGGGCTTTTACAGGATTGCGGCACCGGAGGAGAATCTCGAGAAGATCCAAAAGGACATGCTCGAAGAAGATCTGTTTGACGGCGTTTATATCAAACCACCTGTTGAGCCGGCTGAAGAGATCAACATGATGGAGGCTGTGGCTGATGCGCCGCCGTCTTCAACCGCGGATTTCTCGGCCCGACAGGGCTATCTGAATGCGGCACCAGAAGGTGTCGATGCCCGCTGGGCCTGGACCCAGGCCGGTGGAAGCGGCGATGGCGTCAGGATCGTCGATCTGGAGGGAGCCTGGCGTTTCACCCATGAAGACCTGATGCAAAAGCAGGGCGGTGTGATCGGTGGCACGGTGATCGACGATCTTCGCTGGCGCAACCACGGCACAGCGGTGATTGGTGAATATGGTGGCGACATCAACGGTTTTGGTGTCCAGGGCATCTGTTCTGACGCCATCACCAGCGCAGTGTCGTTTTGGGGGCTTGGGACGGGTGGAGCGATCAACCTCGCCGCAGCGAGCCTGCGGGCCGGCGACATTCTGCTACTGGAGCTGCATCGCCCTGGGCCGCGTCACGACTTTCAAAGCCCGAATGGCCAGGACGGCTATATCGCCATCGAATGGTGGCCGGATGATTTCGCCGCAATCCTCAATGCTTCACGGCAGGGCATCATTGTCGTGGAAGCTGCGGGCAACGGCTCGGAAGATCTCGACGATGCGATCTATGAAACGCCTGCCCCGGGTTTTCCCGCCGACTGGACCAATCCGTTCCGGCGTAGCAACCGGGACTCGGGCGCCATTGTGGTTGGCGCCGGCGCACCGCCTCCGGGGACCCATGGGCGCAATCATGGACCGGATCGGTCACGTCTTGGTTTCTCCAACTACGGTGCGCTGATCGATGCGCAAGGTTGGGGCCGGGAAGTGACAACCTGCGGCTATGGCAGTCTGCAGGGCGGACTGAATGAGGATCTTTGGTACACGGACACGTTCTCGGGCACGTCCAGCGCCTCGCCGATCGTTGTCGGTGCAGTGGGGTCCATTCAGGGCATGGCGAAGGCGCGAGGCAGGGTCGTGTTTACCCCGGCTGAGATCAAGAATGCCCTGCGCACGACTGGGTCGCCACAGCAGGCTGCACCAGGGCGGCCGGTAGCTCAGCGGATCGGAAACAGACCGGATATCCGTGCTCTCGCCCAGCAGTTGTTTCCTGCTGGCGGCCACAAAAGGCGTGCAGCATTCAGACGCGAAGTCGAGTCCTGGCGGCCACTGGAAGTGCGCGCCTTTATAGACATCAGCCCGCAGCTTGTTGCTGCCCATACAACGGGCGTGCTTCAGGACGGACTGGTTTCGGCGCAACCACTGCGGAACGGCGCGGTCAATCTGGAACACATGGCCATTCTGTTCCGCGTCTCATCCATGGCGGGGCAGGCCATCGAGATTGCTGGTCCGGTCGGGGGCAGCCGCTATCGCTACTGGGGCAGCATTGCAGCTGACGGCCTGGGCCAACTGTTCGTTGATGATGGGTTTTCATCGACAGGCAGCGACAACTTTGACCTGATTGCTGAAGTTCAGGGCGTCGAAACCCGGTTTGCCTTCAATCCGGCTCTACAACGTTATCAGCAAGTGTGACGACCTGTGAGCATTGGCATGTGGCAGGGCAAATAGGCCCCTGTCCCGCTGACACCCATCGCGACTTCGGTCGTGATGGGTGTCAGAAGGTTGCCTAATTGGCGATCCTCGACAGAAGGAAGGGGTTCCTGACGAGGTTGCGGACGCCATGGGCGTGGTCTTCTTCAAACACATTGTCGCCCAACCAGACCCCAACGGACCGTATGTCGATCTTCACGACCTGTGGCCGTACGCTCCACGTGACCTGGAATGGAGAGCCTTTTGTGTTGTAACCGGGGCCGGTCGTTGAACCGGGATAGACAACCGGTGCTCCCATATTGCCTGGCAAGCCGGTTGCCTGATGCAGACCATCGACCACTTCGATCTTTGCCATCTCGGTAAAGTCGGCGGCGTCAGGATCATTGACCAGCACAGCGACGACTGCCTCGACGCGCAATTGCGGATTGTTGATTGCTTCGCTGATGCAGGCGCCCAGCGTTGGCCCCGGCATCACTTGCGCCGTGGAGTAAACGAAGTGGATTTCGATCGTGTCGCCGGGAACCAGATCACCATGCTCACTCTCTCCAACCGTTGTATCAACAGGCGCCAGTTCGGAGTCGGTTAGCTCACCGTTGTATTTGAAGCCGGTGCCATAGCCCTGGCCATCACCATTGCCGGCATAGGTGGTGAACTGGCCACCGCGATGTTCGGCGTTTTCGTGGAAATGAATGTTGCAGAGGTTCATCTGCGTGACGGCGGGTGCTGTGCCGAATGCACGGTCGTTCTCGCCGTCTACGGCTTCGATGTCACGCGGTGCCTGAGGGCCGAAACCGGCATCCTTGGTGGCGGCGGCAAGTGCTTCGCGCTGTTCAGCGATAACCTCGTCTGAGACTGACAGGTGACTATCGGATGCCACCACTGCTGCATAGCTCAATGCAAGTGTGGTTGCTGTCATTGTTGAAAGCGTCAGAAGAAATCTGGTCATCTGGAAACTCCTTGTTCAATGCCCGGTCATTGCGACATTCAACGGCCCTTGGAAGCCCAATACTATTTCAAGCGCTTTCTCTCAATTTGTCGACCTCAGATTCCTGCGCTCAGCGGAGGTTCGCGCATTGATGCGGGAGTATGAACAAAAAAGCCCGGGCAGTTGCCCGGGCTGAAAAGTTGGGTCCGTGGACCGTTGGTTGAAAGAGCTAACGCGTTAGTCGAGCGCCGCGCGACGAACGCCGCCATCGTTGGAAGCAACGAAGACATTGGCCTGGACGATGCCGCGCCCGAGCGGTGTTGGAACCGAAATTCGGTAGGGCAACAGCAGGCCGGTGTTACCGGCTGGCGCCAGCCACAGCTCGATATCCTGCGCATTGGCGAAATAGGAGACTTCTCTGCGGTTCGGCCGGTGGCCGGCAATCGGTTTGTAGCGGGCGCGGCAAATGATGACATCGCCGGCAAAACCGTTGGCTGCGCTTGCCTGAACGGTGGTGAAGCCCTTGTGGCTGAGTTCAATGTCGAAACGCTCGCGGCCATTGAAGATCGGGATCGTTCTGTTGCAGGCGGAAGCGTGCAGACCCCGATCTTTGGCCGGTACGATCATCGCGCTCATCGGGTCAATGACACCGCTTAGGTGGCTGCGCGTCACTTGTACTCTGCCGAGCTCGGATTCAGGCCGTGGGCGCGGACGGATAGCGATCTTGCTGACCGTATTGCGAGCGAACGTCATGTCGACGCGCTGGCTCGCGCGCGATTCACTAGCGTGCGAGCCGAAGACACGCGGCCGGGGATGTTTGGTGGCGATCCGTCCTTCGACCTCGCCTGTCGCACGGTAGTTGAACAGAAGACCGGCAATGCCGGCGACCGACGTCTCGCCCTGCAGCCGGTATCCGTTCTCGACGACGCGTCCTGAGAAGGCCCCTTTGCCTACGGTCAGTCCATTGACCGACACCGCGTAACCCACCTGGAAATAGCGATCTTCTGCCTGGGCCATCTGGGCCTGGGCGCCCAACGTCAGAAGCCCGGCCATCGCAAAGACGGAAATGCGATTTGTTCTCCGAGTTTTTTGAGCTCTGGAACAGGCAGGCCAATGGAGGGAAGAAAGGGAACGCATTACCAAATCACCTTCGATCTGCTGCGCGGTTGGCCGTGCGGCCGGCGCGCGATACGCGACACTGAATGCGGAAGACTTCGCATCCGCCGGCCATGCTTCGCACCGTGATCGGAGATCAGGGCGGGCTTGCGGCCATCACTGTCATTTATCGATCACTAACGATAACAGAAGGTGAATAGTCGGGCATTGGGCGCCGCAAACCGAACGATTTGCGATCACAAACCGTTGCAAGTGCGTCGTTGGACCATGCGTCCGGAGGTCCTTGCGGATCGCTCTCCCTGTGGGCATCTGACAGCATAAGACGAATGGTGTGAGGGGGGATCGACGATGGCCCATGGCGATTTTGTCTGGTGTGATCTGTCAACATTCGATGTCGCCGGCACGCGGGACTTTTATGGCCGTCTGTTCGGCTGGTCCTACGACAGGATCCCCCAGCCCGACGGATCGCCCTATGACGTGGCATCCATCAACGACGTGCCGCAGGCTGGTGTCTTCGAGATGCCGGAGAAGTTCCAGAAGATTGGCCTGCCCAGCTTCTGGATGTCCTACATTCAGGTCGACGATGCTGCGGCAATCGTCGATCTTGCCCGGCAACTCGGCGGCAAGGTCGAGGTCGGTCCCATACCCTATGGCGAAGGCGCATTGGTGGCGCTCATTCGTGATCCCCTTGGCGCCGGGTTCACCGTGTACCAGGGAAGCGACCTGTCGGTGCGGGCACAGGATG
>JBCDCP010000156.1:0-5630 GCA_039181495.1 Pseudomonadota bacterium | reverse complement strand
CCGCACATCACCTCATCCAGTAACAGCAAGATGCCGTAGCGATCGCACATCGCGCGGACGCGGGCGAAATAGTCGCCCACCGCGTAGAATAGGAAGGGCGTTACCTGAGCCAGGAAGTTATTGAGAAACTTGATGAAAAACTTGCGCTGGTAGAATTCGTAGCGGATCGCGAAAATCTTGCCGAGCCGGGCGCTGATATCGGAACGCTCATAGTTTGAGGTATCGTTGGTTCGGATTGCGGCAACGCCTTCGACGATCTCGCCAACCCGTCCCGACAGCTGTCGGGCTGTCAGTTGGCGCTCTTTGGCGAGCCTGATCAACTGCCGACGCAGACGGGGAATGATGAAGGCCTGAACCATAACGATGCCGAAGGCGATCATCCCCAGCCAGAAGCTCTGCACCAGAATGAAGGTCATGGCCGTCAGCGCCTGGCCGCCAAGGAACACGGGCAGCACAAAGGCATCGCCGATGAAGCCGCCCAAGGGTTCGACTTCGTCCTTGATCATCGTGGAAACTTCGGACGGTTTGACCTTGCGGAATTGTGCGAACGGAAAGCGCAACACCCGGTCGACCAACTCGTAGCGCATCCGCCGGAGCATCCGTTCGCCAAGCCGGCCTTTGTAGGTGTTGATGTAGAATTTGAAGAGGCCGTTCACGCAAACGAGCAGGAGAAATATGGCACTCAGATAGGCCAGCGCGCCAAAACGGCCTAACTCCAGCCCCTCGAATAGCGTTATGCCGCCGAGAAAGTCCGGCAGAGTGATGCCCATATAGGGAAGGGTGGCGTCGGGCGCGTCAAATCCTTCGCCCTGGATCGGCCCGTTGACAATCCGTTTGGGCAGATCAAGCGCAAAGAAATACGTGGGCATCGACAGCAGGACAATGCTGAGGATCCACAATTGCTGCGATTTCGTGTGTCGCCAGATGTACTTGGCGAGCGATGGTTCCATCGCATCGTCATCTGGCCGAACCGATGCCATCAATGCCCCCAATGGCCTATGCGAGACTCTGTGTTTTTACGCTGACCGGCGCGAAGACACATCCGGCAAGTCTCTTAGCTGCGTCTAGCTTGTTGGGCGGCCGAAACGATAAGTGCCGCTGACCGTTCGGCACCGTCCAGCCGGGCGGCAAAGGGTCTGAGCTCCGATTTCATCGCCCTTTCAGCGGCCCGTGCGATCGTTTCAGACGTTATCGATGTGAGATCCAGTGCAATAGCCCGGCCCGCGCGATCCAAGGCGTTCGCCCGTCGGCTCTGTTCAGTCTCTCCGCCATCGGCAAACGGCACCAGAACAGCACGGCAGCCAGCAGTCAGAACATCGGCAACCGTATTGTAGCCCGCTTGAGAGATCGACAATTGGCATTGGGACAGGGCGCGTGGCAGGTCGGCAATGAACGTCATGACCTCGGCCTTGCCGTTGGCCTGCTTGTTCAACTCATGTTCGAGCTCTGGTGGCGCTTGCGGCCCGGTAACAAGCGCGATCGATCGGCCAGGCAATTGACCTTGAGCAGCAGCTTCTGCTGCCGCCATCAGTAACTCTCTTCCGACAGCGCCTCCGCCGGCGGTAACGATGATGTCGTAGGGTTTTGTCGTCTGGTCACTTTGGGGAGTGATTTGGGAAGTTGGAGCCACCAGGCCGGTATTGTGAATGGGCACGCCTATCTTCTCGGCTTCGGGGAAGGTGTCGCCAAGCTGGCTAATGGCCGGATCACCGTGCACAAGCACGGCGTCGTAGTACCGATTGATTAGCTCCGCCGTTTCGGCATTGCGTTCTGGCTTACGGCCTTCCTGCAGGATATCGCGGATAGAGCAAAGCAACGCCGGACGCTGCCCGTCTGGCTGTGCCGAAATCTGTGCGATCAGCGGGTTCAACTCGAACCGCATCTGTCGCCGCCCGAAGGGAAAGGCTTCGGTGACAACCACATGCGGTCGGAGCGCAGAAACCGCTTGTAGCAGCTTCTCGCGGCGATTGTTCTTGAACGTATCGTCGATTGGCTGTCCGTGAACATCGACGAGACCCGAAAACCCGCTATCGCCCGATCTGACGGGCGGTAGCTGGACGACATCGAATGACGCGTCTTCCAGTGCACGCGAGGGCATGCCGCCAGCGATCATTGAAACCGTCGCGCCGGTCTTGATCAGCGCATCACAGATCCGCCGTGCACGGTAGAGGTGGCCGATGCCCAGCAAGTGCTGAACGTAGAAGGCGATCCGGACAGAAGACGTGCCCAAATGCTACTCCGCTGCGCGTGCGAACGGCTTGTGAGGCGCCTGGTCCGGGCGGGGGAGGGTGTCTTGGAACAGCCGCTCCAGGTCGCGAATTGACTGCGCATGGTCAAACCGCTCATGGACAATGCCCTGGCCTGCCTTGCCCATGGCAATCCTGGTATCGGGGGCCTCTGCAAGTACGGTGACCGCCTGCGCGATGGCTCGCGAGTCTTCCGGCGGACAGACGTGTCCGTTGAGGCCATCCTGGAGCAATTCCGTTACGCCTGAAACAGCGGTCGAAATACACGCAAGGCCCTGACTTTGCGCCTCGACGATGACATTCGGCAGGCCATCCCGGTCGCCGCCCTTAGCGATGCGACAGGGCAGAACGAATATGTCGGCATCGCGGTAGGCTTGCAGGACCCGTTCCTGTGCTTGTGCGCCATGCCAGGTGATGTTCCGATCAATACCGTTGGATGCGGCGCGCTTCTTCAGCAGTGCGAGATCACTACCGCCACCAATATGCTCGAATGTCCAGTGCAGATTGGAGGGCAATTGACCCAGCGCATCGATCAGCAGGTCGAAACCCTTCTTCTCCACGGCACGGCCGACGCTCAGCAATCTCAACGGGTTAGCCGGGTCGGTGCCATCACGCGTCGGACGTTCGTTCTCGGGAGCAGGAAAACGGGACAGATCGAGACCGTGATAGGACAAATGAACCCTCTCGGGAGAGGCTGACAGACCGCGCAGATGTTCGGCACCGTGTGCCGTACAGGTGACGGTCCATTGCGCCTCGGCGAGCTTCTCGGAAAGCTCCCAGTTCTGCGAGGTCCAGATGTCCTTGGCGTGCGCCGAGCAGCTCCAGTTGAACCCCATCATCAGTGCCGCATAACGGACAACGCTCGCCGGAGTGTGGATGAAATGGGCATGCAGCCAGCGCACATCGCTTGGGCACTCTGTGGCCAGAACCATTGCCTGGCCGAACCTCCGGACACGGTTGCGGCTGATGTCGCGGCGAAAATCCCATTGATAGGCTTTCAGCGCGGCCTCGTATCCGGGCCAGCGCCGAACGGTTAGCCAGGCGCGCAACACCCGCAACGGCTCATCGTGGAGGTACTCCGGCAGGTATGTCACCGGAGCCTTTATCTCCGCATGAATTGGATGGCGTTTCCGGTCTGTCGGGTGGCGCATGGAAAACAGCCGGATGTCCAGCCCGGCACGTTCGAGAGAGAGGATCTCCTGAGCGATGAACGTCTCGGACAGGCGCGGATAGCCCTTAAGCACGAAGGCCACCGGCACCGGGAAAGGTTGGCTGTCTTTAGGCATTTTCGATCAGCCTGCAGATTTCCCTACGATCGCTATGGGATTGCGATTGCGGATGAAGTGATCAGGCCGTGCGTGCAACAAGCTGAACGGCCTGCTGTTCTTGACTGCGCTCGCGTGCGAAATGATCACCGACCAGATCGCAGATGACATCAAGCCCGTCCAGCGAAAGCGTATTACCACTCTCCGAGGGGCGGGGGCGCTTACGCAACGCATGCAGTGTGCTTGCCATGGTTGCGGGGTCCTCCGCCTCCTTTGGCAGCAGCACATCGACGATGCCAAGTTCGGCGGCACGAACCGCGCGGAGTTCCTGCTCGCGACGCGGGTGGGTGCGCGGCACGATCAACGCTCGTTTGTCGTAGGACAGAATCTCGCAGAACGTATTGTAGCCGCACATGGACACCACGGCGGTGGCCTGTTGCATGATGGCTTCAGCGCGATTGTCGAAATCGATCACCGTGACTTCCGGGAAGCTGGCGGCACGGGCGTGAATCTGTTCCCTTTCGCCGGTCTTCATGAACGGTCCGAGCAACATGACTGTGGGGATCGTGAGGCTGCGATCGTGCTCCAGCGCCGCCATCACCTGGTGCATCAATGGCGCGCCATCGCCACCGCCGCCAGCCGAGACCAGAATGTAATCTTCGGGAAGATGCTGTCCGGCCAGTGTTGGAGCCTGTTTCGTCGTGCGGTCGAGGTAGCCGGTGTAGGTCATGCGATCACGAAGGGACGCGGGGACGTCGAGATCGGTGAGCGGATCCCAGAAATCTTCCGGCCCGTAGACCCACAGGTGGTCGTACAGCTCATCGATGTGGGTGATCATGTTGGCCCGCTGCCATTCGCTCTGCAGCCGATCCGGCGCATCCATGACTTCGCGCAGACCCAGAACGAGTGTGGTTCCGCGATCTTTCAGCATCCTCAGCGTTGAGAGAAGTTCGCCGCGCAGACCCATTGCTTCTTTGTCTACGACAAGCAGATCCGGGTCGAAACTCTCGGCCAGGTGATGGATCATGGTCCGGCGCATCTCTAGCGTTTCGGACAGGTCGATGTGGCGGTCGAGCGAGGTGTAATCGCCATTGTGAAGCTTAATGACGCTGGGCACTTTGACGAAATCTACGCGCGCGCGGAAATCAAACGCCCCGGCGATTGGCGAGCCGGAGATTATCAGAACGAGAATGCCGCTATAGCGCTCCACAAGCGCATGGGCGATCGCTCGGCACCGTCGCAGGTGGCCCAGCCCAAACGTATCGTGGCTGTACATCAGAACGCGGGCATGTCCACGGCGTGTCATGGCGGCCTCTCCACGGAACGAGGCAGTCGTCTGCCACGGGACCGATCCACTGTTTCCAGCTCAATAGGTCTCGAGGGCTGAATGGCAGATGAATGTCAGAGACAAGGATCAGGTTGGAAGGCGACTACGCTGTCACGCCAATCGGTCATTTCATCACAGTTCAAACGCAGATCTTACGCCCGCTTGCTGGTTGTGGTTCCCGCTGGCAACCCTCAAAGGTCCGGCACCCTGTCTGAACGTTCCTTTTGATCGTCAATTGGTTTTCAGAATGTGCCAGTCCTTGGCCGCCCCTAAGCGGCGAAGACTAGCAGTAAACGCGTTGAATGTCGTGTTTCGAATCACCTTTGCAATCCATGCGCCGGCTGCCATCACGCGGATTTGCACCCGCTGCTTGCAGAACGGTCACTTATACGGGTCTGCTGCATCGCGTAATCCATCGCCGAGGAAGTTGTAGGCGAGGATCACCAGGATCACGGGCACCACTGGCAGCATAAGCCAGGGATAGAGCGCAACGACCGAGATGTTCTGCGCTTCCGTCAACAAAACACCCCAGGATGTGATCGGTGCCCGCAATCCGAGACCGAGGAAACTGAGTGCGGTTTCACCCAGGATCATCGTCGGGATCGATATCGTCGCACTCGCGATCAGATGGCTCATGAAGCCAGGTATGAGATGCCTGCCGATGATCCGCTTGGGCGTTGCGCCCATGAGCTGCGCAGCAGTCACGTAGTCCTCTTCGCGCAGAGCCAGCAGTTTGGAACGGACAGCACGGGCAAGTCCGGTCCAATCGAGCAACCCAAGGATCAGCGTGAT
>JBCDCP010000155.1:0-5833 GCA_039181495.1 Pseudomonadota bacterium | reverse complement strand
GCGTGGCGTTCTGGCCGACCTCGGTGCCGACATGGCGTTCTGGAAGATCGCGATGCGGCCAGGCAAACCGATGATGTTCGGGCAGATCGGCAAAACGCTCGTTCTTGGCCTGCCTGGCAACCCGGTTTCTTCTTTGGTTTGCGCGCGGCTGTTCCTGGTTGCCCTGATCCGCGCCAGCCTGGGCCTGGCCAATCATGAGATACCGCACGATGCAGAACTGACAAACGATTTGCCCGCCAACGACAACCGCGAAGACTATGTCCGCTCGGTCGTCGAGCCGGCCATGGATGGTACCACGACAGCTACGCCGTTCAGGCGTCAGGACAGCTCAATGTTGGCGACGCTCGCCCGCGCTAATGCCCTGATTATCCGACCGATCAAGGCTCCATCAGCGGCAACCGGTACCATCGTGCCATACATTCCGATTGATCCGCAGATGGGCAATTGGGTCTGATCTTCCCCGCATCGCAAACGCCCTAATCTCCCGTTAAGGACTTGTGGAACACAATAGGAACGCGTAGCTTGTTCTTGCTTTGTCCGCGTTTTGATTCGAAGCTGCCAATGCGGCGGTATCTGTTGAGACGTGGGTTGAGCTGGTCTACCGGGAAGCGGAGTGCTGGACAAAATGCTGACACAGAAACAGCGCGAATTGCTGATGTTCATTCATGAGCGGCTTCGTGAGAGCGGCGTGCCGCCGAGTTTTGACGAGATGAAGGATGCGCTTGATTTGCGCTCGAAGTCGGGCATCCACCGGCTGATTACAGCATTGGAAGAGCGCGGCTTCATTCGCCGTCTGCCGCACCGGGCGCGGGCGCTCGAGATCCTGAAACTGCCGGATTCGGTGGGTCCTGCGCTGACGTCGGCGCCGCGCGGGTTTTCGCCCAGCGTGATTGAGGGCAGCCTCGGCAAGGCTCCGCCGAAAGGCAGCGATTTCACCGATGACACAGGGATGGAGATTGCCGCCATTCCTGTCATGGGCCGGATCGCGGCTGGTACGCCGATCTCGGCTATCGAGCACCAGTCCGACACTGTTGCACTCCCAGCCGATGCGCTCGGTCCTGGAGAACACTTTGCACTTGAGGTTCGCGGTGACTCGATGATCGATGCCGGCATTCTCGAAGGCGACACGGTGGTGATCCGCAAGACCGAGACAGCCGAGAATGGCGATATCGTCGTGGCGCTGATCGATGATGAAGAAGCAACCCTGAAACGGTTTCGCCGCAAGGGCAATTCGATTGCGCTGGAAGCTGCCAATCCGGCCTATGAGACACGGATTTTTGGGCCGGACCGGGTGCGCATCCAGGGCAAACTGGCAAGCCTGTTCCGACGCTACTAGATGAGGTCCGAGAGCGGAACGCCGGTGCATTGGATCAATACGTGAGGCGCTGATCCGGCGTTCATGGTTGTGTCGGACGTAACGTGAGAGCTGAGCGGTTTGCTACGGACCAGCGCCGATGTCTGCTGTGATCACGGGCTCCGCGTATGTTCCAGATCTGTTCAGCCACTACGGCAGATTGGCTGCCCGGCGCCACGGTCTTCTCGTCAATCCAGATGGATAATGCACCGCGGTTCAGCAGTGTCGACCGCTCGATGACAAGCGTGTCTGCGCAGGCCTGCTGATTTCTGTTGCGCCCTGCTCTGACAGGGATGGGATTGCCGCGCGGGCTGTGGCTGGGCAGGACCACAATGTCGTGCTGAACGCACAATGCAGCGATATCATCGCCATAACGCTCTATGGCGACACGGATAGACCCAACTCCTGTCGCGATACTGCCCTTCAGACTACAATCAGCCTCGCCGCATCGGACGTTGGTCAGAGATGGATCAGCCTCAGCGCGCCGATCGCCAATCCGCCTGAGCCAGTTGTCCAGCGTGAAGGCCGAGCGCGACGTGGCAATTGGTGCAAGATGCCGATGACCGTCTTTGGTGCTCACGATTGCCGCCATGCGACCATCGCGAGAGATGAGGACATCGGGCGGCCGGGCGCCAAGAACCAAGATGACTGCCAGTACGAACCCGGCGATCCCGAGAAAACGCACTGGGTGGGTGACGATGATCAGCCAGCACCCGGACAGCAACATCAGCGGCAGCACCATCCCGGGCATGGCCGGAATAACTATGTCGGATCGCGGCAGATGCTGAACCCATTCGCTAATCCCGATGATCAGTTCAATTGACTGCCCCATCAACCCTAACGCCAGAGGCTCCAGCCCCAACGGCATCAGAACGAGTGACAATGCGGCCATAGGCATGGTGGCAAAGGTCATTACCGGCATCGCCATTACATTACCTATGAGACCGTAGACGGCCGTATGATTGAAATGGAACGCAGCGATCGGTCCGGTCGCCGCGCCGGCTACAAGCGAGGTAATGGCGAGCCCGCTTACCAGCCGGACTGGCCATAGCCAGCCACTACGCCACAGAGGACTTGCTCCGTAGAACTGCTCCCGCCTCCGGCGCAGCACCTCATAGACGGCGACAAGGGCTGCCGTTGCTGCAAACGACATCTGAAAGCCGGCTTGCGTAGCAGCTTTCGGATCGATCAGGATGATTAGCAGTGCTGCTAGAGCCACCGCGCGCAAGGTCAGCGCGGGCCGGTCGAGAAGCATGGCTGCAAATACGATTGCGGCCATGACAAAGGCTCGCTGGGTGGCCACGGTTGCGCCGGACAAGAACAGATAGACAAGCGCAGCGGCTAGACCTGCGATGGCCGCAATCTTCTTGGGAGACACCCGCAACGCGAGCGGCTGGATCAACGCAAGCCCTGCACGCACACCGTAGAACACACCGCCGGCGAGCAAAGCCATATGCAAACCCGAAATCGCGAGGATGTGCGCGAGGCCGGCAATCCGCAGGGTCTCCCGGACCTCATCGGGCATGTCGCTACGGTGCCCGACGATGAGTGCAGACGCCACCGCTGCTTGGGCTCCCGACAAAGATGCATGGATCCGTTCGCGGATATTCAGCCGCACGGTGTCGATCGCTGCGCGAAAAGCTGTTGCCATGCCGGCTTTCGCAGCGGGCTGGGCAAGGACACGCGGTGCCGACAAGGCAAACCCCAGTCCCCCCAACCCTTCGAAATAGGCCCGGCGCGAAAAATCATAACCACCGGCCATGGCGGCATCTGGCAAAGGCAGGAGAATCGCCCGGAGCTGTATTCGTGCCCCTGGAACAATCCCAACGCCCTCATGCTGCGTCCGCCTTAGTGTAATCCGCAGCCTGTGCGGCACAGACCCGGCTATCGCCTGTGGGATCGAAACGCGTCGCAGTGTCAACCGCAATTGGCGACCCGGGCGGTGCTCGATCTTGGCAACGGTAGCAGCAATATCGAGTGGCGGCGTTCGTTCGGCCACGGCCGGCCCACCACCGTATTCGGCCTGCAGACCGATTGAGAACCCACCGAAGGCCATGATGGCGATTGTCGAAGCTACGGCAGCAGTGACAACCGAGCGTCTGAGCCAGACCGCCAGCCCTGTCGAAACGGCTGCCAAACTGAACAAGGCCCAGGCCTGAGGTTCCCGCGGTGCGGCGAGCCAGAGTGCAGCGCCGCATGCCAACAAGACCGGCACCCAGAGAAAAAGTCGGTCCTGCTGGTCGATGAGGATGTCGCGCAGGCGCCAACCCACATCTCCCCGCGCGAGCCTGCGGAACCGTGGAATGTCGGGATTTCGGCCCAATCGCCTTGGTGGGGCGCGTTTCTGCTCGCGAGCCACCGTCGGCCCGCTCCCGTCAACCACAGCGCCATGCGAGGGCTCTGAACCTGTGCCAATCTGCTGATTGTCTCGCGCCATCAGATTTTGCCCGCACGGCGGTTAACCTAGCTCGCGGACCATGCTACGCCGCGCAAAATCGCGGCGGCAGGCAGGGGGAATGCTGACGTGGCTGACAGACCCATCGCCCCTTCCACCATGTCGACGTTCGAGGAGATGCCCGATAATGGCTATCGTGACGCGTTTTGCGCCTTCCCCCACAGGCTTCCTGCATATCGGTGGGGCCAGAACGGCGCTGTTCAATTGGCTCTATGCCAAGGCCAAGGGCGGACGGTTTCTCCTGCGCATAGAGGACACCGACAGGACGCGTTCGACGCAAGAAGCCATCGACGCGATTCTGGATGGCCTGCGCTGGTTAGGCCTTGAGTGGGATGGTGAACCGGTCTCCCAGGCCGCAAATGGGGCCCGCCACAAAGAGGTCGCTGAAGCCCTGCTGGCCGCGGGTCATGCCTATCGCTGCTATTCCAGCAAGGAAGACCTGGATGCGATGCGCGCCAAGGCGCAAGCTGAAGGCCGCCCGCCGCGCTATGATGGGACGTGGCGTGGCCGTGATGCCGCGGATGCACCTGATGGCGTGCCGCCGGTCATCCGGTTCCGTGCGCCGGAGAGCGGGGAAACGATCGTCCGCGATCACGTTCAGGGTGATGTGACCTTCCCCAACGCCGATCTCGACGATCTGATCATTCTCCGGTCCGATGGCACTCCGACCTACAACCTTTCGGTGGTGGTTGACGACCACGACATGGGCGTGAGCCACATCGTGCGCGGCGTTGACCATCTCACCAACGCAGCCCGGCAGAGCCAGATTTATCAGGCACTGGGCTGGACGGTTCCGGAGATGGCGCACATCCCGCTGATCCACGGGCCGGACGGGGCAAAACTGTCAAAGCGGCATGGCGCGCTCGGGGTCGGAGCCTATCGCGAGATGGGATACCTTCCAGACGCCATGCGTAACTATCTTGCCCGGCTTGGCTGGAGCCACGGCGATGACGAGATCTTCTCGATAGCCCAGATGATCGAATGGTTCGATCTCGACGGTATCGGCAAGTCAGCCGCACGTTTTGACGTTGCCAAGCTCGAGAACCTGAATGGCCACTACATTCGTCATACCGAAGATGACGCTCTCGCCGACCTGTTGCTCTCCGAGGTTCCTCACCTGGAGGGGGGCCATGACATTGTGGCCCGTCTTGACGACGATCGGATTGCCAAAATCCGAAGCGCAATTCCGGGGCTGAAAGAACGCGCCAAAACGCTCTGCGAACTGCTCGACGGGGCCCAGTTCCTGCTAGCATCGCGGCCTCTCGCTTATGATGAGAAAGCCTCAGCCCTGATCACCGAGGAAACACGGCCTATACTGGCCAGTGTGAACGCGACCCTGTCCGCTCTTCCTGACTGGACGATGGGGGCCATCGAAGAGGCCATTCGCGCCGTCGCTGACGAGCATGAACTGAAACTCGGAAAAGTGGCTCAGCCGTTGCGCGCCGCACTCACAGGTCGCACAACCTCGCCCGGAATTTTCGACGTTGTTTTCGTTCTTGGACGCGATGAAGTGATCGGACGGCTTGGAGATGCGGCCAAATAGTTCGTTTTCTGCCCTTTTCGCGTCAGTTCAGGCGATGCGCGTTCGCCCTGTCCGCAGCGACCCTGCCTTGCGGGTGCGGAGTAAATCGGCTACCGCTTGAGCGATAATCAGCACTGCTCAGTCCGCTGTCTTGAGCCGTCCAGATCGATGATGCGCCGGTCTGGCCACACCAAACTCCAGGACGCTTTCGATGCGCCAGGAGCCCCCCGAAAGGGCGGCAATCCGCGGACAAGAGCACTGCATGAAAATGAGAGGCATCATGAGCGAACCCGCAGCTAAGATCGAAATCGACGAAAAGCCGAACAACTACCCGGTCTATAACGGGTCAGTCGGGCCGGACGTGGTTGATATCTCGACCCTGTATTCCGACACCGGCGCGTTCACCTATGACCCCGGTTTCACATCGACAGCGAGCTGCGAGTCCAAGATCACCTACATCGATGGTGATGCCGGCATTCTGATGTATCGCGGCTACCCGATC
>JBCDCP010000154.1:0-5882 GCA_039181495.1 Pseudomonadota bacterium | reverse complement strand
TTTGCCGAGAACCCGGAAAAATACATGCCGGAATATGGCGGGTTCTGCGCATTCGGCGTGGCCCTCGGCTTGAAGCTTGATGCCGATCCGCATTTCGCCGACATCGTCGACGGCCAACTCTATGTCTTCTTGAACGCCGTCGCCTTTGGGAAGTACCTCGAAGACAAGACCGGCACGCTGGCCAAGGCCGAGCAGAACTGGCCGGCGATGCACGATGTTGCCGTGTCGAACGTCAATGGCTGAACGGTGCCGTTGGCCGGACCTCAACCGGCCATCTGTCGGTTCATCAGCGCGGGCGCGCACCTCACGGCGCGCCCGCTGCTCCTTGTGTCGATGAAAGGCCAGATGCCCGTTTGAGCGAACCGAACAATAAATCTGCCTGCGGTAATGCCGCGATCTCTGCAGGAACAGACGGTTGCGCTGCCCCAGATCAGACTGAACCATTATGATGCGGCCCATCGTACTGTGTCAGACCCTTGTGGTTCTCGTCGTCAGGAAAGGCAGTTTGTCAGTACTTGAGCTCCATGAAGACAGTGATTTCGGCCCCTACATGCAGGTTGCCGATACGGCGCTGAACCTCATCTCGGTGTTCGATGATCTCCGATACGACCGGTCCGACGCTGACATGCTGTCACCAGCCATGCGGCGACACGCGATCTCAAAACTGGGCGCGCTTGGATTCAGGCAGGTATCGGGAACTGTCCTGGAACAACGCGAGGCGGACGTCCGTTGTCTGATGCCCAAATTTCATGCTCTGGGCGCCTCGCCCTTTGACATCACCCGCTACACGCCGAAACGCGAGCAGGACTTCTATCTCCTGACACCAACCCAGACCGCTTGCCAGTTCATCGATCATTACGCGTTGGAGGACGCTCTGACACGGGTTCGGACACTGATCACCAGACAGCCGATCAACATCTACCGGCTGATGGACTACCTGGAGGACAAGCCGTCCCATCAGAACTTTCTGAAGGCGATCGGCCACCTCAAGTATGTCCAGCGAGAGGCGGTCGAATCCGAACCGCTCCGCCGTCGGCGTGCGCTCGGCTGAAGGTAACGTCCCCTCGCCAACTCTTGCCATCAACGTCACGGTGCTGAACAACGCTGACATGGCCAACGGATGATCCAGACATGACCAAAGACCCCTACTTCCAGCCGGTCCCAAGTGACCAGGTGCCGAGATTTGCCGGTGTGCCGTCATTCATGCGGCTGCCGGTCGTGCCATTGGACGGCGACCGCGCCTCGGACGTTGATATCGGCCTAATCGGCGTGCCCTGGGATGGCGGAACAACGAACAGACCTGGCGCCCTTCACGGCCCCCGGCAATTGCGCGATCTATCGACCATGATCAGGGCAAAGCACCCGACGTCGGGCATAGCGCCTTTCGCGCTGATGAACTGCGCCGATCTTGGCGACTGCCCGGTCAATCCTGCGGATCTCGACGACACTCTGGACCGGGTGACCTCGCAATTCCGATCGCTTGCCGCACTCGGCATCACGCCGTTATCGGCGGGAGGTGACCATCTGATTTCGCTGCCGATCCTGCGCGCCCTGGCGCAGGACGGGCCGCTGGCCATGATCCATTTCGATGCGCACACGGATCTGTTCGATGACTATTTCGACGGCCGGAAATACACCCACGGAACGCCGTTCAGGCGCGCGATTGAAGAAGGTCTGCTTGACCCAGAGAAGGTCATCCAGATCGGCATCCGCGGGACCATGTATGACGGTGAGGACATTGAATGGGGCCGCAGTCAGGGTGTCCGTATCATCACCATTGAAGAGTACATGGAACGCGGGCCATCGGACGTGATGGCCGAGGCTCGCAACCTTGTGGCTGATCACCCCACTTACGTCAGCTTCGACATCGACTGCATCGACCCCTCTCAGGCACCCGGTACCGGTACCCCCGAAATCGGCGGCATCACCACCTTTCAGGCGCAACAATTGGTCCGCGGGTTGTCCGGGGTCCGCGTTACCGGCGCAGATCTAGTTGAAGTGTCGCCGCCCTTTGACCCGTCCGGAAACACCGCCTGGGTCGGCGTCTCCATGATGTTTGAGCTGTTGTGCGTGATGGCTGAAAGCCTGGCGCGGCTGCCCCGATCAGATTGACACCGGCGACAAGCCGTTTGCAGAGTATTTCTTCAACGCCGGTTTCCGCCATCTGACGGGGCCTTGCGAACACCTTGAAAACTGATCCCGATCCGGCGCGGTTCTCAGGCATCTGCGATACGGATGATTACGCGCTTGAGTGACATCCCAATCCAGCTTAGCTTCGCCGTGATGGTTCCTGCGACTCCGTGAGTCGGAGGATGCAAAAGGGAATACGGTGCGGCGATGCCTAAAGGTCGCCAAGTCCGTAGCTGCCCCCGCAACTGTAAGCGGTGAGCGACCCCATTCAATACCACTGGTTGGCCAGACGCCGACTGGGAAGGTTTGGGGAAGCCACGATCCGCAAGTCAGGAAACCTGCCATCGCAACCGTAACCAACCCGGGCGGGGTGTCCCGGAGGGAGATTACTATGTTCTACGCGGCCCGCGCTGCACGACATCATAGTCCCGCCACCACCCTGTCTGACCAGAGGTGGCGATGCAGCAAAATCCCGATTCAGATCTGATCGCGCGAATACCGCCGGCTGCGCCGCGAAATCGCAGGTCCGTGCGATGACCGAGCGACCGTCGGAAACGGCACAGTCCGCACGGCAGGGTTTCTGCCTGACCGAGCTCAGCGTGACGACGCTTGTAGCCACAGCGCTCGGTGCGTCGGCGCTTCTGTGGCTGCTGATTTTCGCGGTGATCTGATGACGGCCATTCTTCAGATCCGCAATCTGTCACTGGGTTATCCAGATCTGACGCTATTCCGGAACCTGTCCATCGACATTGAGGCAGGCACGACCCTTGCCGTGCTGGGTGCGAATGGATCGGGCAAGAGCACCTTGATCAAGATGCTGCTCGGATTGATGCAGCCGCTATCGGGCAATCTTAGCTGGCCAAAAGGACAGCCTGACGAGATCGGCTATCTGGCGCAGATGGCGGAATTTGATCGCCGGTTTCCGTTGCGCGTCCGCGACCTTGTGGCGATGGGCGCGTGGCGCGGTCTAGGCTTGCGGTCCCGGCTCGATCGTGCGGGGCGAGACAGAGTGGCCCTTGCGTTAGAAGAAGCCGGAATTTCAGACCTTGCCGACCGGGCACTGCACACCCTGTCGGGCGGCCAGCTGCAAAGGGCCCTTTTTGCACGGGTCATCTTGCAGGATGCGCCCCTCATTCTGCTGGACGAACCCTTTGCGGCCGTCGACCAGAGCACCGAGGTGCATCTGTTATCGATCATCCAGCGCTGGCGCGATGAAGGCCGCGCGGTGGTGCTCGTCGTCCATGACCTGTCTTCAGTACTGGACCATTGCAGCCACGCCCTGCTGCTCGGCGCGAACACGGCCACGCATGGTGAAGTGGCGGATGTGCTCACCCCCGAGCGCCTGATCGCGCAAGGCTATCTGTCTGAGAGCCAGGCTTCCTGGATGTTCCGAAACGCCTCCGTCAAACCGGAGAGCGTGCATGTTTGAGCTGTTCGCAGAGATGTCGAGCTACGCGTTCATGCGGCGGGCTTTCGTCGTGACCACCGTGCTGTCTGCTTCGGTGGCGCCGGTGGGCGCATTCCTCGTCCTGAGGCGGCTGTCTCTCGCGGGCGAAGCCATGGCCCATGCCATCACGCCTGGGATCGTGATCGGGTTTGTCTTCGCTGGCCTTACCGTGACCTCTCTTCTCGTCGGGGGCCTGGTCGCGGGTATCGGCGTTGCTGTGCTAACGGCCCTTTTGGCGCGCAAGACCATTCTGCGCAGTGACGCAAGTCTCGCCTCTCTCTATCTGATTGCACTTGCCGCGGGGATCTTCGTCCTGTCGGCGTCCGGCTCAGCTGTGCCGCTCAAGAGCTTTCTGTTCGGCTCGATACTCGGCATCGATGACCGGACAATGCTCCTGGTCGGTGGCGTTGCGACGGTCACGCTGGTTTCCTTTGCGGTTCTGCTCCGGCCGCTGATTGTCAGCACCTGCGATCCAATCTTCTTCGAGTCTCAGACCAGGCGCCCCTGGATCGTTGAGCAGGGTTTCATGCTGCTTCTGGTGCTCAATCTGCTGGCGGCATTCAAGACACTAGGCACGCTGATGGCGGTTGGTCTGATGATCCTGCCCGCCACTGCTGCGCGCTATTGGGCCAGCACCATTACGGGCCAGCTTGCCCTTGGCTTCGCCTTCGCGCTGTCAAGCTGCTGGATCGGCCTGACCCTGTCTTACCTGTTCCCCGAGACGCCATCGGGCCCGGCGATTGTGCTGGTTGCCGGCGGCTTCTTTGCAGTCTCAGCACTTCTCGGCCCACTCGGATTTGGCGGAAGGCTGCGTCAGCCATCCTCCGTACACGCCACCGAGGAAGACAGTTCTGTTGCACAAACCCCTATCAAGGAGAAATCACGATGAACCCCATGAAGATGCTATTTGCCGGGCTTGTCTCGGCATCGCTGGCGCTGGTGGCACTGCCAGCCACTGCGCATGACGATGTGAAGATCGTCGCCAGCTTTTCAATTCTCGGCGACATGGTCGAACAGGTCGTTGGCGACCATGCCACCGTTACCACCATCGTCGGCCCCGATGCTGACGCCCATATCTACCAGCCGTCGGTGTCAGACGCGCGCGCTGTGGCCGAAGCTGACGTGATCTTCGTGAACGGCATGGGTTTTGAAACCTGGTCGGACACGCTGATCTCTGAATCGGGAACCAACGCGGACGTTCATGTCGCCACCGAAGGTGTGACGCCGGTTCTGGTTGACGGCGAGACCGATCCGCATGCGTGGAACTCCTTGAAGAACGGCATCATCTATGTGCGGAACATCGCCGCAGCGATGTCCGAAGCCGTTCCCGATCACGCCGACGACTTCGCCGCCAATGCTGATGCGTACATTGCCAAGCTTGAGGCACTGGACGCCGAGACCCGCAAGAAGCTCGCCGAACTGCCAGAGAACCGCCGCACGGTTGTCACCGCACATGATGCCTTCGGGTATCTTGCGGATGCTTACGGCATGAACTTCCTCGCACCCGTCGGCATCGACACCGAGGCCGAACCCTCAGCTCAGGAACTCGCTGCCCTGATCGAACAGCTGAAGGAAGATGGTGCGGCTGCCCTGTTTGTTGAGAACATCACCAGCCCCGCCCTTGTGCAGCAGATCTCCGAGGAGACCGGCATCGAGATTGGCGGGCGGCTTTTCTCCGATGCGCTGTCAGAACGTGGCGGCCCCGCGACCAGCTATCTCGCCATGTTCGAGCACAATCTGGGTGAACTGCTCGAAGCGCTGGGCAATTCAGAAGCCGGTTAGGCCAACAACAAGGTGGGGCGGTGCTGCCTGCACCGCCTCGTCGTTCACACGGATCCGCCGACGCGGCGACACTATTGGCAATGATGGAGCGGGCAATGCTTCTGCACCTGACGATCTCCCAACTCGACATTGGCGAAGTACCGCCTGAGCGCGCACAGGAATTGGGCCAGCTCGGCTACATGCAGTGGTTGGGTTCACTACCCAACATGTCGGACTACCGCGCGGAGGCAATGTGGGCCTACACCGAGGCCGCTCCCTTTCGGCGCACCTCACCGGCCATCGCCGTGTTCTGCGATTTGCTTGTTGCCTCGACCCGCCTGCCGATCAGCCCGTTACCCCTCGCATTGCCAGAGCGCAAACGGCGGGGTGGCGCACAGGCCAGACGCGCAGCGCTCTGACCTGCCGAGCACGGGATCGCCCATGAGCCATGTGAGCCCCTGTGTCGGACTGTGCAGACTTGACGAGGCCACGGGGTATTGTCTTGGCTGTGCCCGGACCGGCGATGAGATTGCCGACTGGGGCA
>JBCDCP010000153.1:0-6005 GCA_039181495.1 Pseudomonadota bacterium | reverse complement strand
TACATCTGGTGGAATTTCGTTTCCAGCTCCAAGGAACGCATCGAGCAGGCCAAAGAAGACTGGCGGCAGGCCCGGTTTGACACTGTTCCTGGCGAGACAGAATTCATCCCACTTCCGGAAAACTAGGGATTGGTCTATTCGGCCGCGATGATCCGCTCTTTGCCGTCGTCGGACCCGTCCCGGTCGGCATCGTCAGCTTCGCTGCGGTCACACGGCTGATACTGGCCTACGCTCTCGTCGAGATAGGCATTGTTGGCTTCCCGGATTTCGGCCGCGGCATCATCGTAGAGAAACGGCAGAAAGGCGTAGCGGCTGCCTTTCAGGACCGGTGTAACCTCGTGCATCAGTGAACAGCTGAACACGATCGCGCCGCCTGCCGGCGGCCTGTAGCGCTTCAGCCCAAACTCGCGGAAGATCAGCTCGCCACCGATATAGTCGCGCTGATTGAGATTGACGCTGACGGCGAAACGGCGATGCGCAGTGCCTTTCGTCGTGTTATCGCGATGAGGCTTGAAGAAGCCCGCCCCGCCGGAATCGTAGCGGCCGATCAGATAGCGCTCCATCCGGGTCGGCTTGAAATTGAAGGTCTTCTCGATCTCGGGCGCAAGCCTGAAATAGACCCGCCGCATGGCGGCTGCGCGAAGCTCGGCATCTTCAATCATGCAGTCTTTGCGGCGTTTCGATTTCGGCGCAAGCTCCACCAATGTCTTGCCATCACGTTCGCGGGTAACGCCCGATTCCTCACAACCTGTATCGTCGAAATACGACAGCAAACGATTACAGAAATCCGGTTCAAACACACGCGGCACGATCAACACAGGCGCATGCATCGCGACACCGGCATGATCTGCGGGCGGACCAAGGCCCTCGAACGCAGCGACTGCATCTTCGCCCTTGTCGAGCGGCCAGGCTGCCATCACGCGGAAGCCGGGGTCGACCAGTATCCAGCAAGCGCGCAAGGCCCGTCCGTTCTCCGACAGAAGCCCCCAATTGCGAACCACATAACGATCCGAATCCCAGATCATCAGGCAGTTGCGCGATAGGGCTTCGAAGACGGGCTGCGACTTGTCACGGGCATCGTTGGAAATCGCAACCAGCACCCGTTCATCGGCGTGGAACAGATGGCTCGCTGAAGCAAGCTTTGCGAGTGCGTCCTGGGCCGCGGGGTGTGTGGCACTGCCGTAGACACAGAACAGCGTGTAGCGTCCGGCCAAAAGGTCGAGGCTGAAGTTGTCACCGCTGCTTGTCGACACAGCCCGGATGCTCGGCAGACGCTCGCCAAAGATGGGCGGGCGGTTACGCGGCTCGTTCTGGGCATCCTGAGAAGGCATTTGCGCAACGAATCCATGCGGCGCGGCGTGATTCTTTACCTTGTATAAGGGAAGGTTAATGCGCTGTTAACATGTTTGGCCGGCAGCAAGAAAAGCGGGCGGCCTTTCGACCGCCCGCGCATGTTCTCCCCAGATCAGAGGACGGAGCTAGATCACTACGACCTTGGCACCGACCCGTACACGTTCATACAGGTCGATAACATCCTCGTTGCGCATGCGGATGCAGCCCGATGAGATTTCCATACCGATGGACCAGGGCTCATTGGATCCGTGGATCCGATACAGCGTGTCGCCGAGATACAGTGCACGTGCGCCCATGGGGTTCTCGGGCCCGCCCTTCATGTGCGCAGGGAGCCATGGCTGGCGCTTGCGCATTGCAGTTGGCGGTGTCCAGCTTGGCCACTTGGCCTTGCGGCTGACTCTGTGGCTGCCATACCACTGAAAGCCCGGCCGACCGACGCCGACGCCATAACGTCTCGCCTTGCCGTCGGCCATGACCAGATAGAGAAACTTGTTGCGGCTATCGATGACAATTGTGCCCGGCTTGTGCTTGGTGCTGTAGCGAACCACCTGCGGCCGGTATTTCGGGTTGAAAGCATCGGGATTGCGCATCGGCCGTGCGTGGTGTGCGGCTGCACGATGGGTCTGAACGCGGCGCTGGTAGTGCCGCTGCTGTCCATGGTGATGCTGCTGGCCATAGTGATGCCGGTAGTTGGCATGCGGATGCGGCAGCGGCGAACGGTAGCCGCGGCCATGATGACGCGGTAGCGGCGCAGCCTGTCGGTAGTGGTTACGCGGCGCGTATCTCGGCTGCGCATGCTGGTTGCCGAAGATCGAATTCATCAGGGCAGGAAATGGTCCGTCTGATGCGGAGGCCGGCATGGCACCCAGCATCAGCGCCGGGGCAACAAACAGCCCGAGCGCCATAATTAGCTTACGCAACATCTCTGTGACTCCACGCGATACTCGCCGGACGGAAACGCTGCCCGGGTTGGCATCGAGACTAGCGCGGAGCCGAGTCCGGTGGGTTAAACCGGATCGGTTTCAGGCACGAAGGTGACGTTAGGGTTAAGCCTTGCTAAACGCCGAAATCGGTTTTGAAAGGCCTCAATTCTGCATCAAAGTTGGGGTTGCCAGGCGACAAGGGCCAGTTGGAAGCCGTCTCCGTCCTTCACCACATGCCCGGTTGCCGGGAATGGGAAGTGGTAACCGGCGATCAAGATGTCGTCAGAGGCCACCTCATCGAGTAGAGCAACCCGTGTTTCGGCGGCGGCCTGGGCATCCATGTCGAACCGCACCGCCCATTGCGGATGCCGCACGAAGAGCGCCGGATGGTTGGTCGTATCGCCGAGCACCATCATCTGTTCCGACCCTGACGAGATTCGGAACACCGTGTGCCCAGGCGTGTGTCCATACGCACCCCGAGCCGTAATGCCGGGCGCCACCTCGGCACCATCAGCATAAGTCGAGACAGCATCGCCCAGGGGTTCAAACGCCGCCCGGACAGCCTCAAAGCGCGGCTTCATAGCATCGGGCGCGCGGCTTGCTTGCCCTTCATCCATCCAGAAGCCCATCTCCGGTTCGGGTACCTTCACTTCGGCATTGGGGAAAGCCTTGTTGCCGTCGGCGTCCTTGAGTCCACCGATGTGATCGGGATGGAAATGCGAGATAACCACGGTGTCGACCGATGACCGATCGATCCCGGCGGCCTCCAGATTGGCAAACATGGTGCCACGGGTGCCGCCGGCGGCCGGCCCGTTGCCTGTATCGATTAGGATCGTTCGACCGCCCGATTGCACCGCCATCGCGGTGAATGGGACACTCATTGTCTCAGGCGACATCAGTGCACGTCGCAACTCCGCCTGCACATCAGCCAGCGGCGCATTTGTGACGAAACCTTCGCCAAGCGGGAAGTTCGCCACGCCATCGTTGAGCGCATAACAGGTGATGTCGCCAATCTGGTAGCGAAGCACGCCTGCCGGCTTGCCTGCCTCCTGAGCATGAGCCCGTGTTGCAAGTGGCGTCGGCGCCATTGTTGCGGCGACCGCCGCGGCTGCTGAGCCGGCAAGAACCGTTCTACGATTGAGCATGGATTGGTCTGTCATCGGACCTTGCCTTCCCTCTTTCTTGTGAATGCCAAATGCCCCTCGTTCCAGCGAGCTAGTGAACATAATCCGTAAGGCAACCATACCTTAACGGGATTTGATCAAAACTGCTGCAACTTTAGACAATTGTTCCAGCCTGCCTTGGGTGAAGCGCTGCCGCTTCACTGCCAAACGCTCCCACATACAAGAGATTCAGCATGCCGCCTGCCAAGAAATTCCGTATCGAAACAACCAATGCCGACGCCCAGACTCCCGAAGCGGCAGCTGAAAACCGACACGAAGAACTGGTTGCACTGCTGGACGGGCTGAAGAAGTCGGTTGCCGGCACCGTGGAAACGGTCAACGAGACATTCGTTACCGAATATCGCGGACAAATCGATGAAGCGCGCAAGCTGAAGGCCGAACTTGACGAGATTCACGAAGCCATCGGCAACACCAAGCGTGAGCTGGCCAACCTTCATGTCAACGGCCTCGAAGGTGACGGCATGGGCAAGGTCACCAATGAACTCGATGCGATTGTTGACGGCACAGAGAACGCCACGGAGTCCATTCTTGCTGCTGCAGAATCCATCGACAATGTGGCCGCCGAGCTTGCCGCCTCTCTTGTCCAGGAGGCCAATCGCGCACAAGCCACGGACATCCAGGACCAGGTCATCAAGATTTTCGAGGCCTGCAATTTCCAGGATCTGACTGGTCAGCGGATCACCAAAGTCGTCCGCACGCTCGGCTTCGTCGAAGATCGCGTCAACCGTATGATGACGATCTGGGGCGGCATCGAAGAGTTCCGCGGCATCGAAACCGATCAGGAAGAAAAGTGCGGCGACGCTGCGCTGCTGAATGGGCCGGCGCTACCCGATGATGCCAGCCAGGTCAGTCAGGACGACATCGACGCGCTGTTCGACTAGCATCAATGGACTGCAACGCCGTGGCTTAGCCACCTGAACAGCTTGCTCCGCCCAACACGCAGAACTTGGCGCAGTGCGGGTGATTGAGTTTCACTGAACCCTTGTCAAAGGCACCGCCATCGGCCTGGGCCGACTGCTCAAGCGTTTGACCCATCTCGAATTGCTCGTCATAGGGCAGAAGTGTGCAGGGCAGAACCGTCGGCTTGTCGGCCCCCTTGCGCTTCACCACCATGCGGCTTGTGGCGCACATCACGTCAGACGGTGACTTGCCGAGAATATCCCAACAGGCCGTTGTGATCTCAGGCACATCGACGCGTTCGTCCATCTCGGGAAACAGAACAAGCTGCATCGGGTCGTCGGCGTCGATGGTCCAGCCGCGCCGCGAAAACAGTTCACGGTAGCCTTCGCGCGCGGTATCCAGCGCTTCCCCCCAGCAGGTGCGTCCGGCGACGGTCTGTTGAAAACCATGCTCCGCGAGCCAGTCAGATCCTCTGCAGGCAACTTCGAAGGTCCCCCGTCCACGCTCCTTTTCGTGGAACTCCTCGCTGTAATGATCAAGCGAAACGCGTAAGGTCAGCTGGTCACCGAACCGCTGTTTGAGTTCAAGCAATCCTTCCTGCACACGCGGCCGCATCATCGGTTGCATCGCGTTGGTGAGCACCAGCGCAAGAAAACCACGAGACAGGGTATCGTCCAGCATCGCGATCATATCGCGATTCATGAACGGCTCGCCGCCGGTAAATCCGATCTCGGCGGTGCCAAGTTCCAGCCTCTCGATCTCATCAAGATAGGCCGCTACCTCGCTGGCGGTGATGTAGACCAGACGATCGTTGCGTGGGCTGGACTCGATGTAGCAGTTAATGCAGGCGATGTTGCACAGGCTGCCTGTGTTGATCCAAAGGGTTTCAAGCCTGTCGAGGTAGACCTGCGCGCGGGGCTCGCCTTTGGCAGTAACATCGGGGTCGCTAAACTTGGCCGGACTGAGCAGCGGCGTGTGCAATGCCCGTTCGAAATCGAGATCGTTCATGATGCGCAGAAAATCGTCCCTTGCGTCGCGTCTCCCGATCCGGCCTAGCACACAAGCCTGGGCTTGAAACCCGATAACGACAAGAAAATCATCACGAAGGTTTGTTCATGTCGGCCGTTACGGCGTTTTGTCTGCGTTTTTGAGTGCTTGCCTGAGCGTGGCTATGTCTGCCCGGAGTGCCGTGACTTCGTCGTGCAAGGCAGCCGTCTCATTGTGGATCGCATCGCGCTCGGCCTGTGCGGCTTCTTCGTGCTCGCCTTGCATGGCTGAAACGATAATGCCGATGAACAGGTTCAGCACGGTGAATGATGTTGTCAGGATGAACGGCACAAAGAACATCCAGGCAAGCGGGTACTGTTCCATCACCGGGCGGACGATGCCCATTGACCAGCTCTCGAGCGTCATGACCTGAAACAGCGTGTAGGCGCTGGCGCCGATATTCCCGAACCACTCAGGGAACGCCTCGCCATAGAGTTTGGTCGCCATCACCGAGAACACGTAATAGACGAGCCCCAACAGCAGGATGATTGACCCCATCCCGGGCAGGGGGCGGATAAGCGCCCCCACCACCCAGCGCAAGGACGGCACCATCGAGATCATACAGAGGAAGCGCAGGATGCGCAGCGCACGCAGGACC
>JBCDCP010000152.1:0-6041 GCA_039181495.1 Pseudomonadota bacterium | reverse complement strand
CGGCCAGTCCGTGGAGGGCATGGGCTGGCTGATCAGCCCGCCGATCCTCTCGCGCATCTCGCGCGCTGCCTTGTTGGTGAAGGTGACCGCCAGGATCTGATGCGGGCGTGCGAGTCCTGTCGCCAGGATGTGGGCGATGCGTGTTGTCAGAACGCGTGTCTTGCCGGTGCCGGCGCCTGCAAGCACCAGCACCGGACCATCTGTGGCCTCGATCGCCCGCCGCTGTTCGTCGTTCAGACCATCCAGATAAGGAACCGTGCGCGCGCCTTGCGCCCGTGCAGCAATGCCGCCCGCGGACGGAACATGCTCGGGAACAGGCTCGGGCGAGGATTTGGCGCGGGCCGGGTCAGCCATGGCGGCACGCACTCCTGATTGCGTGATTCGGATCTTGAAGATTGAACCTAATATGGCGCGGGCGCCCGGTCACTGCCATGGGCGGGTGCTGGAAGTACGGGATGAAATGCGGTAGCTGCGAATTGCTCAGGCTTGGCGTTGGCCACCCGTTGGCTTATTCGGGTAGCATTACTGCTGTAGCAGGAGAAATCGGCGATGCGTATCAAGTTGCGATGTATGCCGGGGTATCGCGGTCTGGTCCCCGAACCCTATCCGGCGTCGAAAGCAATACCCGACTGGGTCAAGATCATGCCATCGCAGGCTGAGAGCGAGACGCATGGCGGCCCCATCGCCACATTGAAACAATGTCCGCCGCTACTGGATGCCTTACGCGAGGGAATCGTGTTTCCGCTGGCAACCGATCTGCACGTGCGTGACGGGGAACTGAGCTGGGACTGGGACCTGCCGGAAACGCCGGGGGCCGATCTCACGGAATCGCCTATTGGCCTGCATGTCCCGGAGCAGGCGCAGGGTGCGCCGTTTCGTGTCGATAAGGGGCAGTTTGTCATCAAGTTCAGTAATTTCTGGACGGTCGAGGCTCCGCCCGGCGTCTCGATGATGTTCAGCCATCCCTACAACCGCGAGGACCTGCCCTTCAGATCGCTGTCGGGGCTTGTCGATGTCGATGTTTACAATCGCGGGTTTGTTCATTTTCCGGCCTTGTGGGTCGACCCCGATTTCGAGGGAACACTGCCCCGCGGGACCCCGGTGGCGCAGGCGGTGCCGATCGTCCGATCTGACCTCGAACTTGATCTTGGCGAACTCGATGACGCGGAAGTGGGCGAGCAGGCCGCCTTCGAAGAGGCCCTGAGCGATGATCGCAATCTCTATCGCAAATCCTATCGCCAAAGGCGCAGCCGGGTGGACACCGTCGACGAAGACGCGTGATGCTGTGGCTACCGTTCAGTTCAGAGGCGATCTACGCGTAGTGGCACCCGGCCTTTCTGGCCATAGGTGAGCAACTGCCACAGTGCGGCACGGGAGGAGGGGAAGTCCTTGAAGATCTCTCGAGCCTGCTCGCGCATATCGTCTAACGCACCATCATCGCGGTGCGCTTGGACCAGTGCCATTCGGACGAAGTAGGACTGATCCTCGGTCAGCGTTCCAGTGTCATATGCCCTTGTGAAGCATTCAGCCGCCTGCTGCGATTTGCGTGCGGTCAGATAGCAGATACCAAGATTGATCAAGGCTTCGACATCGCCGGGCTGGGATTGAGCATAGAGTTCCAGGCTATCGATCGCCTCTGTGGTCCGTTTGAGTGCCAGGAGGGTGCGACCACGGCCAAAATGGGCCATCGGCAGGTCGGGCTGGATCTGCAAGACACGCTCGAACGCCGCCAGCGCTTCGGTGGCATCGTTTTTCTGCATCTGGATGTCGGCCAGAAGCAGCAGAGCTTCCAGGTCTCTGCTGTTCTTGCGGATGAACTGGCGGACGCGTCTCTCCGCTGTCTTCCAGTCCTGGGCCTGGGCGGCCTGCATAAGAATTGCGTCCTGCTGGATAGACTTCTTGGGCTTGGCCATCGATCCTATCGATGCTCCTCGACATTGGCCTCAATCAGGGCATCGGTGAAGCGGCGGAGTGCATCAACCTGATGCAGATGGCCGACCAGCTTCTTCTCACCGCTCAACTCACTGACCACTGGAACCTGCGTGATGCCTTTGTCGTCAAACAGCCGCAAGGAGAGTTCGAGCGTGTCATTGGGCGACAGCCAATCGGGGTGAACCTCAGGATCGAACACCGTGTCCTCATCCTCGTCGGGCGGCTGCATGATGTCGGCCACGCGGATCTGACGTCCGAGCCGCCGATGCGCTCCGTCCTGGAGAAACAATCCGCGGCTCTCAAGCTGCCACTGAAAATAGCTGCGACCATGGACGGCCTGTGTCAGGCCGTTTGCGATCGAGACGGTCAGCAGCAATGCAAGGGTGACCGCGTAGCCACCGGTCAGTTCAAAGACGATCACAGTTGTCGAGACTGGTGCCCCGAGCACGGCAGCAGCCACCGCACCCATTCCGAGAATGGCATAAAGTCCGGCGCTGGACGCCAAATCGGGAAACACACCCGCCGCAATCAACCCGAATGCGCCGCCGGTCATGGCTCCGATATAAAGCGACGGCGAAAAGATACCGCCGCCAAACCGGCTTGCCAGCGTGATGGCCGTGGCGATGGTCTTGGCGACCAGCAGCAAGAGCAGTGTCTCGACCGGCAACAGCTGGTTCATGGCCTGGTCGGTACTTTCGTAGCCGACCCCCATGATTTCCGGCACCGCCAATCCGATCAGTCCGACAACGAAGCCGCCGGCAATCGGGCGCAGAATGAGGTGCATTCGAACATTCCGTGCAGCCCAATCCGTGCCGATCAGTGCGAACTGAAACAGGATCGCGACAACCGCGCAGGTCAGTCCAAGCAAGGCGAAGGCCGGCACCTCCCAGTAGGAGGTGATCTGGTACTCGGGGATGAAAAACGCAGGATAGTCGCCGAAGTAGAGCCGTGAGACGACTGCCGCCAGTACCGAGGCGATGACGATCGGTACGAAAGCGGACAGGGCGTAGTGACCGAGGATCACCTCGTGGGCGAACAATACGCCGGCGATTGGCGCATTGAACGATGCCGAGACCGCTGCTCCGACGCCGGCAGCCAGCAGCATACGGGCTGATCCCGTGGGCAGGCTGAACTGTCTCGTGATCAAATTGGCGAACGTCGCACCAAGGTGCACGACCGGACCTTCGCGGCCGGAACTTGCGCCAGCCCCAAGCGAAATCGCTGAAACGAGCGCACTCAGCGCGCCGGTTCGAAAACCAAGGCGTTTGGTGGTCAGGGCGCGGGCCTCGATGACATCGGCCACGCTCTCCGCCCGACGGCCGGGCATCAGGTAATGCAGAATCAAGCCCACCGCGAGGCCGCCAAGTGTCGGTGCGGCAATCACCAGATACCAAGGCGCGGCTTCCGCCGCCCGGGCGACTTTCTCTCCGGTTGTGCCGAGCCAGGGGTACTGAATGAGGCCAATCAGCAGTCTGAAACAAATGGCGAGGATGGCAACGCCCAGCCCGATGACGACCGACAAGGCCCAGACTGTTGGTTGTTTTGTGTTGAAAAAGACGCGCAGATTGGGGGTGGCCCACCCCTTGACCCGCGTCATCAGAAGTCGGGCGAGGGCTGCAATCGAGAATATTGGACGACCTTTCATGGCCTGGTCCGGCACCCGTTACCGTTTGCGGCGAATGCCGATGACATGACCGACCTGTGGTGCGTTGGGCAGGCTAAGGTGGCTCTTCCACACTGCACGGAGCCGATCCTGAATGTCATCGGGCATCGGCACCACGCGGGATTCCGCATGAAGCACGTGCAGCGAGATGTTCTCTGAGGTTGCGCGCACCCTGTCATCGCCCTCGGCATACATCTCCTGGAAGAAATGGAACCGCTTCTCGTCGAAATCGAGCATGCGTGTGGCCACGCGGATGGTCTCATCCGGCGCGACCTCGCGCAGATAAGTCACATGCGCTTCGGCGGTGAATGTCGTCATACCCCGGCTGGCGAGGTAATCCGGCCCGACACCGAAAACTGAGAAGGTGTCGTCCGCGCCACGATCGAACATCACGTTGTAGTAGGCCATGTTCAGATGGCCGTTATAGTCGATCCATTCCGGCGCGATCGTCATCGGTTGTGACCATAGGCGCGGATCATCCGATGTGCTGGGGGCGCTGCCGAGATTGGTTGCGCTGCTCATTGCGCGGGACTCCGATGAAGTAGGCAACTGGCATTGTTGGTCCGACCCTAGCGCGGTGCGACATGGTGTGAAAACCCGGCCTTTGGTCTGCCAATATTGTTATGTCGGTTATGGTTGTCGGATCGCGATACCGTGTTCCAGACTGCGACAGATGTTGGTTGTAGTGCCTTAGGTTGATAGGCTGCATGGCATCAAAGACTGGCATAGGGAACCGGATGTTTGACCATCGCTTAGGTCACGCCGTTGTTGCCTGCGACTGGCCGCTTTAGAGGAACGTCACATGGCAGGAGTTCACGTGCTGCACGCTGAGGACGATGGAGGGACGCGTGCCGCAGCGTTGCAGCTCTTGCGCGAGCGCTTTCACAATCGGTTCTCGGACGGAGAATCGCTGCGCGAGCAACATGGCCACACCACCACGTGGCTAAAGAACCAGCCTCCTGACGCAGTGGTGTATGCGCAAACAGAGGCCGAGGTGTGCGACATTGTTCAAATCTGCGCCGCCCATAGGGTGCCCGTTATTCCCTATGGTGTTGGCACCTCTCTTGAGGGCCATTTGAATGCACCCTTGGGTGGCATCTCAATCGATCTTTCCAACATGAACGAGATATTGCGGGTCTCCGCGGAGGATCTCGACTGCTCGATCCAGCCCGGAGTTACGCGCACCCAGCTCAATTCGCACCTCCGCGATACCGGGCTCTTCTTTCCCATCGACCCCGGCGCCGATGCCACACTTGGCGGCATGGCTGCTACGGGTGCGTCGGGCACTAATGCTGTTCGCTACGGCACCATGAAGGACAACGTTCTGGCGCTCCGCGCGGTTATGGCAGATGGCCGTGTGGTGACGACCGCGAAACGCGCCCGCAAGACCTCTGCTGGATATGATCTGACCCGCCTTATGGTCGGCTCAGAGGGGACGCTGGGTGTGATCACGGAGATCACACTCAAACTTCAGGGCATCCCAGAGGCGATCTCTGGTGGTGTCTGCCCTTTCCCGGATGTTGCATCGGCATGCGATGCTGTCATTGCCACCATCCAATGCGGCATCCCGGTGGCACGTATTGAATTGCTGGACTCGTTGCAGGTTAGAGCAAGCAACGCCTATTCGGGACTGACGCTCAAGGAAACGCCGACACTGTTTGTCGAGTTTCATGGTAGCGAGAGTTGGGTTGCCGAACAGGCCGGGCAATTTGGCGATATCGCTGCTGAATCTGGTGGCGGACCGTTCGAATGGGCGACCGAGACTGAAGCGCGCAGCAAGCTCTGGCAGGCGAGGCACGACGCCTATTGGGCGGCGCTACAGCTCAGGCCCGGCGCGAAAGGCCTTTCAACCGATGTGTGTGTGCCAGTGTCGCAACTGGCCGAATGCGTCGCCGAGACTCAGGCAGACATCGCCGAAATGGGCCTGATCGCACCGATTGTTGGCCATGTTGGTGATGGCAATTTCCATGTGCTGCCGCTCATCGATATTGAGAATGACGAAGAGATCGAGTTGGCAGAAACCTTTTCACAGCGTCTGGTTGAACGTGCGCTGGCTATGGATGGCACCTGCACCGGTGAGCACGGTATTGGCCAAGGCAAGATAAAGTATCTTGAAGGCGAACTTGGCTCGCCGGCGGTTGCGGCAATGGTCGCCGTCAAAAAAGCGCTCGATCCGGAGAATATCCTCAATCCCGGCAAGATCGTGCGCCTGTGACGGAGTTTTGTGGCGCTTGTTGTTTGAACAATCGTTGTTGGGCGGCTACCGTCAGGGCCGCATGTTTCAGAAGAGCCGATCTGAGAGTATGACCCCGGTTTGGCGGCTCGTGACATGCCAGCTGGGAACGGCGATGGCGGACAGAAGACCGCTCTCGGCAAAATCGCTTTTGGGTGAATCGCGGACAGCGGCAGCATGAATTCGGTCCTGTTATCGGTAGCGGTGGCGGTT
>JBCDCP010000151.1:0-6158 GCA_039181495.1 Pseudomonadota bacterium | reverse complement strand
TGCAACTGCGTCGCAGTCTCTGGCATCAGATGGGTCGCGAAGAACCGGGCGGTTTCAAACTGGGCTGCGAACAGCGGGCCGGTGTCCTCTCCAGCAGAAGCTGCCGACGCAATCCCCTTGCCAAGATATATCCCGCCCGTGGTTACGGCGGCCAGGCGCAGCATTGCTGATGCGCCAGCCAGCACCTTGTCCGGCTCGGCATTGGACAGTCGCGCGAAATGAGACAACGCGGCCTCGAAGTCATCCAGAGCGGTCCCAAATGTCGATGCGAGGGTGGCAATGTCCGCCGAACTGGATGCTGCGACGTCCTCGGTGATCTGCTTGAGAACGTCGACCAGCGCGGCTGCCACCGCGCCGCCCTGCATGGGCAGCTTGCGCGTGACCAGATCGATCGCCTGAATACCGTTGGTACCTTCGTAGATCGCCGCAACGCGGACATCCCGCAACAGCTGCGCGGCACCGGTTTCCTCGATGAAGCCCATCCCACCATGAACCTGAACGCCACGGGAGGCCCCATCAATGCCGATGTCAGTGGAATAGGCCTTTGCCAGCGGCGTCAGCAAATCGGCGCGGGCTTGCGCATGCGCCCTCGTGGTCTTGTCTTCGCTGTGGTGTGCGCTGTCGAGGGCAGCAGCCGTCAGATGGCAAAGAGCACGGGCAGCAGCCGTTTGCGCACGGATGACCATCAGTTCGCGACGGATATCGGGATGTTCGATAATGGCAACGGCGTCGGTCTGATCCATACCGGCGTGGCGGCCTTGCCTGCGTTCGGCAGCATAGTGCCGGGCACGCTGGAAGGCTGCTTCAGCGACACCGACACCCTGGATGCCCACAACCAGCCGGGCATTGTTCATCATCGTGAACATGCAATGCAGACCGCGGTTCTCCTCACCGACGAGATACCCGACCGCTCCGCCATTATCGCCATAGGTCAATGTGCAGGTCGGGCTGCCATGCAGACCCATCTTGTGCTCGACACCGGTGCACCAGACATCGTTGCGCTCACCCAGACTGCCGCCTTCGTTGACGAGCACCTTCGGAACCAGAAACAGCGAAATGCCCCGTGTTCCAGGTGGCGCATCCGGCAGCCGCGCCAGCACCAGATGGACGATATTGTCTGTGAGATCGTGTTCACCGTAGGAAATGTAGATCTTGGTCCCGCTGATCCGATAGGTGCCGTCATCCTGCGGAACAGCTGTTGATCGGAGAAGTGCCAGATCCGACCCCGCCTGCGGCTCGGTCAGGTTCATGGTGCCGGTCCATTCACCGCTGAGCAGCTTAGGCAGATAGGTGGCCTGCAATTCAGGTGACGCGTGGGCGGCCAGGGCTTCAATTGCCCCAAGTGTCAGAACCGGGCCCGTGGCAAACGACATGCTGGCGGCGTTGAGCATCTCATGGACGCCAACCGCAAGCAGTTGCGGGAGTGCCTGTCCGCCATGGGCGTCCGGGCCGGTGAGCCCGGGCCATCCTCCTTCGCACCAGGCGCGATAGGCGTTGTGGTAGGCATCCGGTGTAGTGACGACCCCGTCCTCAAGAACTGGCGGTGATTGCTCGGCGACATCATAGGTTGCCGCAATCTCGCCAGCGCAGAGTTTGCCGGCCTCATCCAAAATCGCAGCTGTGAGTTCAGCGTCGAGCGTGTTGCCGCCCCCGAAGCCATCGGCGATATGCTGGATCGAGAACAGGATATCGCCGACGGGTGGCTGATACACCATGGACGCAGTCTCCCTGAACGCTTGTTCTTTGCGGCATTGAGTCGGGCCAATACGATCCGGTTCGACACCGCCGCTCGACAGCATTTTCATCACACTGTAGACCCGCGATCCGCGCACGCAAAGCATGTCGTCCGGGATTTTCAGAAGGCCTCCTATGCCAGAGCCCAGCACCGAACAAGTTGCCGTAGCGGCAGCAGCATTGCAGGCGGGAGAGCTTGTGATCCTGCCGACGGAAACCGTTTACGGTGTCGGTGGTGACGCAACAAACGCCGCGGCCGTCGCAGCCATATTTGCAGCCAAAGGCCGGCCACGCTTCAACCCTCTGATCGTCCATGTCGCCGATCAGTCCGTGGCGGAGCAGCTTGCCACGTTCACACCGCTGGCACGTCGTCTCGCAGCCACATTCTGGCCAGGCGCCTTGACACTGGTGCTGCAACGACGCGCCGGCTCCGGTCTTTGCGATTTGGTCAGCGCGGGGCTCGACACCGCCGCGTTGCGGGTGCCGCGCCACGACACCGCGCGCGCCCTGTTGCACGCATCTCAATGCCCGATCGCAGCACCCAGCGCCAACCGGTCCGGCCGGATTAGCCCGACGACGGCGGACGCTGCCCGTGACGAGCTGGGCTACAAGGTGTCCGCAATACTCGACGCAGGGCCGTGCAGGATCGGCGTTGAATCCACCGTGATCGATGCGCGTGGATCGACACCTGTTCTGTTGCGTGAAGGTGGCGTGACCGCCGAACAAATTGCCGAAGTGGCCGGTTCACCGATCGAGAGCGCAAGCGCCGGCACCAAAAAAGCCTCTCCGGGAATGCTTGAGGCCCATTACGCCCCATCAGTACCGCTCATTCTGGCGCCAACGGGCACCATACCTCGTGCCGGAGACGCGCTCCTGACCTTCGGCCCGGTCGATCGGGCATTTGATAAGGCCGCTGAGATCGTCGAGACTCTGTCCGAAGCAGGACATCTCACCGAAGCTGCGGCAAATCTCTACGGCGCTATGCGCCGGCTTGATGCCACCAGGCCAAGTAGAATAATGGCCCACACAGTCCCCGAGAAAGGCCTCGGACGGGCCATCAATGACCGGCTTCGACGCGCTGCTACCGGCTCGGCCGGCAGATAACCATCGGCACCCGCTCGACAAGTCGCGGCACTTTGCCGATAGATGCAAATACACCTTGCCCATTGAAACCGGAGCCTCCATTGGCCAAGCCTGTCGCCGCAAATGATGATGTCATGGAGCAGTTCGCCAACGCCATTGGTCGCGACAACATCATCACCGACATCAGCGAGATGAAGCCCTATCTCGTCGAATGGCGCGACAAGTATCAGGGTGCGGCACGTGCCATCCTGCGACCTGGCTCTGTTGACGACGTGGCCAAGATCCTTGCCATTGCGCACAAAAATCGCACGGCGATCGTGCCGCAGGGTGGCAATACCGGCCTTGTGGGTGGGCAGATACCCTTCGACAAGGGCGAGGACTTCGTCCTGTCCATGAGCCGGCTCAACAAGATCCGGGAAATTGACCCCCAGGGCAACACCATGACCGTCGAATGCGGTGTCATATTGCAGGCGGCTCAGGATGCAGCAGCTGACGTTGGCCGGCTATTTCCACTCTCGCTCGGCTCAGAGGGCACCTGTCAGATTGGCGGTAATCTGGCCAGCAATGCCGGAGGCACGAGTGTGCTCGCCTATGGCAACGCGCGAGATCTGACACTTGGCCTCGAAGTGGTGACCGCGAAAGGCCAGATCTGGGATGGGCTGCGCAAGCTCAAAAAGGATAACACCGGGTACGATCTGAAGGATCTTTTCATCGGATCGGAAGGCACGCTGGGCATCATCACGGCAGCAGTCCTGAAGCTGTTCCCGGCGCCACGCGCCAAGGCGACCGCTTTCCTTGGAGTCGAGTCGCCCGAAGCTGCACTCAATCTGTTCAATCAATCACTTGATGCCGTGGGGTCACAGCTGACTGCGTTTGAGTTTCTGCCCCGCATTGGCCTCGACTTCGTGCTGACGCATGTGACGGGTATGCGCGATCCGCTTGCCGACGAGCACCCTTGGTATGTCTTGATGGAACTGACATCCGGGATCGAGGACACGCTGGATGATGTCATGGAGTCAATCCTGTCGGTGGCATTCGATGCCGGACAGGTTGGTGATGCAACGATTGCGCGTAGCGAGGCCGAAACCAACTCTCTATGGAAGATCAGGCTGATGCTGTCAGAAGTGCAGAAGAATGAGGGTGGCTCCATCAAGCATGATGTCTCAGTTCCCGTGGCAGCAATGCCGGCATTCCTGCGCGCAGCGACGGCGGAAGTGGAACGCCTGATCCCGCGGTGCCGTGTCGTGCCGTTTGGACATCTTGGCGACGGCAACGTCCATTTCAACGTGAGCCAGCCAATTGGTGCCGACAAGCAGGAGTTCCTTGCCCGCTGGGGAGGAAATCAACGATGCCGTGCACGAGATCGTCGTTCAGTTTGGCGGATCGGTGTCCGCCGAACACGGTGTCGGCGTCATGAAGCGGGATCTGATGGGCCGGATCAAATCCAAGGTTGAGCTCGACATGATGAAGCGCATCAAGAAGTCCCTCGATCCGCATGGTATCCTCAACCCTGGCAAGGTGCTCCCCGACCATGTCTGACACCGGTGCTGAAACGAATGACGGCTCACTGACAATCACCGAAATTGTCGATGCTGATGTTGCCCAGATCATATCACTCTGGGAGGCTGCCGGGCTGACCCGGCCGTGGAACGATCCCGAACGCGACATCGCATTTGCCCGCGCCGCGACTGACAGCACGGTTCTGGTCGGCCGCCAGAACGGCGCGATCACGGCCTGTGCCATGGCCGGCCATGACGGCCATCGCGGCACAGTCTATTACCTCGGCGTATCGCCTGCGGCGCAGGGACATGGGCTTGGCCGGCAGATGATGGATGCGGTTGAAGGCTGGTTGCGTGCCCGAGGGGTCTGGAAGATCAATCTGATGGTCCGCGAAGACAATACCGCGGTCGCGGGCTTCTATGACGCGCTAGGCTATACGCGGGAACCGCGCGCGGTCTTTTCCCGTGTTATTGAGCAAGAGGATGCAAGGACATCGGCTCAATCGTCGCCAAAGAGCGAGAATTGATCCTTCTGGATCTCGGTCTTCTCAGCCTTGGTGCGTTTTGATTGCGGCTCAGGCGCCGGCGGTGTGTCCTCATCGGCCACTGGCTGCAACAGGCCTTCATCATCATTGGCGACAGCGTTGACGCGCGGAGAGACCGGATAGGCCTGGAAGTAGTCATCCGGTGCCGCTGCTAAGAGATCGGCAATATCGGCTGGATTGTTCGCCGCCGTATCAAGCCAACGATCATAGTCTGGCGGATCAATCACCACCGGCATGCGGTGATGAAGCGGCGCAAGCTGCTCGTTCGACGCTGTGGTCAATATCGTGGCCGTATCAACCTCGCTGCCACTGGGATCCATATAGGTCTCCCACAGGCCGGCAAATGCGAATGGGGCACCGCCCGGCCGGCGAATAGCATAGGGCTGTTTCTTGCCACGGACCGAGCCCTGCCACTCGTAGAATCCGTCCGCAGGGATCAGGCAGCGGCGGCGGCGCATGGCAGCGCGGAAAGCTGGCTTTTCAGCCGCCTGCTCGCTGCGCGCGTTGATCAATGTCGGGAAGTCCTTCACGTCCTTGACCCAACTCGGCCACAGGCCCCAACGCGCAAGCCTGAACGACCTGGCGGGCGGACTTTGACCATCAGCGGCAACGACGATCGCGATCGGTTGTGTCGGCGCAATATTGTAACGCACCGGGAAGTTCGGCCGCTCCGGGTAGCCGAACATGGCGGCAACTTCCTCCGGCGACGTGGCAAGAATGTAGCGTCCGCACATGCGACAGTATGATCCTGGAGTTGCTGCGACGGCGACCCGTTACGTTTTAGCGCCTGTTAAGCCGTCTTTGCCAGACTGGCGGAAAGTCGAGCCGCCTCTGATATTGGTTCACCCCTGTTTCGCCCAACGTTCTGTTCTGACTGCAAATTCGCCGGACCCCAGAATGCCAGCTGCATCCTCAAGCCTTATCAGCGATGCGCCGCCTGCTCACGGCGTGGCAGAGCCTGCTGATCACGGGCTGCATCCGCAATCTCGAATGTCGAACGACTTCCTCAATCACTACAATGAACTGGTCATGCTGTTGGAGATGCTGCCTGGCATGCCAGACTGCTATGAGGACGTGGCGTCATGGCGGCCGAAGAGCTACGTTGCGCACTTCGAGGACTCGACCTTGCATTGGGCGGACTATGCCGTGGCTGAGTACGAGCACCTTGATGCCGAATGGAAACAGCCATTCGAGCATACCCTGGCGGTGCTGGACGAATTTCTGACAGAAGCGATCGCCCTGCTCGCCCCGCTCATCCATGACGAGCACTTTGAGCGCGACCCGACGCTATCGCTGA
>JBCDCP010000150.1:0-6187 GCA_039181495.1 Pseudomonadota bacterium | reverse complement strand
CGTCGGCCTCGTCGGGATTGGCCTGCGCCTGTAGGTCGGCAAGCGCGTTCTCGACCATGGCATCGTCATAGGGCACGCCGACAATGCGGTTTGCCCTCAGAGCATTTTCGATCTGGCTGGTATTGAGTTCCGCCTGGGCCAGGAACGGGTAGCCCGGCATGATTGATGCGGGTGACACCGAGCGCGGATTGATCAGGTGCTGAACGTGCCAGTCGTCGGAGTATTTTCCGCCCACTCTCGCCAGATCGGGGCCCGTTCGCTTCGACCCCCATTGGAACGGGTGGTCGTACATCGACTCGGCCGCCAGGCTGTAATGGCCGTAGCGCTCCACTTCGTCGCGCAGGGTCCGGATCATCTGACTGTGGCAGACATAGCACCCCTCACGAATGTAGACTTCGCGCCCGGCCAGTTCGAGCGGCGTATAGGGCCGCATACCGTCGACCTCTTCGATGGTGGATTTGAGGTAGAAGTTGGGGACCAATTCAACCAGGCCGCCAATGGCTACCATGACGAGGATACCGACGGTCAGAACCATCGAGTGCTTCTCGAAGACAGCGTGTTTGTTGAACATCTTGAGAGTCCTCGCTTACTCAGCCGGAGCCAGTGATGGCTTTGCCTGAATCGGCTCAGCTGCCGGCTCGCCGCGACTGATCGTCATCCAGACGTTGTAGGCCATGATCAGCGATCCGATGACGAACAGCGCACCGCCAGCGGCCCGGATGACATAGAAGGGATGCATCGCTTCGACGGTCTCGATGAACGAGTATTCGAGGAAGCCGAGGCTGTTATAGGCACGCCACATCAAGCCCTGCATGATGCCGGATACCCACATCGCCGTGATGTAGAGAACGATGCCGATGGTGGCGATCCAGAAGTGCCAGTTGACGAGCTTCAGCGAGTACATCTGCTTGCGGTTCCACAACCACGGCACGAGGCAGTAGATGCAGCCGAACGAGATGAACCCGACCCAGCCGAGGGCACCTGAATGGACGTGGCCGATGGTCCAGTCTGTGTAGTGGCTCAGTGAGTTGACAGCCCGGACCGACATCAGCGGTCCCTCGAATGTCGACATGCCATAGAAGGCGACTGACACGACCATCATACGCAACACCGGATCAGTGCGCAGCTTGTCCCACGCGCCTGACAACGTCATCAGGCCATTGATCATGCCACCCCATGAGGGCATCCACAGCATGATCGAGAATGTCATGCCCAGTGTCTGCGACCATTGCGGCAGCGCGGTGTAGTGCAGGTGGTGCGGCCCAGCCCAGATGTACAGGAAGATCAGCGACCAGAAGTGGACGATGGACAGCCGGTAGGAATAGACTGGCCGCTGCGCCCGCTTCGGCACGAAGTAGTACATGATGGCGAGGAAGCCGGCCGTGAGGAAGAAGCCGACAGCATTGTGGCCGTACCACCATTGCGTCATGGCATCCTGCACACCGGACCAGACGATGTAGGACTTGGTCCCGAAGACCGATACCGGGATCGTCAGATTGTTGACGATGTGCAGCATCGCAATCGTCACGATGAAGGCCAGGTAGAACCAGTTCGCGACGTAGATGTGCGGTTCCTTGCGCTTCCACAGCGTCCACAGGAAGGTCAGCAGGTAAACCACCCAGACAATCGTCAGCCACAGGTCGGCATACCATTCCGGCTCGGCATACTCCTTGCCCTGCGTTGCACCCAGCAGGTAGCCCGTCCCTGCAATGACAATGAAGGCGTTATAGCCGAGCACCACGAACCAGGGGGCGATGTTGCCGGCGATGCGGGTATGGCAGGTCCGCTGGGCGACATAGAACGACGACGCCAGCAGCACGTTGCCGCCAAACGCAAAGATCACTGCGGATGTGTGGAGAGGCCGAAGCCGGCCGAAGGTTGTCCATGGCAGATCGAAGTTCAGTGCCGGGTAGGCCAACTGCAGCGCGATAACAAGGCCAACGACGAAGCCGGCGATGCCCCAGAACAATGCTGCAATCGAGGCGAACTTGATTGGCCCGAGCTGGTAGTTGGGCTTGCCGTCAATCAACTGCGGGATCGGTTCGGTCCGCGCATTGTGCGACTTGAAAATTATGAATGTGCCAGCGGTCGCCATGATCACGCCCAGCCAGGCATGAAACCCCATAACCGGGTCGACGGCCTTCGCCGCAATGACCAGACAGACCAGCGCGATGACCGCTGTGAGGAGCGCGAAGCCAATCTCCTCGACCGTCAGCGGGTTGCTCGCAGTTGTGCGCGCCATTCTCCCAATTCCCTCCAGGAAGACGCGCCGGAAACCCGGCGCAGTTAGGAACGAAACCGAAGGCGATCGCGTCAGGGCGGCAGTTCGATTCCCGCACGGACACAATCGACTTTTGAATGAATTCAGTCTTTCGGAGAACGGGCGCGATTGCCTTGATATTCCTCAAGCAAACGGCCCGAAAATGGCAGCTTGGGGTGCGGCAAATGGTCGATCGGGACATTTACTGTCTGCGCGAGATCGTTGGATTTCGAGCGATTCCAGACCGAGACAATGCCGCAGTTGCGTGGATTGTTGCGCGAAAGGGCTACTTCTTGCCCTGAACCGTCATTTGTTCTGCTAGGGCAATAATCAGATTGATTGCTGCAACGCTGATTTGAGGCTTGACCGGAATCAACGACCGACCCGGTTGGCCGTGTCAAACAGTGGTCATGAGCTTTCGACGCGACAAATATGCTGCCATGCAGGTTCCGAGATACACATCGTATCCAACCGCTCCGGCATTTCACGGCAACATCGACAGCGCCACTGTGGCGGGTTGGATTGGTGGACTCAAACCCGACGCCCGCCTGTCATTCTACTTTCATGTGCCGTTCTGTCAGTCGATGTGCTGGTATTGCGGCTGCCACACCAAGGTCACCAAGAAAAGAGAGCCGGTGCTCGACTATGCGCGCACGCTGCGCATGGAGCTGGAGACGGTTCTGACCGCGCTGGGGCCGGGCCGGCAGGTTGCCCACATACACTGGGGTGGCGGCACACCAAGCATGATGCCAACCGAAGAGTTCCTGGGCATTCATGCTGCGATTGACGGTGAGTGTGCTGTTGAAGCTCACGCCGAACGTGCCATTGAAATTGACCCGCGCGTGATGACCCCCGAGCTGGCTGACTGCCTCGTCGAGGCGAAGATCAATCGGGCAAGCCTTGGTGTTCAAGATTTCACGCCCCGCGTGCAGGCTGCCATCGGGCGCCCACAGCCATACGAACTCGTACACGATACGGTCGATCTGCTGGCTGAGCGTGGAATCACCGGGATCAATTTCGACCTGATGTATGGTCTGCCGCTTCAGAGCACGACCGACCTGCTGCACAGCGTCGACCTGGCCGTCAATCTACAGCCGCAGCGCATCGCCTTGTTCGGTTACGCACATGTGCCCTGGTTCAAGAAACACCAGCGACTGATCGAAGAATCGGCGCTGCCGGGTCCGGAAGAAAGACTGGACCAGGCCGAAGCTGCCGCCGACCGGCTGGTGACACTGGGATATGAGCGCATCGGTCTTGATCACTTTGCGCTGCCGGAAGACCCGCTCGCGATTGCTGCACGGATCGGTAAGCTGCGGCGCAACTTCCAAGGCTACACCGATGATCCGGCGGATGCGGTGATCGGACTTGGTGCGTCGTCAATTTCAACCTATCCGCAAGGCTTTGCCCAGAATGCGCCAGATCTTCGCGGCTGGTCACGGGCTATCGAGAGCGGCCGGTTTGCAACCATTCGGGGTCTCACCTTGTCGGATGAGGATCGGCTTCGCGCCGACGCCATTGAACGGTTGATGTGCGATCTGGCTGTCGATGTACGCGCTGTTTCGAGCCGTCATGGTGCTCCATCCACGGCATTTGGTGATGTGTGGGGCAAGCTCGCTCAGTTGGTTGATGATGGTGTTGCCCAGGTTGACGGTGATGTCGTGCGCGTACCTGAACAGATGCGGCCATTCACAAGGCTCGTCGCCTCGGCCTTCGACGCCTATTTCGATCCGGATCTGAGCCGCCATTCCGCCGCCGTCTAGGCTCGATTTCCCTATTCACGATCTCCTCTTGTGCTCCGGAGCGCGACGGAGGAACCCCACTTGTCTCTCGCAACATACTTGGCAGGCGCGAAATCCAGCGAAGACAAAAAAATGGCCGGACAAAAAGTCCGGCCAGGTGGCAAGAGGAGGAGCTAATCGTTGTCGCACCGTGGGATGCAAGCCGTGGTGCGGAAAACCTGTTGTTCAGCGTGTTCCTGACAGCTGATCAATCCCCGGAAGATCGGTGACCCGAACCCAGTCGTTCTTGTCGAAATCGATCAGACCGCGGCGCTTGAGTTCTGAGAAGGAGCGACTGACGGTTTCGATGGTCAGACCCAGATAGTCGGCGATTTCCTGACGCGTCATGGGCAGGCGGACAGTCAGCTTGTGTCCGCGCTCGTCACACGTTTCGTCAGAGCCGACATGGCGCCCAAAGACGAGGCATAGAATGAAACTGGCGACCCGTTCCATGGCCGACTTGCGGCCGAGCAGCACTGCATGTGAACGCATTTCGCGTAGCTGCTCCTGGAGCTGTCTGCACATACGGCAGTGCGCTTCCGGAACGTTGGCGCAACTCATGTAATCCATGACCTTCAGCCGCGAAGCAACCAGGGTTTCGGCGGTGCAATCCCTGCTGTCATCGCAGCTGATGCCGAACATTGCTCCCGGTCCGACGATCTCGACCACCTGGCGACGGCCGTCGGGAAGGATCTTGTAGAGCATGATCGCGCCGTCGATCACTTCGTAGTAATGAGAGATATCATCACCTTCATGGTAGATGATGTCATGTTCAGCGTGGAGAACGGTCAACTGCTGTCCATGGGCAGGCTTGGCAAACGGCGGCATGCCCGGCGCGCAAGCTACGTCCCGATTCTGGACAGGGCCCGTGGCAAGATCTTCGACGGGTTTCACCATGCTGTCCATGTCACGCTTCCTCTAGCCCATCGACCCTGGAGACCGGTTTGGTCCACGCCACGGATCTTGTCATGCAGCGCTTCGCTGCTGCGTTCTTAGCTACAAAGACTACGCTGAACAGTTCACGGAAAAATTCGTCGGGCTACTTAAGCGCAACCGCGTAAGATCGTCGCAGTTCAAATACTTAGCGCATTGGTCGAACGACATTACGCAAGAGGATTCTTGACTATTTAATTGTGAAGAAATGTAACGAAATGATATCGCACGGCGTCCTCGATCATCACGGAAGGTGCTGATCTACTTATCCAGGAACTAAACGAATTCAGCGATAGCCTCGGCCGAGAGAGGCTTCCGAATGACATGAGGAACAGCCAGTCCCTGCATCATCCGATCCAGCCCGGCCTGCGACTGACCGGTGATGACCACAATCCTCGGCGGCTGACGTAACGATTGAAGCCACTGGATCAACCGGCTGCCATTCATGCCCGGCAGCCCGAGATCGACGACGACAGTTTCCTCGGGCTCGGGGATTCCATGAGCAAAGAACGACTCGGCATCAGTATAGGCGTGCACCGGTCGACCCAACTGGCGCAGCAGCATAACCAGCGAATCGCTCACCGCATGATCATCTTCAACTATGTGGACCGGGGCGTTGGCCTCGACGGCAATTTCGGCCATTTGGGTGTCCCAAGTTCGCAGGGCACAAACCGCGTTCATAGCCTGGTTCGTTCTTCGTTGTTCTTGTCGGATACTGCCTGATCGATAGCCGTAATCCATCAGGCAAATGCCCCATGCGGCATTGACCCTATCTGGTCTGGCTAATGTCGTTGCAAAATGCCGAAATTGACCGGTCGCGTAGCACCCGGTCTTGTGAATTCGAATGCGTTTCCTCGAACTTGCCGGCTATCAGTTGCCGGCCAGAACGATCCGGACCAGATCGGCCGCGTTGCGCGCGCCCAGCTTTTCCATAATCCGGGCACGATGCACTTCAATCGTCCGTGGCGAGATGCCCAGGGTTCGTCCGGCCTCTTTGTTCGAGGCACCTGCCGTGATCTGTGCCAAAACCTCGCGCTCGCGTGGCGTCAGTGTTTCGTGTCCGGGGAAGCTCTTGTCGACGAGGTCGTCCGGCGAACGGTTGGCCCGACGTACCAGCGCGTCCGAGACCCGCTCGACGACCGTTTCGGCATCGAACGGCTTCTCGATAAAGTCGAACGCGCCCATCTTGATGGCCGCCACAGCAGTGGGAATATCG
>JBCDCP010000149.1:0-6192 GCA_039181495.1 Pseudomonadota bacterium | reverse complement strand
GAATTGTTGCTTGGTCATTTGCGCGGCCGAACGCTGCCCGTGGCTGCTTTGAAGTTTGCCAGCCAAGTCGCAACAGCGCTCAATGAAGAAGCGCCGCCAGCCGGTTAGCTGACGGTATGTTACCCACGGCGTTCCCGCGTCCTGCGCAGCGATATTGCCTGCCATATTCCGTCCATGCCGCGGTTGGATGAGGAGCAGCAAATCGCGAACGTTGATGGCTCGATCGGGTTAATCGATGCATAAGCGGTCCGTCCAGCCATACCCTTTTTGGTTATCTTGGCGGCTGGGCCTTCAAGACAAAATCGAAGCTGCGGCCAGGCCGCTGGTGAACGTCTGCTAAGGGCTGGAAGCGGACAATCGCTTTACAAATGAAACCAAAAGCCGACCCCACGATGGAACCAATCTTGCTGAAGGTCTTGGACAAAATTTCCAGGATGCCGAGTTGGTCTCCGAACAGCCCCCTTGGTTGATCCCTGCCGACATTGCCTCTTCCTAGCCTGAAGGACTGGCCTTTTCCGCTATCAGCGTTGAAGTCCATAGCGGCACCAACGGTCACCTTGATCTCGCCGCCGGCGACGGCATCGGTGTGTGTTCGGACAATTTTGGATTGCTGTACCAGCTACTCCCGGAATGCGAGGCGCAGACTGTCACTGAGCGGTTTCAAGAGGTAACTCAGCACCGTGCGGTCACCGGTGCGAACAAACACCTCCACGGGCATGCCCGGCAGCATGCGATCGAAGACCCAGCGCGGCGTGGTTTCTGGATCAAGCGCCAGTCTCGTCTCATAAAACACAGCACCACGCACTTCATCCTCGATCCGGTCGGCGGAAACATGGATCACGTTTCCCGCAAGCTCCGGCGCCTCCTGTCCATCAAGTGCCGAGAGGCGGATGACCGCACCCTGACCGATGGAAACCTTGTCGATATCGCTTGGCTGAATGCGCGCCTCAACGACCCTGGTGTCGTCCGCAGGAACGATTTGCGCAAACGTTTCGCCAGCTGCGATTACGCCCCCGATGGTGTGGACAGTCATGCCCAGGAGATAGCCATCAACCGGTGCGGCAATCTTGGCCTTATCAATACGAGCATCAATTTGTGCCGCGGCTGATTTCAACCGGCTCAGCTGACCTTCAAGCCGCGCCGCTTCACGATCCAGCGACACCATGCGTGCCCGGGTCACAAGTTGCTTCTCAAACAGAGGCGAAAGGCTTTCGCGTTCCGCCTTCACCAGTTCGATCTCCGCCAGAGACGCATTGATCTGTTCGGTCAACCCGCTTCGCTGTTGGGCCAGGTCCTGGGTATCGAGTTCGATCAGCGTTTCACCGGCTAAGACGAAATCTCCATCGCGTACGGTGATCCGCGCAACCGTTCCGCCATCGGGATGCTGGACGGCCTTCGCACGTCCCTGCACGATCACTGTGCCCTGAGCGACAACCGCCCCGGTAATCTGCGTTGCAGCAGCCCAGACGGTGCCAACACCGAACAGCGCAAAAATAACGGCATAACCAAGCAACAGATGCGATCCGATTCCATCGCGTTCGTACCCTGCCGTTGCGGAGCGATTAAATCGCGCGACCAAGACGACCTCCTTCAGATTGTATTTGTGGTACTGTCGCCGGATTGTTTGCAGCCCGAACACGACTGAGCACCTCATCCTTTGGACCGAACGCACCGACGCGACCGTGGTTGAGAACGAGAATGTGCGTGGCCTCCTGAAGGATAGACGGGCGGTGGGAGATGATGACGCATGTGCGACGTGAGCCCCGCAACGTGCGGACCACCTCGGACAACACCGCTTCACCTGCCTTGTCGAGGCTCGCATTGGGCTCGTCCAGCACAATGAGCTTTGGATCACCGTAGAGTGCTCTCGCCAAGCCAAGCCGCTGTCGCTGCCCACCGGACAATGCGATCCCGTTAGGTCCCAAACGCGTCTGGTAGCCCTCGGGCAATTCGAGGATCATCCGGTGAACCTGTGCCATCTGTGTCGCGGCCAAGAGTGCTGCGTTTGTGTCACCTGGCTGGAACCGGCTGATGTTCTCGGCAATGGTGCCATCAAAAAAGACCACGTCTTGCGGCAGGTAGCCGATTGCCGCTGCACGCTGATCCTCGGGCCACATCGTCAACGGCGCACTATCCAATCGGATGGCGCCGCGCAGCAGCGGCCAGACACCTGTGAGACAACGCGCGAGCGTCGATTTCCCCGATGCGCTGGGACCGATGACTGCGAGAACACACCCTGGTGCAAGAGGAAATGTCACGCCCTTGAGGATTGGTTCCCGTTCTCCCGGCGGTCCGGCATAGATTGCCTCGGCGACGACCGCTCCCTCAGGCGTGGGGAGCGTTGTCCGGTAGTCCGACTCGGGTAGTGCCTTAAGATGATCGCCAAGCCGCGAAGCAGCGCGCCGTGCCCCTGTTATTGTCCGCCATTGCCCAATGCATTGTTCAATGGGTGAAAGCGCACGTGACAGTATGATCGAGGCTGCGATCATGACACCGGCGGTCACTTCCTGACCAATGACGAGATAGGCGCCGGTAGCGAGGATCAAAGATTGCAGAAAGAGCCTGAGTGTCTTGCCCCAGATCGTGAACCCGGTAACGCGATCGTTCGCCTGCAACTGCTTGAGACTGGCGGCATCACGCATCTCCCACCACCGATGGCCACAATGGGCGGCAAGTCCCATGGCGTTCATGGTCTCGGCATTGCTTGTGGCGCTTTCTGCGAGACTCTGGGTCTCCTCGCTGGCTTCCGCTGATCGCTCAAGCAACGAACGTGACAAGATCTCATTGAGCAGCGACAGCACCACCAGACAGCCTGCACCGGCGAGCGCGACCAGGCCGAGCAAGGGGTGGAACGCATAGATGATCACGAAGTAAAGCGGCGCCCAGGGCACGTCGAGGAGGGCCCCAGGAGCGGGGCTGGCAAAGAACTGTTTGAGGCGATCGAGGTCGCCGCCCAATTGAGCCCGATTTCGGGATCCCGGGCCCGCTTGGTTGAGCATTGCCCTGAACGCGCCATCCCGCAGCAGACGGTCGATGCGGACACCGGCGCGCGAAAGCACGCGCATCCGAATGAGATCCAGAATACCCATGATCGCAAACAGAGCTGCCACAATGCCCAGCAGTGCCACCAAGGTCGGGACACTACGGCTGGCCAGAACGCGATCGTAGATTTGCAGCATGAACAATGGGCCGGTCAGCATCAGTAGATTGATGACCAGGCTGAACACGAGAACGCCGACGATCGGATTGCGGCAAGTCCATATCGCGTGCTGGACTGTCTTCAACGGCACGGCATTTCGCGTCTCGGCCTGATGGTCCTGATCAGGATGTTCCCCCACACTATGAACATCGCCGAAGCTTATTAGGGGGTCGAAGGCGCGACGTTCGCGCTCTGCCCACCAGACCCAAACCGCGGCGGTCAGAACTATGCCAAGCGGCGTTGCGATCACTATGCCGCCATGCCCATCCAGCATGGTAGCCAGCCTGCCCTTTCCCTCACAAACCAATGCATTGAACATCTCCAAGGCACCAGCTTTGGACATTGGCTCAGTGCCGCAGATCTCAAGCAAAAAATCCATACGGTTGCCGCCGGCGCGAAAAGGTGTTCGCGCCGGCCTCCCTGTTTGTTTCAGAGGATGCGGAGATCTTCGTCGTCAGCGATGGTGAGTGCTGCGACGTCTACACTGTCGCTCGCAATCGACGCTGTTGCTGCAGGTGGGGCCGTATCGCCGAGAAGACCCATAGCTGACAAAGCCATGACGTCATCGTCGGTATCGACGAGCTTTGACAGAGTATCGGAGACGAAGGCTTCGGCGAGCAGGGATTCGAAACTTGCCAGTGATGCAACCTCGGTCAGTTCACCATCGGCGAATGTGTAGGACTCGCCAGAGCCGGAGAAGTAGACTTGCTCGACGTTCCGCAGAACCGACCTCTCCCCCTCTGAATCCTCGAAGGCCATACGGTTGGCACGAAGGTTGACATCATAATCATCGATATCGCCAGACAAGACTGCGGTGTCTGTGCCGCGGCCACCATTGTAGATATTGGCCCCGTCGCCGCCGATCAGGATGTCATCGCCGTCTCCGCCATTCACGCGGTCATCGCCTTCGCCACCAAGGACCACATCGTTGCCCTGGCCGCCATTGGCGCGGTCGTTACCATCGTCGCCCATGACAATGTCGATGCCGCGTCCGCCGTTGACCCGGTCGTCATCATCACCACCGCTGACAATGTCATTGCCAAAACCGCCGTTCACCCGGTCGTTGCCATCTTCTCCAGCAAGCCGGTCGTTGCCGCGGTTTCCTCTGAGAAGATCAGCTCCATCATCGCCCAAAGCAAGGTCGTCGCCATTTCGGCCGTTGAACCTATCGGACGCATCGGCACCCTCAAACAGGTCGTTTCCGCTAGTTCCCGCTTCGGCTGAAACCTGATCTGCGAAAGGGTCGAACAGACCCGTGGTGGGTGGCGGTAACTCACCATTGTCGTCGTTCTCTTCTGGCGTACCGTCATCCTCGCTTGCTGGGGGTTCGTCGTCTGCTGGTGTATCGTCAGATGCGGGAGGTGCATCGGCAAGGCTCTGCCACCATGGATCGCCGGATGCTTCATTCACCAATGGTGTGATCGCTTCCTTGTATTCATCGATGGTTCTGACGATGCCCGCATGGGACCCTGCATTGGTGGTGTAGTCGGCTTCGGTGATCTCGGTGTTCAGGACTGTGATCGTTCCCAAAAGGTCAAGGTTGTGGGCACCGCCGCCATTGCCTTGGTTGGATCGGAGCTGCATGACCGAGTCGTCGACATCACCATCTCCATCCGCATCAACCATGCGAATTTCAGAGACTTCGGTTGTATGGCCATCGATGGTGATCTTGTCGCCTTCAGTCCGATCGAAGTCCTTGATCAAGTCATCGCCGACCCCATCCACCCAATGGTCGTGAACATTGTTGTTTTCACCGGCAACGCCATGCCAGTTGATCGTTCGGTCGTCATTGACGTGGCGATTGATAATGTCGAGCTTGCCGTTGATGAGTGTCTGGAAGAAGAACTCATCCGCGCCATCGCCGCCTTCGAGGACATCATTGGAAGGCATGTTCGCCTGCGAGGGGTAGAGCATGCGGCTTGCGAAATCGAGCTCGTAGTCGGGATCATCGGAGCGGTCGAATTCCTGCGCGATTTCCGGCTCACGATCATCCGCAAGGCTCTTGATCAGGTCATCGCCGTCACCACCGCGCAGGTAGTCACGGCCATGACCACCCATCAGCGTGTCATCGCCCGCGCCGCCATCGACCAGGTCATCGCCGTAGCCACCGTAGACCAGATCGTTTCCGGCACCGCCGTCGAGATCATCATTGCCAGCGCCGCCATCGATTTCGTCATCGCCGCCATTGCCGTTGATCTCGTCATCGGAAACCAGAACGGCCGGCGCGGCAGCCGGCGGTGCTGACGATAGATCGCCGGGGCCATTAGCGTAGAGCTCGGCGACCTGCTCTGCGTTCAATGCATCGTCCGGAGTATCGCCGCCCCAAATGCCGATATCGGAGATACCGCCTTCAAAGAACTGCCCAAGATCCTCATCCACACCAAGGGCTTCGGCGGTATCTGTGTATTCGGACACGCGGGTGTTTGCACCGATGACCAGCGGCTTGTCATTGCCGATCAGATACCCACCTACAAACTCGCTCATCGGCACTTTCGGATCGCCGCCAAGCGTATCGAACTGGCTGTCCGCCTGTGCCGCTCCGTTCAGATAGACGACCACGCCTTCAGCTCCGATCGTCAGCGCGATGTGTTGCCAGTTTCCTTCCTGAACGATTGACTTCTTGGACTTCCATTCGTGGTTGTATCCGCCATCGTTCTTCCCTTCGCCTTCGGCCACGCGGATGAACAGCTTACCGTCATCATCGACACGCACATGGAAGTGGCCGCCACCATCGGCATTGCGCTCGTCTTTGGCAAAGATCGTTTGCTTGCCGCCCAGATCGACGGGGTTGAACCAGGCTGTGATCGTTGCGTTCAGGACCTGATAGTCCTGATCATTGGCGACATAGGCGAAATTGTCAGCGTTGACGCCAAACAATGGCGCAAGCGCTCCATCGGCTCCGGGCATGATGAGCGGATCGCTAAGAACGGCCTTCTGGTTGTTGTCGTTGACGTAGAACTTCGCATCAGACACACCGCGCGCGTCGGCAAATG
>JBCDCP010000148.1:0-6286 GCA_039181495.1 Pseudomonadota bacterium | reverse complement strand
GGCAGCGCGAAGATGTTCCACATCGCGCCGACCACATTCCACGGGATCAGCAAGGGCAGCGCCATCAGGACGAGGCAGACCGGTACCCACGGCCCTTTACGGGGCATCGCAAGCGCGATGGCGATGCCAAGCGGGATTTCGATCAGCAGCACCATGAAGGTGAAGAAGATCTGCCGTCCGAGTGCGGCCTGGAAACGGTCAGACTGGAGGATATCCTGAAACCACTGGACGCCGGACCAGAAGAAAACGTTGTCGCCGAAACTCTCCTGAACCGAGTAGTTGACCACCGTCATCAGCGGAATGATCGCATTGAACGCGACCAGCACGACGACGGGCAGAACGAAGAGCCAGGCCCTCTGATTGACGGTCTTGTTCATGAGATCAGCCAACCATCGGCATAGAGCCGGGTGAATTTCGGGTCGAAAGCAACATGTCCCTTCTCGGCAGGGATTGGCTGACCTTCCGGTACAACCAGCTTGAACCGCCGGCCTTCATGCGACACATCCGCAATCTGGGAGCGGCCGGTGTCGGCAACTGACACCACATCGACGGGCAGACCCTTGTCGGCGAAGGACACGAACTCCGGCCGCACGCCGATCTCGATCCTGTCGCCCTTGGATTTGCCTGCGCCATTGGCGGTCTTGATCGGTGTCTTGCCGAGATAGGCCTTGCCGTCTCTTACATCGCACGACAGCACATTCATGCCGGGAGAGCCGATGAAGTGGCCGACGAAGGTATGCTGTGGCACCTCGAACAGTTCGACGGGTGTGCCACGCTGAACAACCTCACCGTTGTTCATTACCACCACCCTGTCAGCGAATGTCAGCGCCTCGGTCTGATCGTGGGTGACGTAGATCATTGTTGTTTGGACGCGCTGATGCAGCTCCTTGAGCTTTGAGCGCAGCTGCCATTTGAGATGCGGGTCGATGACGGTGAGCGGCTCATCGAACATGATGACGTTGACATCCGTGCGGACCAGTCCACGCCCCAGCGAGATCTTCTGCTTGCCATCGGCCGTCAGACCGGCTGCCCTTGTGCGCAGCATCGGCGTGAGATCTGTCATCTCGGCGATTTCGGTGACGCGGGCATCGACTTCCGCCTCAGCCACGCCGCGATTGCGCAGCGGGAAGGCCAGATTGTCGTAGACGGTCATGGTGTCGTAGACGACCGGGAACTGGAACACCTGCGCGATATGGCGCTGGTCCGCCGGCAGATGCGTGACATCCTGATCGTCAAACAGAATGCCGCCCTCGGTTGGCTTAAGCAGGCCGGAGATAATGTTCAGAAGCGTTGTCTTTCCGCAGCCGGAGGGGCCCAGCAGCGCGTAAGCGCCGCCATCCTGCCATTCCAGATCGAGCTGCTTGAGAGCCCAGTCCGCGTCGCTCTTAGGCTCGGGCAAATAGCTGTGGCGCAAATTATCAAGCGTGATCCTGGCCATCAGAGGGCACCCCGGACATCGGGTTGAGTGTGACGTGTGGTCATGCCGCACGGCTCCCGTCTTCGGCGAAATAAAAGGCCGAGGACATATCGGCAAAGAAGGTGGCTTTCTCACCGACCTCGTGTGGATGAATGCCGTGTGACAGCGAGATCCAGGTGTTACCGCCGACATCCATGTGGACCACGCTTTCCGAACCGCTCAACTCCGTCACCATGACCTCGCCCGACACGGCGACGTCGTTACGCTTGTTCTTCTGCGGGGTGACATGGTGCGGCCTCAGCCCAAGCGTATAATTGCCGTCAGGTGCCTGTTTGAGGCGAGCCGGAACCGCCCACGACAACGCCTCACCGAAGCGGAAACGGGTTCCGTCCTTGACCAGAGGTGCGGTGTTGATCGGAGGTTCTGAAAACACTTTGGCCGACAGGAGATCCTGCGGCTCGCGGTAGATTTCGCCAGTCGAACCGAATTGTGTGACGCGACCCTCATGCAGCGTTGCGGTATGACCGCCGAACAGCAGCGCTTCGGTTGGCTCGGTGGTGGCGTAGACAACGACGCAATTGCGGTCAGCGAAAAGCCGCGGCAATTCCTCGCGCAGCTCTTCACGCAACTTGAAATCAAGGTTGGCGAGCGGCTCATCGAGCAGCACCAGATCGGAGTCCTTGACGAGCGCACGCGCCATTGCCGTGCGCTGTTGCTGGCCTCCTGACAGTTCCGATGGCTTGCGATCAAGCATCGGGGTCAACTTCAGCAGTTCGGCGACGTCGGTGATCCGGCGTTTGATCTCGGAATCCGCCATGCCGGCAACGCGCAATGGCGAGGCGATATTCTCGTAGACGTTGAAATTCGGGTAGTTGATGAACTGCTGGTAGACCATCGAGACGTTGCGGCGCTGAACGCTGACGTCGGTCACGTCCTGCCCATCAAAGAGTATGCGCCCGATGGTGGGACGTTCGAGACCCGCCATCAGCTGCATGAGCGTTGTCTTTCCCGCCAGCGTCGTGCCCAGCAGGATGTTGAACGAGCCCCGCTCCAGCGTCAGCGACGTTGGATAGATATGGGTCTCGCTACCGACACGCTTTGAGATGTCTTTGAGTTCCAACGCCATGGTAGCGCGTTGCCTCCGGAACGCAGACGGGATGGTCAGGTGTCCGAGGGCGCCACGCCGCACGTGATGCGTGACGCAGCGCCCCTGGGAGGTATCGTCAGACCGTGATCAGTTTGCCCAACGGGCAACCAGATCTTCGTATTTGACGGTGACGCCTTGCGGCTTCTCGTTGTCGAGCTTGGCCTTGGCGCCGCCTTGGCCGAGCCACTCCGATGCGTCCTTCTCTTCGTTCAGACGCGGACCACAGCCACCATAGGTGTTGTTGGCCTCATCGGCGCGCTGCATGCGGGCCATGATGGTGTCCATCTCGCCAGCGAGACGGTCCATGGCTTCCTGCGGCGTAAAGGCACCGGAGTTCACATCCCCGATCTGCTGCCACCACAGCTGCGCCAGGCGCGGATAGTCAGGCACGTTGACGCCGGTCGGGCTCCAGCGCACGCGGTCAGGCGAACGGTAGAACTCGATAAGACCGCCAAGCTTGGGGGCCCGCTCGGTGAAGCTTTCATGGTTGACCGAGCTGTCGCGGATGAAGGTCAAGCCGACATGGCTCTTCTTCACATCGACAGTCTTGGAAACCACGAACTGGGCATACAGCCAGGCTGCCTTGCGGCGATCGACCGGGGTGGACTCAAACAGCGTCCATGAACCGGCGTCCTGATAGCCGAGCTTCATGCCCTCTTCCCAGTACGGACCATAGGGCGAAGGTGCCATCCGCCACAGCGGATTGCCATCGGCATCGACCGTGTTGTTGCCTTCGGACTGCGGCTTGACCATCGAGGCGGTAAAGGCCGTGTACCAGAAGATCTGCTGAGCGACGTTGCCCTGGCTGAGTGCAGGCAGTGACTGGTAGAAGTCATAGTCGGCAGCAGCCGGTGGTGCATATTGGCGCAGCCACTCATCCCACTTGCGGATGGCGTAGACCGCTGCGGGACCATTGGCTCCGCCACCACGGGTGACAGACGCACCTGCAGGGTTGCAGGAGCCTTCTTCCATGCGGATGCCCCACTCATCGATTGGAACACCGTTGGGAAGACCCTGTGACCCGGCACCTGCCATGGAAAGCCAGGCGTCGGTCATGCGCCAGCCAAGATCCGGCGCGCGTTTGCCGTAATCCATGTGGCCGTAGATACGGACACCGTCGATCTCCTTCACGTGAACCGAGAAGAACTCAGCGATGTCCTCATAGGCCGACCAGTTGACCGGCACGCCGAGGTCGTAGCCATAGCGTTCCTTGAACTGGGCTTGCAGATCTTCGCGGTCAAACCAGTCCTTGCGGAACCAGTAGAGGTTGGCGAACTGCTGATCGGGCAGCTGGTAGAGCTTGCCGTCCGGCCCGGTGGTAAACGATTTGCCGATGAAATCGTCGATGTCGAGACCGGGGTTAGTAACATCTGCCCCGTCGCCAGCCATCCAGTCCGACAGATTGACGGCGAGCTGAAGCCGTGAATGGGTGCCGATCAGGTCGGAATCGTTGATGTAGGCATCGTAGAGGTTGCGGCCGGTCTGCATCTGGGTCTGGACCGCCTGCACGACCTCACCTTCACCGAGCAGCTGGTGGTTCACCTTGATGCCGGTGATTTCCTCAAACGCCTTGGTGAGGGTGTTTGCTTCGTATTCGTGGGTCGGAATCGTTTCCGACAGCACATTGACTTCCATGCCCTGGAACGGTTCGGCAGCGTTGATGAACCACTCCATCTCCGCCATCTGCTCGTCCTTCGACAGCGCCGAGGGCTGAAACTCGCTGTCAATCCAGCGTTCGGCGGCAGCCATATCTGCCTGAACCGGACCGCTGACAGCGAAAAGTGCCGCTGCTGCAACCGCAGCGGTCAATGTCTTCCTCATGGCATCTCCTCCCTAGTGGAATGCGGCGTGACTATCAAACGAACAAAAACGAACGTCAAGTATGAATAATAGAAAATTTATCTTGGCTTTTTGGCGGGTTTTTCGTATCGATTTAAAGAATACGAGGAGAAATTGTGCACTTGCGAAATAAAACGAACATTTTCGCACCTGCAAAAAGCGGCTGTTTCTACACCGCTTTTGGCTGCTTCGGGACGCTAGGCCAAGACACCCGATGGGTGCCGCTTGCCGCACTGCAAACTGTGCATCAGCCGTCTCAAGCAGATCAATATTTGTGCATGAGAGTCTTTCCGTGATGACCGCAGTCACACCTAGACAGCTCGAAATTGTTCGACTTGCGCGCGAACGCGGGCATGTCGATGTTCTATCTCTCGCAGGCCACTTCGACGTCACACCACAGACCATCCGCCGCGATCTCAACGAGCTTTGCGATACGCGGGTCCTGAATCGGGTGCATGGCGGCGCCATGTATCCCTCGTCAGTCGCCAATTTCGCTCAGGAAGCCCGCCGTCAGGTCGCGCCGGAAGCAAAACAGCGGATCGGTGCGCGCGCTGCAGACCGCATTGAGTCTGACCGTTCGGTGATCCTCAATATCGGCACCACGACAGAACAGGTTGCCCAATCGCTGAAAAACCACACCGGGCTGATGGTGGTGACCAACTCTATTGCGGTCGCCGGAATCCTACTTGATGCGCCCGGTGTCGACGTGGTTTTGGCGGGCGGCGTCGTGCGTAAGACTGATGGTGGCATTGTCGGAGAGGCAACCGTCGACTTCATTCGCCAATTCCGCGTCGATTACGCCGTGATCGGCTGCTCCGCCATCGACGAGGACGGCACGCTTCTGGATTTCGATTTCCAGGAGGTACAGGTTTCGCGGGCGATCATCGCCTCGGCCCGGCAGACCATATTGGTTGCCGACGGAATGAAGTTCGAACGCGTGGCTCCGGTGCGGATTGGCCACCTCAGCGACATCGATGTGCTGATTACAGACCGTGCCCCGCCAGAGCCTGTCCGCCGGATCTGCGACGACAACCGCACCCAGATCGATGTCACCGGACCCGATCGTGATCAGGAACTTGAAGCTGATGCGAGTAACGAGCCAGGCGGCGGAAAGCAGGCGGCGGGGCTATGAGCGTCAATGCAGGGGCAGCGGCGGATAGACCGGATTACGATCTGTTTGTGATCGGCGGCGGCATCAATGGCTGTGGCATCGCGCGTGATGCGGCGGGCCGAGGATATCAGGTCGGATTGTGTGAAAAGGGTGATCTTGCCGGTGGCACATCATCCTGGTCGACAAAGCTCATTCATGGCGGATTGCGGTACCTGGAACTCTACGAGTTCAGGCTGGTGCGAGAGGCGCTCATTGAACGGGAGATCCTGTGGTCGAACGCGCCGCACATCATCTGGCCGCTGCGTTTTGTCCTGCCGCATCACAAAGGTCTGCGGCCGGCCTGGCTGCTGCGCATCGGTCTATTTCTTTATGACCACCTTGGTGGTCGCAAACTGTTGCCGCCGACACGCGTGCTTGACCTGACCAGCGATGACGCCGGAAAGCCACTGGCGCCAGGATACCGCAAGGGCTTTGAGTATTCTGACTGTTGGGTTCAGGATTCGCGCCTGACCGTGCTGAATGCCGTCGATGCCGCCGAGCGTGATGCCGACATCATGGTGGGCACCTCATGCCGGACACTACGGCGAGAGGGTGATCTCTGGAAAATCACGCTGGAAGATGCCGCTGGCGGTCAGCGCATCGTGTCGGCTCGCATGGTCGTCAATGCGGCGGGGCCATGGATCGACAAGGTTCTGAGCGAGGCCGCTGGCGCCAACGATGCTCATAATGTGCGGCTGGTGCAGGGTAGCCACATCGTCGTGCGCAAGCACTT
>JBCDCP010000147.1:0-6340 GCA_039181495.1 Pseudomonadota bacterium | reverse complement strand
GGCTGATCCTTCGGACGCTCAGGCGTCGGGATGTAGTCGTCAACCTGAGCCATCATCTCACGGATCGCGTCACGGCCGATGGCCGGATCGCGGTTCTCAACGGCTGCCAGAGCAGAACCCTTGACGATCGGAATGTCGTCGCCCGGGAACTCGTAGGAAGACAGCAGCTCGCGGATTTCCATTTCAACCAGCTCAAGCAGCTCTTCATCGTCGACCTGGTCGACCTTGTTCATGAAGACAACGAGAGCCGGAACGCCGACCTGACGGGCAAGCAGGATGTGCTCGCGGGTCTGCGGCATCGGGCCGTCAGCAGCGGAAACGACCAGGATGGCACCGTCCATCTGGGCAGCCCCGGTGATCATGTTCTTCACATAGTCGGCGTGGCCGGGACAGTCGACGTGGGCGTAGTGCCGGTTGTCGGTCTCATATTCCACGTGAGCGGTCGAAATCGTGATACCGCGCGCCTTTTCTTCGGGTGCCGCATCAATCTGGTCATAAGCCTTGAACTCACCAAAGTACTTGGTGATGGCAGCTGTCAGCGACGTCTTGCCATGGTCGACGTGCCCGATGGTGCCGATGTTCACATGCGGCTTGTTGCGCTCAAACTTAGCCTTGGCCATGGGATCTCTCCGCTTCTTCTCTTAACCCGTCTGCCTGACGGGGTTGGTGTTTCGACCAGATTGGTCCGCCATCAGGCGAACTTGGCCTGGACCTCTTCGGCGACCGCCTGAGGCACTTGCTCATAGTGGTCGAATTGCATGGTGTACTGGGCGCGGCCCTGGCTCATGGACCGCAGCGTATTGACGTAACCGAACATGTTGGCGAGCGGCACGAAGGCGTTCACCACCGTTGCGATGCCACGGGCTTCGGTGCCCTGGATTTGGCCGCGTCGGGAATTCAGGTCGCCGATGATGTCACCCATATAGTCTTCCGGGGTCACCACTTCGACCTTCATGATCGGCTCAAGCAGTTTCGGGCCAGCTTTCTGGGCACCTTCACGGAAAGCCGCACGCGCTGCGATCTCGAACGCCAGAACGCTCGAGTCGACATCGTGATAGGCGCCATCGATCAGGGTGACCTTGACGTCCAGCATCGGGAAGCCGGCAACCACACCGGTGGTAAGAACGCTCTCAACGCCCTTCTCAACGCCCGGTATGTACTCGCGGGGAACGTTTCCGCCGACGATCTTGCTCTCAAACTCATAGCCCGATCCCGACTCGCCGGGCTCGAGAATCATCTTCACCCGGGCAAACTGACCCGAACCGCCGGACTGCTTCTTGTGCGTGTAGTCGATCTCAGCCTGTTGCGTGATGGTCTCGCGATAGGCCACCTGCGGCGCGCCGATATTCGCTTCGACCTTGAATTCGCGCTTCATGCGATCGACCAGAATGTCGAGATGCAGTTCGCCCATTCCGGCAATGATCGTCTGACCAGATTCTTCATCCGTTTTGACCCGGAAAGAGGGATCTTCGGCAGCCAGACGATGCAGGGCTGTGCCCATCTTTTCCTGGTCGCCTTTGGTCTTCGGCTCAACCGCGATTTCGATGACAGGCTCGGGGAATTCCATCCGCTCGAGGATCACAGGCTTGAGCGGATCGCACAGCGTGTCACCGGTGGTGGTTTCCTTGAGGCCGGCAATCGCAACGATGTCGCCAGCGTAGGCCTCTTTGATGTCTTCACGGCTGTTGGAGTGCATCTGCAGCATGCGGCCGATGCGCTCTTTCTTCTCTTTCACCGTGTTCTGCAGCGAGATACCCGTCTCGAGCTTGCCTGAATAAATCCGTGCAAACGTCAGCGAACCGACAAAGGGGTCATTCATGATCTTGAAGGCAAGCATCGACAACGGTGCATCATCGTCAGCTTCGCGTGTGATCTCTTCTTCGGTCTTGACGTCGATACCCTTGATGGCCGGAATCTCGACCGGGCTCGGCAGAAAATCCACGACTGCATCAAGCAGCGGCTGAACACCTTTGTTCTTGAAGGCCGAGCCACACAGGATCGGAACGAAAGTCCCGTCGATGGTGCCGCGGCGGATCAGCTCCTTGAGCTTCTCATCGCTCGGCTCGTCTCCTTCGAGATAGGCCTCCATCGCGGCTTCATCGACCTCAACCGCGGTCTCGATCATCTGTTCGCGATACTCAGCGGCCTTGTCAGCAAGATCGGCCGGAATGTCGACTTCATCCCACTGCGCGCCGAGCGTTTCGTCGCGCCAGATCAGCGCCTTCATCTTGATGAGGTCAACGAGGCCGGCAAACTCGCTTTCCGCGCCAACCGGCAGCTGGACGACCAGCGGATTGGCGCCGAGGCGCTCTTTGATCATCTCGACCGAGCGATAGAAATCCGCGCCGAGCTTGTCCATCTTGTTGACGAAGATCATCCGCGGCACGTTGTATTTGTCAGCCTGCCGCCAGACCGTCTCGGTCTGCGGCTCCACGCCGGCATTCGCATCGAGCAGAGCCACTGCACCGTCGAGCACACGCAGTGACCGCTCCACTTCGATGGTGAAGTCGACGTGGCCAGGGGTGTCGATGATGTTCAGGCGTTTGTCGTTCCAAAAACAGGTGGTGGCAGCAGACGTAATCGTAATGCCGCGCTCTTGTTCCTGCTCCATCCAGTCCATCGTGGCTGCGCCGTCATGGACTTCACCGATCTTGTGGCTCTTGCCAGTGTAATAGAGAACCCGCTCCGTGGTGGTCGTCTTGCCGGCATCAATGTGGGCCATGATGCCGAAATTGCGGTAGTCCTCAATTTTGTGCGTGCGGGCCATCGGTCCGTTCCTCGTTCAGGATTACCAGCGATAATGCGAGAATGCGCGGTTGGCTTCGGCCATGCGGTGGGTGTCTTCCCGCTTTTTGACCGCAGAACCACGATTGTTGAACGCATCCAGCAGCTCGCCCGAGAGCCGATCCACCATGGTCCGTTCGTTGCGCTTGCGCGCTGCTGAGATCAGCCAGCGAATGGCCAGCGCCTGCCGCCGCTCAGGCCGCACTTCAACGGGCACCTGATAGGTGGCACCACCAACACGCCGTGACCGCACTTCGACCTGCGGCATGACATTATCAAGGGCCTGGTGGAAAACATTCACCGGATCGGCCTTGGCCTTGTCTTCGACCGAGGACAGCGCGCCGTAGACGATCGATTCCGCGACCGACTTCTTGCCATCCAGCATTACCGAATTCATGAACTTGGTGATGATCATGTCACCAAATTTGGGATCCGGCAGGATCTCGCGCTTATCGGCTCTTCTGCGTCTCGACATCGCTCGTCTCGTCTCTCATCGCCGCGATCGGCGCCTCATCTGACGCGCCAGCAAATCCAAAGCCCCGAAGCACGTTTGCGCCCGGGGCTTTACCTTATTTGGGCCTCTTGGCCCCGTATTTCGAACGCCGCTGCTTGCGGTCCTTCACACCTTGGGTGTCGAGCACGCCACGGATAATGTGGTAGCGAACGCCCGGAAGGTCCTTCACGCGACCGCCGCGGATCATCACAACCGAGTGCTCTTGCAGGTTGTGGCCCTCGCCCGGGATGTAGCCGATCACCTCATAGCCGTTGACCAGACGAATCTTTGCGACCTTCCGCAAAGCCGAGTTCGGCTTCTTCGGCGTGGTTGTGTAGACGCGTGTACAAACGCCGCGCTTCTGCGGGTTCGCTTCCATCGCCGGCACCTTGTTACGGCGCGGCTTGTCCTGGCGCGGCTTCCGGATCAACTGGTTGATCGTCGGCATTGGTTCATCCGTTTCTCATGCGCGAACGGAGACCATCTCCGCCACACGCGAAATACAGTTCGTCCAACACGAAAGGCGCGGCTAAGCCAGGCGCCAAGCGGCTGGACCGATAACGCAGAGGACCCCGAAGACCGGTCATCCGGCTCCCGGGGTCATGTCCCGTTCTGTGTCACCGTATTGCGCGGCGGCGTCCTAAATCGTTTTTCGCCCGTCTCAAGCGCTGTCCCAACATAAAGCCGAAACACGCAAGCGCGCGAAAGCGCTCGATTTACAACCGCTCGCGGAATGGCCGGCTTATACTGATGCCACCCGGAACCGTCAACAGCCCGGAAACGGATTTTTCAGGGTTTTTGCCGTCGCCATGCGCATCCGGAACCCCTGCCCTGCAATTGAATGTCTGGCACAGGCAAATGGCTGCCTCAGGAGATCGCTCAATCCAGCAATCTCCGGCAGCGAGACGCAATCCCAAGAAACAAGAAAGGGCGCCTCGATTGGCGCCCTTCCTGAGGTTCCTCTGTACCGATAGCTTGGCAGTTATGCCTCCGGCTGCGGCTCTTCCTCAGGTGTTGTCACACCTTCAACTAGAGCAGCATCGCGCTCGGCCGCTTCTTCCTGAGCTGCGGCAATCGCCTGCCGACGTTTCTCTTCAAGAATGAGGTTGTCACGCTCGGTCGCGATAGTCCGGACCTCGTTCATCTTGGAGCCGGTACCCGCCGGAATCAGCCGGCCAACAATCACGTTCTCCTTGAGCCCGTCCAGCGTGTCGGTCTTGCCGTTGACCGAAGCTTCGGTCAGCACACGTGTGGTCTCCTGGAACGAGGCCGCAGAGATGAAGCTGCGGGTCTGCAGGCTGGCCTTGGTGATGCCAAGCAGCACCGGGCTGCCGGTCGCGGGCTTCTTGCCCTCTTCCACCAGCTTCTCGTTGGTCTCGCGGTAGTCGATACGGTCGACATGCTCTTCCTTGAGGAACGGGCTGTCGCCTGGATCGTGTACCTCGACCTTCTGCAGCATCTGCCGGACGATAACCTCGATGTGCTTGTCGTTGATAAGCACGCCCTGCAGCCGGTAGACCTCCTGGATCTCGTTGACGAGATAGGCAGCCAGTTCCTCGACACCCTTAATCGCAAGAATATCGTGGGGAGCCGGATTACCGTCCATGATGTACTCACCCTGCTCGATGAAGTCGCCTTCCTGCACCTGCAGGTGGCGGCCTTTCGGGATGAGATACTCGACCGGATCGGCACCTTCCTCTTCAGGCACGATCATGATGCGGCGCTTGTTCTTGTAGTCGCGTCCGAATTGCACCGTGCCTGAGATTTCGGCAATGATCGCAGCATCCTTCGGCCGGCGTGCTTCGAACAGCTCGGCAACACGCGGCAGACCACCGGTGATATCACGGGTCTTGGCGCCCTCAGTCGGGATACGCGCCAGCACATCACCCGCCTTGACCGCATCACCGGGGTTGACCGACAGGATCGCATCCACCGGCAGGATGTAGCGGGCATCGCCGCCACGAGCCAGTTTGGCAATCTCGCCATCCTTGCCATTGATGATGAAGGCCGGACGCAGATCGGCACCACGCGGTGTCGCACGCCAGTCAATCACCTGGCGTTTGGTGATGCCAGTCGACTCATCAGTGGACTCGGTCATCGAAACACCGTCGACCATATCCTCGAAAGCGATGGTCCCACTGACATCGGTGATGATCGGCCGCGTATACGGATCCCACTCGGCAATCCGCTGGCCACGCTTGATGTCATGGCCATTATCGACCTTGAGGCGGGCACCGTAGATGATCTTGTGCGTCGCCCGCTCGTTGCCATCGGCATCGACGATCACGACCTGCACGTTCCGCGCCGTGGTAACCAGATCGCCATCCGAGTTCTTGGCGACCGCACTGTTGCGGATCTCAACCTTGCCATCGAAGTTCGACTCGATGAAGGACTGATCCACGACCTGCGCCGTACCACCGATGTGGAATGTCCGCATCGTCAGCTGCGTGCCAGGCTCACCGATCGACTGAGCCGCGATGACGCCTACCGCTTCGCCCATATTGACCGGCGTCCCGCGAGCGAGGTCACGGCCATAGCAGGTTCCGCATACGCCATTGGCGGTTTCGCAAGTGAGCACCGAACGGATTTTCACATCGACCACACCCGAGGATTCGATCACCTCGACATGTGGCTCCTCTATCATAATACCGGCCTTGACGATGATCTCATCGGTCTGCGGATTGATCACGTCTTCAGCAGCGGTACGACCGAGCACGCGCTGGCCAAGCGAGACAATGATCTCACCCGCATCAACCACGGGCGCCATTCGGATTCCGTTTGTGGTGCCACAGTCAACTTCAGTGATGATCGAATCCTGCGCAACGTCGACGAGACGCCGTGTCAGATAGCCCGAGTTGGCCGTCTTGAGCGCAGTGTCCGCAAGACCCTTACGTGCGCCGTGGGTCGAGTTGAAGTACTCGAGCACCGACAGGCCTTCCTTGAAGTTCGAGATGATCGGGCTCTCGATGATGGAGCCGTCCGGCTTGGCCATCAGGCCACGCATGCCGGCGAGCTGCTTCATCTGTGTCGGCGATCCACGTGCGCCGGAATGGCTCATCATGT
>JBCDCP010000146.1:0-6345 GCA_039181495.1 Pseudomonadota bacterium | reverse complement strand
GTGACGCAGATCTCACCGCGGATCGGGCGATCACATGGGTCCGCAAACAACAAAGGCCCGCGCAAAATGCGCGAGCCTTTGGCAGTCACTTGTTCCGTGTGAGTGCGCGCACCCCGCCATTGCGCTGACGGCGCCTCACGACAACGGGTAAGCGTTTGGTCCCGTGTCCCGTCTTAGTGGGCAAGCACTGCAAGAAGCAGAAGCGCCACGATGTTGGTAATCTTGATCATCGGGTTCACAGCCGGTCCGGCGGTGTCCTTGTAAGGATCACCAACGGTATCGCCGGTCACTGCGGCCTTGTGGGCCTCAGAGCCCTTGCCGCCATGATTGCCGTCTTCAATGAACTTCTTGGCGTTGTCCCAGGCACCGCCGCCCGCCGTCATCGAAATGGCGACGAACAGGCCGGTCACGATGACACCGAGCAACATGGCACCCACCGCGGCAAACGCCTCGGACTTGCCTGCAATCAGTAGGATTGCCGTGAAAACCACGATCGGGCTGAGCACGGGCAGCATCGAAGGCACGATCATTTCGCGGATCGCCGCCTTGGTCAGCATGTCCACGGCCCGGCCATAATCAGGCTTCTCGGTGCCCTTCATGATGCCCGGCTTTTCCTTGAACTGCTTGCGGACTTCTTCGACGACCGCCTGGGCAGCGCGGCCCACAGCCATCATAGACATGCCGCCGAACAGGTAAGGCAGCAGACCGCCAAACAGCAGACCGACAACGACGTAGGGATTTTGCAGAGAGAAGTCGACATTGACGCCGGCAAAGAACGGGTACTGTGCCGTGTTCTGCGCAAAGTAGGCCAGATCCTGCGTGTACGCCGCAAACAACACCAGCGCGCCAAGTCCGGCGGAGCCGATGGCATAGCCCTTGGTCACTGCCTTGGTCGTGTTGCCGACAGCATCCAGAGCATCGGTGGTGTCACGGATTTCCGGCGGCAGGCCGGCCATTTCCGCAATCCCACCCGCATTGTCGGTCACCGGGCCGAACGCATCGAGCGCGACCACCATCCCGGCCAACGCCAGCATCGTCGTCACCGCAATGGCAATGCCGTAGAGGCCCGCGAGGCTGAAGGTGATGATAATGCCACCGATGATGACGAGAGCCGGTAATGCCGTCGATTCAAGTGACACAGCAATACCCTGGATCACGTTGGTGCCGTGGCCGGTCACCGAGGCCTCAGCCACTGATTTCACCGGGCGGTAGCCGGTACCAGTGTAGTATTCGGTGATCCAGATGATCAGGCCGGTGACCACGAGGCCGATGATCCCGCAGAATGCCAACTGCAGTGCGGTGAAGGTGGTTCCCGCCGCGGTGATGGTGGTGTCCAGCCCGCCGAAGATCATCATTGTGACCGGGAACAACGCTACAAGTGACAGCACCGCGGTTGCGATGAAGCCTTTGTAGAGAGCGCCCATGATCGAGTTGTTGGCGCCCAGCTTGACGAAGAACGTTCCGATGATCGACGTGACGACACAGGCCCCGCCAATCGCCAGCGGATAGACCATAACGGCCAACTTCAGCTCATTCGCTGTGAACGCGATCGCCGCGAGCACCATGGTCGCGACCACGGTCACGGCATAGGTTTCGAACAGATCGGCAGCCATGCCGGCGCAGTCACCGACGTTGTCACCCACATTGTCGGCGATGGTTGCAGGGTTGCGCGGATCATCCTCTGGAATGCCCGCTTCGACCTTACCGACCATATCGCCGCCAACATCGGCACCCTTGGTGAAGATGCCGCCACCAAGACGAGCAAAGATCGAAATCAGTGAAGCGCCAAAGCCAAGTGCAACCAACGCGTCGATCACGGTCCGGCTGGTATGGTCAAAGCCGAGCGGCCCTGTCAGCAACCAGAAATAGACCGTCACACCGAGCAGTGCGAGGCCGGCAACCAGCATGCCGGTAACGGCACCGGACTTGAAGGCAACCGACAGGCCATCGCCGAGTGAGACGGTTGCCGCCTGTGCAGTACGCACATTGGCGCGGACGGAAACGTTCATGCCGATGAAACCGGCAGCCGCGGACAAGAGCGCACCAATGGCAAACCCGATCGCCACATAGATGCCGAGGAGAAACGCGACCAGCGCGAAGATGACGACGCCAACAATGGCGACGGTGGTGTATTGGCGCTTGAGATAAGCCTGTGCGCCTTCGGCGATTGCGCCTGCGATTTCCCGCATGCGTTCATTGCCGGCGTCGGATGCCATGACGGACTGGATCGCCCAGACGCCATAAACAATCGACAGCGCCCCACAGGCGATAATGGCCCAGAGTGCAGCAGTCATTGGAATGTCCCATATGTGAGTAATTGGCCATCAGCCGGGCTTAGCCGCAGATCAACCGGGCTTTTGCCCGTTTCCGCGTTCTGACAACGCGGTTTGACCCACAAAAAGCTGTTCCCCAGCCGGACCGCGAGGTGCGACCTCGATCGGCGCGGAAACTGCCAAAACAGGGCCGAAAATACAACCGACTTAAGTTGAAGATACGTGGCCGGCTTAGACGAAATCAGCGTGTCGGTGCAGCCGTCGGAATATCATTGCGTGCCAGCAGCAACAGCAGCGCCAGCGCGATCACGACAAACGGGAACACGGCAATGTTGACCGCGTCCCAGCCAATGGTCGCCATGATCTTGCCCGACAGAAAAGATGCGACCGCCATCCCGCCAAAAACCAGAAAATCGTTGAGCGCCTGGGTCTTGTTGCGTTCGGCGTCGGTGTAGCACTTGGTAACAAGCGTGGTGGCGCCAACAAAACCAAAGTTCCAGCCGATTCCCAGCAGGATAAGCGCGCCCCAGAAATGCGGGATGGAGATGCCGTTCAGCGCGACAACGGCGCAGCCCGCTAGCAATGTCAGTCCCGTCGCAATGACCCGTTTTTCCCCAAACCGTGAGATCAGATGGCCAGTGAAAAAGCTCGGCGCAAACATCGCGACCGCATGCCACTGAATGGCCAGCGCGGCGTCCGCTACGCCATAATTGCATTGCAGCATGGCAATTGGTGCTGCAGTCATAACAAAGCTCATAAGCGCATAGCTTGTCAGGCCACAGCCGACAGAGACAATGAAGAGCTTTTGGCTTGCAATCTCACGAAGCGGACGCCCCGTATCGACCACATCACTTGATTTGACCGGTGGAGGCGTCCGCAACAGCGATAGCACCATCAGGGTAATAATTCCGGCACCGGACAGCGCCAGAAAGCTGCCGATGAAGGGAATCGCCTCAACCCAGTCCTGAGTGAAGATAATCGTCTGCGGGCCCAGAACAGCCGCAGCGAGTCCGCCAATCAAGACCCAGGAAATCGCTTTTGGTTTGAAGGCAGGCGAAGCCATGTCGGCGGCTGCAAACCGGTAGAACTGCACGAATGCGTAGGAGGCGCCGATGATCATGCAGCCGGTCAGAAACAGCCAGAAATGGGCCAGAGCGAGCGCATAGGCAGCAACCAGCCCACCCGACATCGATAAGGTAACGCCGAACATGAAGCCGGCCTTGCGGCCGACCTGCTTCATAAGAAAACCGGCCGGCAGGGTCATCAGAGCCTGGCCGACCACGAAAGCGGTCACCGGCAATGTCGCAAGCGCAGGGTTATCGGCGAGGCCGAGGCCAATGATACCGCCAAGCGTGATCACCACGGTCGCAGAGATACCGCCGAGCATCTGACACATCGCCAACAGCCCGGTGTTCCACCGGGCCTGTGCGTCGTCGGTCTGTATACTGGCAGCGATGGTCATCGCAGATGCAACTCTGGTTCAGAGGCCAGTGCCTCGGTGACTGTAGCCGCGCTCGCGCAACGCCAGCGGCTCGCCATTTGCGTCTATCACCGAAACCGGCACGCCCGGATCGGTAATCCGCCCGATCATGGTCGTGGAGACACCAGCCACTTCGCACCTCTGCATGAACTCCGGAAAGCCCTCTTCAGACATGGCTGCCAGAACCTGATAGTCGTCACCACCGGAGAGACAGTTCGCAAGCAATGCAGGATCAGCAGCAATTGCCGCCTTGGCCGCGTCACTGAGCGGAACGAGATCCGCCTCAATAACAGCAGACACGCCGCTCGCGAGACACAGCTTGTCCAGATCCCCGACCAAACCGTCCGAGATATCCATTGCGGCCTTGGCGCACTCTCGCACTGCATCCGCAATTCCGAACGGCGGTTCGGGCACGCGATAAGTACGCGCCAATGCATCGGACCGTTCAACCGTCAGGCCCGACAACGGATGCCCTTGCGCAGCGCGCAGCCCCAACGCGGCATCGCCAATCGTTCCGGTCACTGCAATGACATCGCCAACGCGCGCACCCTGCCTGCGAACCCCCTGCCCGGCCGGCACGGTACCGTGAATCGCTATCGATACGGTTACCGGGCTGGAAACTCCGTGCGGTCCGCGCACCGTATCCCCGCCGAGAAGCGCGATACCGTAACGCGACTGGTCCTGCTCCAGCGCATCTGCAAATGCAGCCAGCCATGTCTCGGGCAAGGTGTTGGGCAGAAACAGTGTAAGCAGATAGCCAAGCGGATCGGCGCCCTTGGCAATGAGATCGGAGATGTTTACGCGCAGCGCGCGCTGCGCAATATACTTGGGAGATTCGCCTGCGAGAAAGTGCACACCCTCGACGATTGCATCAACGCTGAGAACGAGGTCGCAGCCATCAGGCGCTGGAAGGAACGCAGCATCATCGATGAGGCCGAAAGCCGCAGGATCGAGCGCCAATGGGCGGAAATACTTCGCGATGAGATCGTGCTCTGACAGCGACGATGGAGTGCTTGAAGTCATGGACGGAACGAACGGCCCTTAGGCCTCGGCCCTTTCCGGCGGTGTGTCTGATCGGCCGGCGGCCTGAGCGATCGTGTCGAGGACGCCATTGACCATCCGGGACAGGTCGTCATCGAAAAACGCGTGTGCGATCTCGACATACTCGTTGATCGCCGCCTTGAAGGGGATTTCCGGGCGGAACATCAGTTCAAACGCCCCGGCACGCAAGATAGCCCGGAGTGTCGCGTCGATACGTTTCAAAGGCCACCCTTGCGCGAGAACCCGGTCAACCTCGCGATCTAGCTGGATCTGGTCGTCAACAACCCCGGAGACAAGCATCTTGAAGAACGCCGGGTCAGCCTTGGCAAGTTTCTCGCCTTCGACGTCGCCATCGAGCCGGTAAGTCTCGAACTCAGAAAGCGTACGCGGCAGATCAGCACCAGATATGTCCATCTGGTAGAGCGCCTGAACCGCAGCCAGTCTTGCGACCGTTCGACGGTTGGGTGGTTTGCCGCTTTTGTCTTGGGAAGGCATTTCAGTAGGTGCCCGTGATGCGGTGTTGAAGATGCGCCATGGCGATCGCTGCGCGGGCAGCATCGCCGCCCTTGTCTTTGCGCGCTTTGTCCGCCCGCGCCCAGGCCTGTTCCTCGTTTTCAACCGTCAGTATGCCGTTACCGAGCGCCAGCCGGTGTTGAACTGTCAAATCCATGACCGCTCGTGCGGAGTCGCCGGCAACAATGTCGTAGTGGCTGGTTTCACCGCGAATGACGCAACCGAGCAGGACGTAGCCATGATAATGCCTGGGATCCGCACCAAGGATCATGGCAAGGGCTGCGGGAATCTCCAGCACACCGGGAACATCGTAGCGTTCATACTCTGCTCCAGCCTCATCGAGGGCCGCCCGCGCGCCATCAAACAGAGCATCGGCGATCTCCGCATAAAAGCGCGCTTCGATCACGAGAAACCGGTCTGGGTGATGGCTGTCGCTCATGCCGGATCATCTCTCTCAGTGTCATAGTCCATCAGACGCGCGGCATAGCGCGCCATCAGATCAACCTCAACATTGACCCGATCGCCAGCTTGCGCAGCCCCCCATGTGGTGACAGCGAGCGAATGCGGGATCAACATAATCGAAAACCTGTTGCCCTGCACCGCGTTGACCGTCAGCGACGTCCCATCAAGGGCAACCGAGCCCTTTTCGGCAATAAATCGCGAAAGTGCCACCGGGACCTCGATGGCAAACCGAACTGTGTCGCCCTGCTCTTCCCGTTCGCAGATCAGGCCAACCCCGTCGATATGACCCGTGACCAGATGGCCACCCAACTCGTCACCTAACGTCAGCGATCGCTCAAGATTGATCCGCGCGCCCGGCGACCATTGCCCGGCTGTACTCCGCGCCAGCGTCTCCGATGAAATATCGACGACATGCCGGCCGTGTCCCAACTCGGCGTCACTCCCGTCACGCGACCGCTCGACGACCGTCAGACACACGCCGGCGTGGCTGATGGAAGCACCCAGATCGATAGTGTCAGGGTCATTGCATCTGAGCAAACGGCGGCCGGCGTACGCCTTGTTGTGGCCAGCCGCTAC
>JBCDCP010000145.1:0-6369 GCA_039181495.1 Pseudomonadota bacterium | reverse complement strand
TGGTTCGTCGGCTCGTCGAGAATCAGCAAATGCGGTTTCTCATGGGTGGCCAACGCCAATAGCAGCCGTGCCTTCTCCCCGCCGGACAGACTGGCAGCCTTGGTGTCGGCCTTCCTGCCCGGAAAACCGGCGGCTCCTGCGCGCGCACGTATCTGCGCCTCTGTTCCCTCCGGCATCTTGTCCCTGAACAGCTCATAGGCTGTCCGCGCCGGATTGATCTCGTCGAGCTGATGCTGGGCGAAGTAGCCGACCGTGAGCTTGGACGACCGCTTGAGCCGTCCGTCCATCACCGAAAGACGGCCAGAGATCAGCTTGGCCAGCGTCGACTTGCCATTGCCATTGGCCCCCAGGAGCCCGATCCGGTCATCCTCATCAATGCGAAGATCGAGCCGTTTGAGGATCGGCGTCTCGTCATAGCCGGCTACCGCCTCATCCATCTTGATGATCGGTGGGGACAACGGTCGATCGGGGCCGTTGAGTATAATCGGCACGGTCTGGGTATCGATCACCGTGGCAATCGGCTGCAGCTTGGCCAGTGCCTTAAGCCGGCTCTGCGCCTGGCGGGCCTTGGTGGCCTTGGCCCGGAAGCGGTCGACGAATTCCTGCAGGTGTCGCCGCTGATCGTCCTGTTTCTTCTTCAGCTTGAGCTGTAGCGCCTGTTTTTCGCGGCGCTGCCGCTCGAACTGGTCATAACCGCCGCGATAAACGCTGAGTTTGCCCTGATCGAGATGAACGATGAGATCGACCGAAGCGTTGAGCATCTCACGGTCATGACTGACGATGAGCGTGGTACGCGGATAGGTGGCCAGATACCCTTCGAGCCACAGCGCGCCTTCGAGGTCGAGGTAGTTGGTCGGCTCATCGAGCAGCAGCAGATCGGGTTGAGAAAATAGAACTGCCGCCAGCGCAACGCGCATCCGCCAGCCGCCCGAATACTCAGACAGAGGACGCTGTTGGGCGGATTCATCAAAACCAAGGCCGGCCAGAATGCGGGCCGCCCGCGCTGGCGCGCCATGTGCATCGATATCCGCCAGCCGGGTCTGGATTTCGGCAATGCGAGTCGGTTCGGTTGCGGTATCGGCTTCACTCAGCAGGGCGTGCCGCTCGGTGTCGGCCTGCAGAACATGGTCGATCAGCGATGTCGGGCCTTCCGGGGCCTCCTGCTGCACGGTGCCAATGCGGGCTCCACGCGGAAGCGATATGCCGCCCGCCTCCGGAGATAGCTCACCCAGAACAATCTTCAGCAGCGTCGTCTTGCCCGTGCCGTTGGCCCCCACAAGACCGGCCCGCGATCCCTCAGGCAGAGCTGCCGTCGCGCCATCAAGCAGCGTCCGGTCGCCAATGCGGTAGGTGATGCCATTGATATGCAGCATTTGGCGCCACTCGTTCGGAAGAAGCTCAATTGCAAACTTGTGTCGATTTATCGGATGGGTTCGGAACGGTAAACTCGTGAGTATGATTCGATGCCTGACATTGCTGGTTGCGTTGGTCATCCATGGCTTATGGGTGGCCGATCCAGTATGGGCAGAAGGGTCTTTCGCCGCCTTCATGGCGCCCGGCGCCGGCCCGCTGATTGAGGTTTATGCCGTCATTCCTCCGCCAGCTCGCTGTTCGCGCATTGCGTCCTGGCGGGAGGGGGCATCCGGCCATGAGCGGCATCCGCATGCCCAAGCGGTCTCTCTGGTCGTGACGGCCTCCGGCGGACGATGCGGATCCGGTCTGATCTCAAAAACCTTCCTGCTCGCGCACAAGCGCGGTTACGGCCTGCTTGAGATCTTCTATGTCACGCCGGGCGGCAGACTGATCTTCTCAGAGATCATCGACATCGAATAGCAACGGCGGACGGATGTGGCTGCGGCAGATTGCTTGACATTTCTTGCCGCGACACCGTTCCTGCCGGAACGTTAAACGAGGGAGGGCCAACCTGTGGCGATGCTGCTCTACGATCTTGCCGGCGATGATAACCGACGGTTCAGCCCCTATTGCTGGCGCGCCAAGATGGCACTGGCCCACAAGGGTCTTGCTTTTGAGACCACGCCCGTGCCGTTCACGGGAATCAATGCAATTGGCGATGGCAGCCACAAGACGGTTCCGGTGCTCGATCATGACGGGACCATCATCCGCGACAGTTTTGCCATTGCGGAGTACCTCGAAGACACCTTTCCCCACGCACCCAGCCTGTTTGACGGAGCCGGCGGCAGGGCCGTTTCCAAGGTGGTCGAGACCACAATCGTGGCAACACTCGTGCCGGTGATTGCCTCGCTCTGTGTTCACGACATCCACGAGGCGGCACTGCCCGAGGATCGCGACTATTTCCGGCAGAGCCGCGAATCCCGCTTCGGCAAGACGCTTGAGGCATTTCAAGAAGGGCGCGAGGAGCGACGCGAGGCACTCACCAAGGCGCTTCATCCATTCCGCATGGTGTTGCGCGAACGCGACTGGTTGGGCGGCGAACGCCCACTTTTCGTCGACTACATGCTGTTTGGCACGTTGCAATGGCCGCGTGTCGCCAGCGCCTTCCCGATGCTGGACAACGATGACCCCGTGGCACAATGGTTTGAACGTGTCCTCAACCTGCATGACGGGCTTGGCAAGAGCATGCCGGCGGCTGCCTGAACACGTGCCCTCACGCCTTGCGGCGGATCAGGCTGCTCGTTATAAGGCTGCGAAATTTCCCCTGATTCAGCCAGGCGATGGACGGCGAGACTGCAACCGTCGCCGCTGCCTCAATGGAGACAACGAATATGGCGCTTGAGCGTACATTCTCGATCATCAAACCCGATGCAACGGCGCGGAACATCACCGGCAAGATTATTGCCAAGCTTGAAGACGCTGGCCTGCGCGTTGTCGCTCAGAAGCGCGTGAAATGGTCCCAATCCGATGCGGAACAGTTCTATGCCGTGCACAAGGAGCGTCCGTTCTTCGGTGACCTGGTGGCCTTCATGACCTCGGGCCCGATCGTCATGCAGGTGCTGGAGGGCGAGGATGCGATCGTCAAAAATCGCGAAGTCATGGGTGCGACCAACCCGGCCGAGGCGGCGGCAGGCACCATCCGCAAGGAATTCGCCGAAAACATCGAACGCAATTCGGTACATGGCTCCGACAGCGCTGAAAACGCGGCGATCGAGATCGCCCAGTGCTTTTCCGAGGGCGAAATCGTCGGCTAGCCGATCAACCCTTTCGCGATTGAACAGGCGGCGGCGCGATCAGTGCCGCCGTTTCTGTTTCGGCCGGACTCTCCGAGATTTGTGCCAGATCGCCGTCAATCCTGACGACGCCGGAAGCCATCAGCGCCAAGGCGTGAGGATAGAGCCTGTGTTCCTGAACCAGGATGCGAGCGGCCAGCGTGTCGGCCGTATCGTCTGCCACAACCGGTACCGTGGCCTGGGCAATGATCGGTCCATCGTCCATCTCTGGCCGCACAATATGTACCGTACAGCCCGCCAGCTTCACGCCTGCATCCAACGCTCTTTGATGCGTGTTGAGGCCCTTGAAGGCCGGCAGGAGGGAAGGGTGGATATTCAGGATACGATTGTGCCACTGCGCAACAAAATCCGCCGACAGCAGCCGCATGAATCCGGCAAGACAAACCAGATCGGGCGCGTGCGCGTTGAGCGCCTCATGTAATGCGGCTTCGAATTCCGATTTTGTTGCGTAATCTCGGTGGTTGACTGCGGCAGTGGCAATCCCGGCCTTGCTTGCGGTCCCAAGCCCTGGCGCATCGGGATTGTTGGAAATAACAACAACGATATCAGCCGGGTAGTGAGGGGCAGAAGCCGCTTTGATCAGCGCTTCCATGTTGCTGCCGCGTCCGGAAATGAGTACCGCGACACGTTTTCGCGAACCGCTCATGCCCCATGACCATCCCGTGCGAAAGCACCATGGAATGAAACGCCAGCTCGTATTGACACCATGCCAATTATTACAACCTTATTGGCGGCATTACTTGTCATTGTGACAAGTTTTTCTGCATCCTCTGGAGCGACCACTAGCACCATTCCCACGCCGCAATTGAAGGTCCGCAGCATTTCGTCCTGAGCGATGCCGCCTTCGCGCTGCAGCCAGCCGAAAACGGGCAAATACGGGATGTTTGCGAGGTTTATCTCGGCGCCACATCCCTCAGGCAGGATCCGTGGCAGGTTTTCCGGCAATCCGCCGCCGGTTATGTGGGCAAGCCCCTTTATGGCGCCGGGATGCTCACGCAACGCTGCGAGCACCGTCTTCACATAGATGCGCGTCGGGGTGAGCAGAGCCTCGCCAAGTGTCGCGCCAGCAAACTCATCATCGCCAAAGGGGCAGGGTGCGTCCCAGTGCATACCGGTTTGTTCGACGATCTTGCGAACAAGCGAAAACCCGTTCGAGTGCACACCGTCTGAGGGAAGGCCGATAAGCACGTCTCCCGGTTTGATATCGGCCCTTGGCAACAGCGCATCGCGTTCCACCGCTCCAACTGCGAAACCGGCGAGATCATAGTCATCGGCTGCATAAAGACCCGGCATTTCAGCGGTTTCGCCGCCGATCAGCGCGCAGCCTGCCTGCTTGCAGCCCTCGGCAATGCCGGCGACCACTTGAGCGCCGACTGCCGGATCGAGCCTTGCGGTGGCGAGATAGTCGAGAAAGAACAGCGGTTCGGCACCTTGGACGATCAGATCGTTGACGCACATGGCGACGAGATCGATCCCGATGGTATCGTGCTTTCCGGTGTCGATGGCGATCTTGAGCTTGGTTCCGACACCGTCATTGGCGGCGACCAGCAGCGGATCGCGATAGCCGAGCGGCTTGAGATCAAAAACGCCGCCGAAGCCACCGATAGTGCTGTCGGCACCGGTGCGTCTGGTGGCAGCGACGAGCGGCTTGATCGCGTCCACGAAGGCATTTCCCCGGTCTATATCAACGCCGGAGTCGGCATAGGTGAGACCGCTGCCCTTGGTTGCCCCGCTCTCGGTGCTCTCATCTGTGGCGTTTTCTTTGCCCGCCATGCAGCCCCCTGCCGTTTCTCAGCCGTGGCCTCGGGCATTGAGCCCGTGAACGGGGAATGCCCGCCATTAACCAGTGGTTACGGTTATTGCCCCTAGGATCGCACCACTTGCAACAGGAATTGCATCGAGGGCCGCGTTCTCCATGGTGAGATGGCGCAAGCGGGGAAACGTGAACGGCCGGGCATGCTGGCATGCCGGGATGCTCGCTGCTTTCGTGGCCGTTCTCGTTGTTTTCGTCCTTACGCCATATGCGGAAGCCTCTCCGGTGTTCCGGGTTGATGGGGTGATCGGCGATGTGACCGCCGAAAATGTCGTGATCGCCCGCGATAAGGCCTTTGCCGAAGCCTCGGCCAACGCGCTGCGGACGCTCTATCAACGTCTTGCCCGTGCCCACGATGTCGGCCGGCTGCCCGAACCGACGCCCGAACTGGCGGAAAGCCTGACATCGGTTTTCCAGGTGGTCCAGGAACACGCCACGCTGGTACGTTACCGTCTGCTCGCTCGCGTCACATTCGATCCCAACGCGGTAACGGCCTTGTTTCGGCGCAACGGTGTTGTTGCTTATTCCGACCCAAGCCCACCGGTGTTGATTGTGCCGGTGTTGGAAAGCGGCAGCGTTCCCACCGCCTTTACCGATACCGGTGATTGGTTTCAGGCATGGCATCGCATCGCACCTGAGAAGTCTGGTCTCGTCCCGATCGAAGTGGCGTTGGGCACCAACGAAGACCGTATGGAGCCGCTAGAGCGAATTCGCGCCGGTGACCGTATCAGCCTCGACGCCCTCCGGTTGCGCTATAGCGCCCAGGGTGTGGTTCTGGCCGTGGCGCGTCAGACACCGGGACGCGCGGGGGTGTCGATCCAACTCGAAGGCCACAATGGTGGTGGCAGCATCTCCGATTCGTTTGAGATTGAAGCCGGTATGGATGCCGCTGCTCTGGAAACGCGCCGGCGTCTGGAAGAAGCCTGGAAAGCGTCTCTCGCGCGCGGCGGTTATCTGTCGGCCGGGGCAGGGCGCACTGTCCCGGTTCAACAACTGGATCCACAGCCGCGCAGACGCCAGTTTTCGCGGACCTTGAGATCCGGCGTCCGGGTCCGCGGTGAACAGGCCTACACGCTTCCATTTGATCCAGTTGGTGGTTCGCGCTGAATTGCCTCTGCTGCCTCCGATGTTGCCGACCCAAGGTCGGGACTTGACGACATCCGCACAAGGCCGCACCTAGACCTCTTGCGAAGCACGTCCTGTGAGGCACCGGGCTGCAATGAGCCTGCAGAATCAAGTTCGTTTCTGGTTGATCGGCTTTGCCGTCACGATATTGGTGCTCTGGCTGCTATCGCCGATACTCCTGCCCTTTGTTGCGGGTTTTGCTCTGGCCTACCTTTTGGATCCGGT
>JBCDCP010000144.1:0-6433 GCA_039181495.1 Pseudomonadota bacterium | reverse complement strand
ATGCTGGATGCGGTGCTCTGGTTTGCGTTTGCCGTCATCGTGATGGTGACTACAACGCGTCTTGCCGCGCTCTCGGCCTCAAACTTCTCAATCGTTCTGGGGACCGACAACGTCATGCAGTGGTGGTTCCTGATCGCTGCTCCCTTGGCGTTTCTGCTCATGTGCGCGCGCGTACTTCAGAATGTGTTTGATGACATCGCCAATCTGCGCAGCGGCGAAACACTCATCAAGCAGGCTGTTGTTGGGGGAGATGCGTGATGGCTGATGGAACTTTGGTCACGCTGATCTCGATCGGCGTCACAGTACTGTTCATGATGGGCGTACCGGTATTGCTGGTCATCGCCTACTGGGTGATCGGCTGCTCTTTCGTGCTCGGACTCACCCTCGACAATATGGGCGCCGAATTGTTGAACGTGTTCAACAAGGGTTTTGCGCTGCTCGCCATGCCTCTGTTCATTCTGACAGGTGACCTGATCAACAAGTCCGGCATCGCGCGGCGGCTATCGGATTTCGCCTATTCCTGTCTGGGATGGATACGCGGTGGTCTTGCGATGGCCGCTCTTGGTGCCTGCGGCTTGTTTGCCGCAATCTCGGGCTCAAACTCTGCAACCACCGCAACGATCGGTTCGATGCTGCATCCAGAGATGGTCAAGGGCGGCTACGATGAAAGGTTCAGTGCAGCCACTGCTGCCGCCGGCGGCACGGTTGGCATCATCATTCCACCCTCGATCATCTTCATCGTGTATGGCTTCCTGCTGAACCTGCCGATCAGTGACTTGTTTGTTGCCGGCATTTTGCCGGGAACACTGATGGTCATCGGCATGCAGGTCGCCTGCTGGATTGTCTGCAAGATGAATGGCTGGGGCTACATCATCCAGCTGCAGTTTAACCGCGTCCTTAAGACCGCGTTTGGTGCATGGCTTGGCTTCTTCGCCATCGGACTGGTGCTGTGGGGCATCTACACCGGCAAGTTCTCGCCGACCGAGGCTGCCGGCGTGACCGTTGGCTTCTGCATCATCGCCGGCGTCGTGTCCTGGGCTCTGACCAATTTCTTCCATGTCGACAACGAGCGCGAGTGGACAGAAAAGAGCTATGCGGACATGCTGGTCGTCGATGGCTTCAAGGTGACCGAGATCCCATCGATCACCATGCGGTCCGCACAGATTACCGGCATTCTGGCGCCGCTGATCGCGGTATCAGTTGTCATGCAGCAGATACTCTCGCTGCTTGGTGCCCAGCAATTCATCGGTGATTTTGTGACCGGGATGGGTGGCTACTACGCTGTTCTGTTCACGGCCATGTTCATTGTGTTCATTGTTGGCATGATCCTCGAAAGCCTGCCGGTGACGATCATTCTGGCGCCGATCCTTGCGCCAATCGCCCATGGTATTGGTGTGGAGCCGGCCCACTTTGCAGTGATCTTCCTGGTCGGCGCCTCGATTGGCTTCATTACGCCGCCCTACGGCCTGAATCTGTATGTCGCCAGCGGCGTGACAGGCGTTCCGTATTTCCGGTTGCTGAAGTTCGTGATGATGTACATCCTGGCGCTGATGGTCGTCTGGTTCATCATTGCGCTGGTGCCGGAAATCTCCACAGCACTGCTGCCTGATCGCGGATAGATCTAACTATGGACTCACGGACCGACGGACATGATGGCGGGTCCATTCCAACAGTCCTGAGGACACTCTTGGTGCTGGAGGAGTTGGCGCAAGCCGGCTCCCCCATCACCCCCACCGAGGTGAACAATAGCCTCGGCCTTCCTAAGGCCACCATCCATCGGCTGTTCTCAACGCTGGAGGATGAGGGATTCCTGATCAGAGAAATTGACGGCCGGGCCTATTCGCCCGGCCATCGGCTCCGCAAGCTGTCAGTCAATGTGCTGTCGTCCCTTCGTGTGCGCACCGCACGCCTCGCCGTTTTGACGGCGCTGGCCGAGGATATCGGCGAGACGTGCAACATCGCGCTGCCGGACCGCGAAGCGATGATCTATCTCGAACGGGTCGAGACAAAGTGGCCGCTGCGGATCCAACTGCCTATCGGAACGCATGTGCCGTTTTACTGCACGGCCAGCGGCAAGATGTACCTGTCGACGCTCAGCAAGAGTTTTCTCGACCGCTATATCAATGCCGTGCGGTTGACCGCAAATACCTCCCACACGATCACCGATCGCCAAGCCCTGCGGGACGAGATTGAATTGACCCGCCAACGCGGGCATGCCGAGGACAACGAGGAATTCATGGACGGCATGATCGCCATCGCAATGCCCGTGCTGGACGACCAGCAACGCTTGCTCGCAACAGTTTCGTTTCATGCACCGACCGTTCGGCTCAGCCTCGACGAAGCCAGAAAATTCGCAGACAGGCTGCGCGAGGCAGCCCATGAACTGACCGAGCTGGCTTCCGCCTGAGGCACTGAATCGCAGCGGTCATCGGGACATAACGCCAACGGCCCGCGTGCTGCATCGCGCCAGCGCGGTTTCGACCCAGCTGGAGCCATCCACCGTGCTCAATCCAGACATCGCCCTGGCTCTTGCCATTGCTTCGGCAGCCGGACTGATGCGCGGCTTTGCCGGCGTCGGCTCGGGCATGCTGATGGCACCGTTCTTCGTACCGATCTTCGGCCCCGTTGGAACGGTGGGCATCCTCACGCTTATTGAGGCGGTGGTGACCGTTCAGTTGCTGCCGTCGGTCTGGAACGACATCCGCTGGCGGGTGATCCTGCCAATCGGGGCAGCGGCGACATTGACGATGCCGTTTGGCAGCTGGGTCCTCGTTTCGGTCGATCCTGCCACCATCCAGATTGGGGTCGCATTGCTGGTCGTGGTGTCCGCACTCATTCTCATGACTGGCTGGCGCTACAGCGGACAACGCCCGCTTACTGCGGATATCGGTGTCGGCTGCATGTCGGGATTCCTGATCTCGACCACCAGCATCGGCAACCCGCCGGTCATCGTCTATCTCCTGTCGGGTAATGACAGCGCACGCACGAACCGGGCCAATTTCACCGGCTACTTCGGCCTGACACTGGCCGCCCTGATCGTCGTCATGAGCATTGGCGGGCTATTCACAAAGACCATATTCGTCAATGCCGGCGCGCTTCTGCCAGCATTCATGCTGATGGTCTGGGTCGGCAGCCGCCTGTTCAACAAGGCGAATGAGACGCTGTACCGGCGCATCGCACTCAGCATCCTGCTGCTCGCGGGCCTCTACGCTCTGTTCCAGTCCTTTTGAGGGGCCCAGCACCCTGCCCGCGACGCTGGGTCAGAGGTGAGAAAGGTCCTCAAGCGATTCATAATTGGCAAACGATACCCCGAATTGGATCGCGGCAAGGTGCCGGTCTAAACGCAAGTCTAACGACTGCGGCGTAGGATCGGCCGACCTTGACCCACTTGCCGTCCCGATTGCGCCTGCTGATCAGACGCAGCACACCGACCGGCACCAGAGTTCGACATGCTGCAAAGACTGGAACCAGTGTCATCAGCAACACATCAGTCGGCGCCGATCTCCGCTTACGTGCGGGGCGACGACAGATTCGAACTGCAATGCCTCAGCTCGCGCATCGAGATTTCTGCAATCGAGAGCGAATGGCGCGCGCTTGAAGCCAGATGCAGCCAACCATTCTCGATGTTTCAGAGCGTTGATTGGTGTCTCGCCTGTCTTGTCAGCCGCGAGAGGACAACAGATGGGCTTAGCCCCTCTGCTGCGGTCTATACCCTGCGCAAGAATAGCGAGTTGGTGCTTGTCTGGCCGCTGATGATTGAGCGCAACCGGATTGGGTTGCGCCTGCTAAAGAACCTCTCCGCGCCATACGCCCAGTATAGCAATCTGATCGCGGACACCGAACAGATTCCCGACGACATCATTGTCTCGGCTATTAATGACGCAATGGCGCTTTCGGAGATCGATGCAGCACTGCTGGACCGCTGCCCTGCTGGCACGACGCTCGGCGAAATCGTTATATCCCGAGGTATGGCCGAATATGGTCAAACCAGTTCATCGGTGCTTGATCTGCAATCGTGCGGCACCTGGGAAGAATGCCGCGCCGCGCTGCCGAAGAAAATCCGCAGGCGCAGGAACCAACGGCGCAACCGTCTTGCAAAGCACGGCGAGTTGACGTTCGGAGTTCACAGGGGCGGCACCGATGAGTTTCGCGAGCTTGTCCGCCAAGCCCTGATCATGAAGAATGACTGGCTGGAGAAGACCGGTCGGACCTCAACGCAGCTCTCGCGCCCTGAGACCCTCAGCTTCCTGTCCGGCGTGACGGCGACGGACGAACATGGCGAGATTGGCATTCTCGCACATGGGCTCTATTGCGACGGCAAGCCGATCGCGATCGAGATCGGTCTGCGTATGAACCGATATTACTGCGCCTATATGGGGGCCTTCGATTGGGCCTGGCGGGACCTGTCTCCCGGCAAGACCCAGATGGAATATTCCCAGCAATGGGCCGTCGAGTCTGGAATCGAGACCTACGATCTGCTCGGCGAGTCATGCGAATACAAGACGCAATGGACCAACACTGAGATCCCGCTCTATTCGCGGGCGATCCCGCTGTCTGCCGCAGGCTTGGTCTATTGCGCATCCTGGCGGGTTGCGCTGCGGCCCATGGCCAAATGGCTTGTGGCATCCCTCAGCCAGAATAGCCGACGCACGATTTTTGGATTGATAGCGAAGCTGCGTGGCGGGGCGGCCGACCAGCTGCGTGACAAGGCGGCCTAAAGGGCAGGAATGCTCGAGCCGACAATCTCGAAGCTCACACCCTGAAAATCTACCGATCAAATACTATTGAGATCAATGGTCGTTGCCAGATTGGCGACGTCGCGGATCATCCGTAGCGGAGGCTCGAAATCCGCTTTTGAATCTCGTTGTGAGCAGTAACCTGCCACCATCGAACACGCGTAACCGCCACCCCAATCAACGCAGCATAGGTAGATCCTGCACGATAGAAGGCGTCCGGTTCGTCGATGGTCAGGCCAGCTTTGCCAACGAGGCCACGCTTGAACTGATGCAGGCTGCAGGTCGCCGATGAGCCACCGCCCAGACCGTACCACTGTGATTGCGGCAAGGCTGACAGGTGTTCGACAATCTTCCACTGCATAAAGTAGCCTGCCTTAAGCGGCAGCGCGCGGTCGGTCGTCGCGCCATAGAGATAGTTGGCCTGTTCGCCGGATGTATCCACCACGGCACCGGCAACCGCCTCACCCTGATGGCTGACGATGAAGACCAGAGGCCGCAGCTCGTCCTGCGGGGCTGCCAGGATATCGGCCAGCGTGTCGATCGGACCGGTTTCGTGAATTCCTTTTCGTTGAACCATGGCCTGATGCATCGCCCGAAACCGTTGAAAGGCGGCCTCGCCTTCCAGGATCTCGATCTCAAGTCCATTCTTCTCGGACTTCTTGAGGTTGTAACGCCACTTCTGCGCCAGGCTGGCTCTCAGAGTATCGGGGTCGAGTGAAACATCGACAAAATAGCGTGGCTTGCTGCCCGGGCCGACCAGCGGTTCGTAGCCTCTGGCTGAGAGAGCATTTGGCGCGTCATCATTGGCCGCCGGATCGGTTCGCGACATCAGCAACAGAAAGTCACGCGAGTCAGCCGCATAACGTTGCGCCAGGCTGTCATAGACCTCAGCGAGGGTCTCGACGCGAACCGGCCTGCCGGTAGGACGCCATAATGGCCCCCAGCGCAGAACTGTGATCCGGACACCTGTCCCGGGTACCGACATCTTGCGCAACACAGCCGCAGCGGCAAGTTCATCATCCTGCCAGAATGCAAGCCGTTCAATCTGGTCCTCCGACCACCGCCCGCCGTTGAAGCACTGGGTCTGCTCATGCACCACATCAACGAAGCGCAGCGCCAGTTGGTCCCATTGATCAGCGGGAATGATCGTTGTTCGAACGTCACCCCTCTGCAAACCCGCTGTGTCGCTCTCCGTAAGAGCGAGTTGGGGTAGCTGCTGGCTCGATATCGCAACGTTCATGGCTTTGAGAACTCCGACTGAAACCAAGGCTGGCGACCCGCAACCGAACCCAAGAGCATGGGCACTCGCGTCTCGCCAAAGCCTGTTGGTGTCTGTTTCGGGGCACGCGCGCTCGGGCCCGCACACCCAGTTGTCCTACTGGGTACCGACCCTAACGGGCATCGAGTCTCAATTGTCTTAAGTCGGCGCCTAGCAGCCAGATCAAGGCGCCATATGGTTAGGAGGGCGTTTAGGTCTCAGGGCGGCCTTTGGAGAACGAAGCAGACGTTCGAAATCAGACCAACAAATCACTCTCTGCCGTGGAGAGGGTGTCCCCGCCACCTGGTGTGAAGACGAGATCGTCATTGGTGATGGCGAGTGTGCCGTCGGTGAAGCGGACGGTTTCGACATCGAACAGGAAGTCGAGATTGTCCGAACCGGTGCGGGTGTCACGCAGCACCACGCCACTGCCGTCATT
>JBCDCP010000143.1:0-6503 GCA_039181495.1 Pseudomonadota bacterium | reverse complement strand
GGACCCTGCCGGACAAAACGATCCGGACGTCAGTACTGCAGTAGTGTTTTGCATGAGCAATCCACGCCGCCACGGCATGCCCTGCCGGGCGGCGGGTGGAGCGCGGTGTATAAGCGGAACGAACCTGCGATGCAAGCCGCCGCCAATGACGTCAGTACGCGCAACAAGGCCGGGGCGCATGTTCGCGTCCCGGCCAGTCTGAGAGGTCTGGATTGAGTGTTCTGGTGATCAGTCCGTGTAGCGAGCGCGGTAGACGATCGCGGTCACGATTGCGAACAGCACGTGGCCAACGAGTGCCACCCAGGTGATGCCGGTGAAGTTGAGAAAGGCCGGGTTGCCAGCGATCAGATGCGCCATGATGTAGAGCGCGAAGACCCAGAGCGCGACGCCATAGACGGTGGCTGCGATCAGCCAGTGCAGATTAGGCATGACAGCGCGGCGCAGCGGTTCGACAATCATCATCCAGCCCAGCGGATAGGCGACCATGCCGGCGAAATAGTGCAGGAAATGCGCGCCCGGGCGCCATCCTTCACCGGTCAGAACCTGAATGACCTGATTGGCCAGCGGCACCGGCGCGAGGCTGGCGAAGCCGAGCCCGGGGCTGAGGCTCTGGCCGAAGAAGTCGAAGGCCACAGTCGAAACCGCACCGGCCACGATCATGGTGACAATGAAATAGGTGAGCGTGCGCCCGCGTAAAATGAGATCTGTCATGGTGTTATCTTGTGAATGAAGGCGGACGAGCCGCTCGGTTGCCGAAGGAGAAGTGTTGCTTGCAGGTACATCTGCTGCGTTGGTAATGGAAGACATGGTCGGGGGTCCCAGCCTTGGTTTGCGTTTCGTCTATGACCAGCAGGTGGGGACCTTACGTTCACGTCACAATTCACCTGTCATCAGGGGTTTGTGAGCGATCGGTGTTGATTGTGTGATGAGGCCAGCGTTCCGCCGACGTCCTAAAGCCAGGCCCGGCCAATTGGCTCGGCGCTTGACCTAGAGCGGCTACCTGTTCGTCTGGAAAGGGCTGCTTGAGATAGGGCTACTCGCGCAGCCCGACCATTACCTCATCGCGGTGCCAGCACCATGATCATCTGGCGGCCTTCGAGCTTAGGCTCGAACTCCACCTTGGCGATCTCTTCGGTGTCGTCTTTCACGCGCTGCAGGAGCTGAACACCCAGCTCCTGGTGGGCCATCTCGCGGCCGCGGAACCTCAGCGTGACCTTCACCTTGTCGCCGTCATCGAAGAAGCGGCGCATGTTGCGCATCTTCACGTCGTAGTCGTGGGTGTCGATGTTCGGCCGCATCTTGATTTCTTTGACGTCGATCGTCTTCTGGCGCTTGCGGGCCTCATTGGCCTTTTTTTGCGCCTGAAACTTGTACTTGCCGTAATCGAGAATCTTGCAGACGGGCGGATCGGAGTTAGGCGCGATCTCGACCAGATCGAGACCCTCTTCCTCGGCGGCCGAAAGGGCATCTGCCAAGGGTGTCGGACCCTGGTTATCTCCGTCTGATGTGATGAGCTGGATGGGGTCGGCGTCGATGTCTGAATTGACGCGGGGACCTTCTTTGACGACCGGCTGCGGTCGGAACGGACGACGGGCTATGGTGCGCTCTCCTTCAAGACTGTTGCGCAAATAGATCAGGTAATTGTGGCCATACAGCCAACAATGCGGTGGGACTATAGCAAAAAAAACTTAGGTCCGGTACGCCACCTTTGAACGACCCCGAACGGCCGGCAGGTGATGGCGCAGATGCCCGTTTGCCGATGACCCGATTGGGTCGCCGATATAGGCGGTTCACCGCGTCCGCGCAAGCAATCTCAGCCGCGCTTGCTTCAAGAATTATGAAATTGAAGGTTCGCATGTCGACACAAGATCCCAGCATTGATGACCTCGAACCGGAGCATGCTCAGTTCGCTTTGCCCGAAGCAGATCGTTTCGGCGAGCCCTTCGATCAAGATGGCTTTAAGCGCACCCTCGCCGTGGCGCGACGCAGAGCCGCCGGTAGCGATCCCGGCCCCGGCCTGTTCTGGCTGTCTGGCTACATGTCCGACCTTGGCGGCACCAAGGCGAGCGCACTGGATCAGTTTGCCGCCGAAACCGGCCGCGCCTGTGTCCGGTTCGACTATACCGGCCATGGCGAGTCCTCGGGTGATATCCGCGATGGAACCATCGGCCGCTGGCTGGCTGAATGCCACCATATCTTCGACAAATACACTGAAGGTCCGCAGGTGGTGATCGGCTCATCCATGGGCGGCTATCTGGCCACCCTCATGGCGCGCGATCTCGTGGCCAGGGGTGATGCAGACCGGATCGCAGCGCTTGTCTTGATCGCACCGGCCATCGACATGACCGAGCGGTTGCTCTGGTCACGGCTTGATGCCGAAACCCGCAAGACCGTTGAGGAAAAAGGCGAGTGGCTGCGTCCGTCGGAGTATGACGACACGGTGCAGGTATTCACCAAACGGTTGTTCGAGGAGGGACGGCAGCACCTTTTGTCCGATGGGCCGCTGCTCGAGTTCCCGTTTCAGACGATCATCCTGCAGGGCCGGCTGGACGACGCCGTTCCACCCGATGTCTCGCTCGATCTCGCAGCGATGATCAATGGCGACGTGACCCTCAGCCTGATCCATGATGGCGATCACCGTCTGTCGACGCCGGAGGATATCGCCATGCTGACCGGCACCGTTTCACAGATAGGATGAACCTCACGTTCGCATCAGAATGTGAACCGCGCCTGCAAGGTCCTCGATGGCTGAGCCGGTCGATTTGAACAGCGTGATCTGATTGTACTGGATGCGGCCTGGCTGCTCGCCACGGGTCAGTTCGAACAAATCACCGGAAATGTCATCTTCGGTCATCGCGCCGCTTTCGATGGCCTGAACGATGTCGCCGGCCTCGTTCAGTGCGCCAGGACGGGTGTCGACGAAGACTCGCGCCCGGCGGATGCATGCATCATCGGCCTCGCGCATGGTCGGCCGATAGGCGCCAACCAGATCCAGATGCGTGCCCGACTGCAGCCAGTCGCCCTTGATCAACGGGTTCTGGGTCAGCGTGGCGCAGGAGATGATGTCCGCGCCCTCGACGGCGCCTTGCAGATCGTCTGTCGCATGTACCTCCATCTCTGAGCCCGACAGCGCCTTTGCGACACGTTCGGCGCTCTCCATCGACCGGTTCCAGATCAGCACCTCTCTTATCGGGCGCACCGCGGCATGCGCCCCGATCAGGAACGGTGCCAGTGCACCGGCTCCGACCATCAGCAAACGGGTTGAATCGCTGCGCGACAGATAGCTCGAGGCAAGAGCCGAGGCGTCTGCTGTACGCCAAAGTGTCAGAGCCTGACCGTCGATCATCGCCAGAGGCTCGCCGCTGACGCCCGAGAACAGCACATAGACGCCCATCACCGATGGCTTGCTGCGTTCCGCGTTGTCGGGCGTTACCGTCACCAGCTTGACGCCCTGGAAACCACGGTCGGAATGGCCCTGTGCCTCGAAATCGGTCCAGCATGGCATGAGCAGTATGTCGGAACTGGGCCGATCAGTGCGGGCAATCGTGTGATGATGGCGCAGCGGTGTGACGTATTTTGACCGAAAGGCCTCGCGGAGTGCCTCGATCATGCTGCGATGGGTAATGGCTTCGGTGATGTCGGCGGCGGTAATGACGCGCATTGCCTGACGTCGGCCCCCGCGTCCCGGTCCGTCAGCCGCGCGCGGCCGGAGAGGGTAGCGCGCCTGCGCTGACGCCGGTCTCGGACTGGGCTGCCTTCAGGTTTCGCTTGAGCTCTTCGGCATCACGCTCAGCCTTGGCCGCTGCGAAGCGCTGCTCGCGCGCTTCCTTGCGGAACTGTCCCTGGCTGAACCACGTGGCAACGCCGCCCAGCAGGACGCCGATCAGGAGGCAGCCAAACATCAGAATGAATGCCGGCATCGTCAGTGCGAAGGCCGGTTCGCTGGTATTGAAAGGATCGAACGAGACCAGCACCTGATGCCGATTGGCGACGATAAACGCCAGCAGAATCAGACTGAGCGGCAGGGTCACCAGCAGAAAGACCAGTTTCCGGATCATCTTTGTGTCCCGCTATGCGCGCGCCGGTCTATTTGTTGAGGCGCTCGCGCAGTTCCTTGCCCATCTTGAAGAAAGGCACGGACTTCTCCGCCACTTCGACCGTCTCGCCGGTCCTGGGGTTACGGCCGGTTCGTGCCGGACGCACCTTGGTCGAGAAGGTTCCAAAACCGCGCAACTCCACGCGATCGCCTTTTGCCAGCGCTGCGATGATTTCATCGAACACCGTGTTGACGATCAACTCAATGTCTCGCTGATAGAGGTGCGGATTGGCGGCGGCAAGCCGCTGTACCAGTTCCGATTTGATCATTGCCCTGCCCACATCCGGAATGCTTGCCCATTCCGGTCACTTCGTCGCATCAGACACGGTCCCCGCTCAGCGCCTGACCACGCGATGCGCCCTTTCGCCTGCGAAATTCTCGCTTATTCTTCAATCTGTTGAGGGTGCCAAACGCTGACCAGACCGTCAAGCGGTGTTAGCTTTTCAGCAAGCGCCTTCAGTCGTTCAAGGCCAAGAGCCGCGATCACCCAATCCCCGACACGCCCGACAAACGGGGCCTCGGGCACCGGCGAGTCCGGCGTCCATTCCCGGATCTTGGCGTCTCCCGGAATGCCCCGTTCGGCGATCAACCACTCGCGTGCTTCACGCTCACCGCCGATAGCATCGACCATTTCCAGTTCCAACGCACGCATACCCGAATAGATCCGACCATCGGCTAGTGTGCGTGCCCGCGCCTGAGTCATGTCTCTGCGTTCGGCAAATATGTTGACGAACCAGCCATGGGTGTCGCCGATCATTGTCTCGATCACGGCCCGCGCTTGCTCTGATTCCTGTTCAAACGGGGACGGCTGTGCCTTCAGCGGATCAGAGGTGATGGTTCGGACGTCTACACCGATGGTCTTGGTCAGCTCCTCAAGATTGGCCCACTGGAACAGAACCCCGATGGATCCCGTAATTGAGGTCTCGCGCACATAGATGCGGTCGGTCGCCAGTGCGGTCATGTAGGCGGCTGACGCGCCGAGCGTACCGATCGTGGCAACCACTGGCTTCTTGTCGCTGAGTTCACGCACCGCGTCATAGAGCGCCTCGCCTCCGCCCGTCGTGCCGCCGGGGCTATTGATGGCAAGGATCACGGCTTTCACCCGGTCGGACTCGCCAAGCCGGCGGAGCAGTTCGCGGGTATCCCAATCATCGGTGATGACACCATTCACCGGGACCCGCGCAATCTGTGCGGTCAGCGTGTCGCGGGCGGTCAGACCTGCAGCGGCCAGCAGAGCGGCCAGCAGGATGATGAAGGCCAAGACGCGCCAGAATGACACCTTCCGCTGCAGCCGTTTACGGTCCACAAGATAGTCTGCATCAATCGACATAATGCCTCACTGTTGCTGCTGATGCCGTTTCATCCGAATGTAGCAACTCCACCGGCGGATTCACTTACCAAGGTGCGAAAAAAGCGGCGGAACCTGCGCTCCGCCGCCTTGTCTCACGATACATGATGACTGAATTACGGCGAATTAGCCGTCCTTCTTTTCATCCTTCTTCTCTTCATCGTCGGCCGCATCCTGTGCCTGGCTCAGAGCGGCACCGAGAATGTCACCGAGCGACGCACCGGCATCAGTCGAGCCGTATTGCGCAATGGCTTCTTTCTCCTCGGCCATCTCGAGTGCCTTGATCGACACCGAAACCTTGCGGGCCTTGGGATCGAACTGGGTCACACGAGCGTCGAAACGTTCCCCTGCAGCAAAGCGCTCGGGCCGTTGTTCGGACCGGTCGCGAGCCAGATCGGCACGGCGGACGAAGGTGGAGAAATCGGTATCGGCGATCTTCACCTCAAGGCCGTTGTCCTTCACCTCGACGACTTCGCAGGTGACAACCTTGCCCTTGCCGATTTCGCCGGTGGATTCGGTGAACGGATCACCGGACAGCTGCTTGACGCCAAGCGAGATGCGCTCCTTGTCGACATCCACATCAAGGATGACGGCCTCAACCATCTGCCCGCGCTCGTAGTCTTCGATCGCCTGTTCGCCAGGGCGGTTCCAGTCGAGATCGGACAGGTGGACCATGCCGTCCACATCGCCGGGCAGGCCAATGAACAGACCGAATTCGGTACGGTTCTTGACTTCGCCCTCGATCTTGCTGCCCACCGGGAATTGCTGTGCGAAGCTCTCCCACGGGTTCGACATGGTCTGCTTGAGACCGAGCGAAATGCGGCGCTTGCTGGGGTCGACCTCGAGAACGGCCACTTCCACTTCCTGGCTGGTCGAGACGATCTTGCCTGGATGGACGTTCTTCTTCGTCCAGCTCATTTCGGAGACGTGGATCAGGCCCTCCACACCCGGCTCGAGTTCGACGAACGCACCATAGTCCGTGATGTTGGTCACACGGCCGGTGAACTTCGACTCAACCGGATACTTGGCTTCGACACCTTCCCATGGATCGGCTTCGAG
>JBCDCP010000142.1:0-6723 GCA_039181495.1 Pseudomonadota bacterium | reverse complement strand
TTCACGCTGCATCACGTCAAGCCACGTTCATCCAACCTGTTCCAACCAAACAGAATTCTGGAGATCCAGCCGGATTTCCTGAGACTTGTCGTGCGCCGTGTGCGGCGCGCTGGTTACGAGTTCATCCCGATCGGCCAGGTGGCCGAACGTCTGGCCAATCCGACCCGACGGCCCTTCGCAGTGCTGACATTTGATGACGGGTACCGGGACAACCTGCAATTCGCCTACCCGGTTCTCAAAGAGATGGAATGCCCGTTTACGATCTATGTCGCGACCGGCATGCCGGATGGCACGGCAGAGCTGTGGTGGCGCGTTATCGAGGCCGTGATCAACAAGACCGATGAGTTGAACTTTGTCATCGACGGGCAGCCACAGCAGGTGGCGTCGGAGACGCGAGATGAAAAGTACTCGGCCTATGAGCGAGTCTACTGGTGGCTGCGCCACAGGCCGGACAAAGAACGCCGTGCGTTTATCCGTGAACTTGCCGTGCGCTATCGAGTCGACATTTCAGCGATCACGGAGCTGGCCGCCCTGAGTTGGGATGAGATTCAGGTGCTCGATCGCGATGCGATCGTGACCATCGGAGCGCATACGGTTAGCCATCCCAATCTCTGCCGTCTCGATCCGCGTGCTGCGCGCGCCGAAATGGCCAACAGCGTCGACATCCTTTCGAGCTATCTGGAAAAGGCGCCGCGCCATTTCGCCTATCCATTTGGTGACCCCACGTCGGCCGGACAGCGCGAGTTCGACATCGCTGCAGACGTCGGTTTTGAGACGGCCGTGACCACCCGCCCAGGGGTGCTCTATCAGGAGCATGTCGATCACATGACCGCGCTTCCGCGGATTTCGCTCAATGGAGAGTTTCAGGCGATCCGCTATCTCGATGCGCTGCTCTCCGGCGTGCCGTCACTTGTGTTCAACAAGGGCCGCAAGCTCAACGTGGCGTAGTGGTGCTGATTCACGCGCCGCGGGAATCTCGGACGACTCCATTCATCCAGTACAGCAGCCACCGCGCCGGCGGCAGCCAGGCCAGGCCGGCGATCACGTAGAAGATTGTCTGGATAAGGATGTTCTGATCGGTCATCCATGTCGCAGTGACCGCGATGACAGCGATGCAATAAACCGTCAGATAGGCGATCAGGCCGAGCATGCCGATCAATTTGCGGCTGCTGGAAACTTCCATTTCGCGGACTCCGCTCGGGTATTCTTGCGCAGGTGCGGTAACTGGTCGTCACCGGTTCGCGCGTGCTTGTTTTGATGTCTTCTACGCCATAATTAGACAACCGAAAGCTCAGTGGAAGTGTGACATATGACCCTTGCCTTCCAGGACACAACGAAGACCGGCGGACCGGCTGTGCGTCCGATCGTCCGGCTATGGTTCTGGTCACTGGCGCTTGCTGTCCTGGCGATGGTTGTTGTCGGTGGTGCGACGCGGCTCACGGATTCTGGTCTGTCGATTGTTGAATGGCGTCCGGTGACCGGCGTCTTGCCACCGTTTTCGACTGAAGCATGGCTGCTGGAATTGGAGAAGTACCGGCAGATCCCCGAATATCAGCAGATCAACCGAGGGATGAGCCTCGAGGAATTCAAGTTCATCTATTGGTGGGAGTGGGGACACCGCTTCCTGGGGCGACTGGTCGGTGTCCTGTTTCTTATCCCCTTTATCTTCTTCCTCTGGCGCGGTTGGCTTGATCGCAAGACGATGTGGCTGTCTCTCGCGGCCTTCGGGCTTGGCGGCATTCAAGGTGCGATTGGCTGGTGGATGGTCGCCAGCGGATTGACCGAGCGGGTGGATGTCAGCCCGTACCGACTTGCGACCCATCTGGGGCTGGCGACGGTGATTTTCGGCTATCTGGTCTGGCTGGCTCAGCGAGGGCAGGCCGGTGCGCGCCTTGTCGCCCACGCCAGTCACCGGCTCGGAAGCCTTCGTGTTGGAGCGATCCTGTTTGCGGTTTTGTTGTTTGTTCAGATGATACTTGGCGCGTTTGTCGCCGGAATTGACGCCGGATTTGCCTATAGGGAATGGCCGACCATGGGCGGCATGCTGATCCCGGATCTGATGTACGGCATGGAGCCGTGGTGGCGTAATCTGTTCGAGGATGTGACCACCGTTCAGTTCAATCACCGCATGATGGGCTACATCGTTCTGATTGTGGCTCTCATCCAGACAGCATTGGCACTAGCGGTACTGTCACCGGGAGGGGCACGTGTGGTTGCGGCACTTCTTGGGCTTGGTGTGACGATGCAGGCCGGATTGGGTATCGCCACGCTGCTCACCGGCGTGCCGATCTCCGCTGCGCTTGCCCATCAGGCGCTGGCCATCGTTCTCATTGGGCTGGCGGTGACTCATTTGCGGCAGGTCTGGGCAATCCAACCGGATCGCGTGGCCGAGCCTCCCTCTCAAATGGAAACGGCGCGGGCCTGAACCCGCACCGTCTTTTCGTTGGTCAAAGCTGAATTGTCGGTCAGGCGGCGTTGAGCGCCTGGTCGAGGTCGGCCTTGATGTCTTCCGCATCTTCGATGCCCACTGAAAGCCGGACCACATCCGAGGCGGCGCCGGCCTGGGCGCGTTGTTCGTCGGTCAACTGCCGGTGCGTGGTTGAGGCCGGATGGATGATCAGGCTGCGCGTGTCGCCAATATTGGCCAGGTGTGAGAACAGCTGCGCATTGGAGACCAGTTTCAATCCGGCCTCATATCCGCCCTTGACCCCGAAGGTGAACACCGCACCCGCGCCGCGCGGGCAATACTTCTGTCCAAGATCGTAATAGTCATCGCCCGGCAAACCGGCATAGCGAACCCAGGCCACCTTGTCGTGACCCTGCAGGAACTTCGCCACGTCGAGTGCGTTCTGACAGTGCCGCTCCATGCGCAGCGGCAGCGTTTCGATACCGTGCAGCACCATAAAAGCGTTGAACGGCGAAAGGGCAGGGCCAAGATCGCGCAGGCCCAGCACGCGGCAGGCAATGGCGAAAGCGAAATTGCCGAAGGTCTCGTGCAAAACCATGCCCTGATAGGAGGCGCAGGGTTTGGACAGCGAGGGGTATTTGTCGCTTGCCGACCAGTCGAAACTGCCGCCATCGACGATCAGGCCGGCGATCGATGTGCCATGCCCGCCAAGAAACTTGGTTGCCGAGTGGACCACGATATCAGCGCCGTGCTTGAAGGGCTGACACAGATAGGGCGTGGCCATGGTGTTGTCGACGATGAGCGGGATTCCAGCCTTCTTGGCGACCGCTGCGATCGCTTCCATGTCCGTCACCAGCCCGCCGGGGTTGGCGAGGGACTCCACAAAGATCGCTTTAGTGCGGTCATTGATGGCGGCTTCGAAGCTGCCGATGTCATCGATATCAGCCCAGGATACATCCCAGCCAAACTTCTTGTAGGCTTCGCCAAACTGGTTGATCGAGCCGCCATAAAGTTGACGCGCAGAGACGAAATTGTCGCCGGGCTCCAGCAGCGTATGGAAGACCAGGTGTTCAGCAGCATGACCGGAGGCTACCGCAAGCGCAGCCGTGCCGCCTTCAAGGGCTGCGACACGCTCCTCCAGCACCGCATTGGTCGGGTTGGTTATGCGCGTATAGATGTTGCCAAACGCCTGAAGGCCGAACAGCGACGCGGCATGGTCGGAATCCTCGAAGACGAAAGACGTCGTCTGGTAGATGGGCGTTGCACGCGCGCCAGTTGCGGGATCTGGCTGGGCGCCTGCATGAATGGCGAGGGTCGAAAAGCCGGGATCGCGGCTGCTCATGATGGCGTCTCCTGCTGAAACACGTTTGTTGGGAGACCAACCGCTCCCATCGGCGGGCGCGTTTTAGGCCCGGATGCATCTGCCTGTCTATGGCTGGGGGCGAAAATTCCGTACGTGAACGTGAAATAAAATAATGCCCGAGATTCTTCTGTATTTTAGATTGAACGTCGTTGCAGGCGGCCCGCTGCCATGGATGGCTTGCGCGCGGACAGCGTTCGTGAGTTGACGCCAGCCCATCCGATCTCTCCCGACAGCCGGCCATATTCGATCTTTGGACAACGGTTCATGATGACCTGCATGCCAGCCGCTTCTGCACGTGCGGCCGCTTCGTCGTTGCGAACGGTGAGCTGCATCCAGATCACCTTTGGTCGAGGCTCAAGCGCGATCGATTCATCGACAATTGCGCCAGCCGCTTCTGAGTTACGGAAGATATCCACCATATCAATCGGCTCAGGAATATCGGCGAGGCTGCCATAGACCCTCGCGTCCAGAATATCCTTACCGGCCAGCCCTGGGTTTACCGGGAACAGCGAGTAGCCCTTTTCGATCAGATACTTCAGGACGAAGTAGCTCGGCCGGATCGGGTTGGCGCTGGCGCCAACCATAGCGATGTTCTGCACCGATCTGAGAACGCTGCGAACATGCTCGTCGGTGTAGGAATCGTGATGCGGGAGATGGGTCATTCACCGGCGTCTTTCTTATCCGCGATGGAAACAGCGTCGGGTTTTTCCTCCGGCCAATCGGGTGTTCGCTTCTCGACGAACGCACCGATGCCTTCTCTGGCCGATGCCAGCATCATGTTTTCCGACATGACGCGGCTCGCATAATCATAGGCTTCGGACAGAGGCAGTTCCGCTTGTCTGTAGAACGCACGCTTGCCAATGGCGGTCACTGCCGGCGCTTTTGACGCGATCTTCTCGGCGATCTCGCGCGCGCCGGACAGTGCCGTTCCCGGCTCGACCGCCTGATTGATCAACCCCATGCGGGCAGCATCCTCTGCTCCGATCAGATCGCCGGTAAGCAGCATCTCCATGGCATGTTTACGCGACAGGTTTCGGGACAGCGCCACCATGGGGGTTGAGCAGAACAGGCCGATATGCACGCCCGGCGTGGCAAAGCGTGCGTCTTTGCCAGCAACGGCCAGATCGCATGTGGCGACGAGTTGGCAGCCAGCGGCCGTGGCGATGCCTTCGACCGCGGCGATCACTGGCTGCGGTAGGGCAATAATCTTTTGCATCACGTCGCTACAGAGCGCGAACAGGTGTTCGTAGGCAGCGCGGCCATTGTCCTCGCTCTGACGGGCAGCGGTCATCTCGCGAAGATCATGCCCGGCGCAGAAGGCCGGCGAGCTGCCGGCGATGATGACCGCTGTTATGGTTCGGTCGGCAGCAATGCTGTCCAGCTGCGCGCTTAAGGCCAGCAAAAGCGGTTCAGACAGCGCGTTGCGCGCATCGGGCCGGTTGAGTGTCAGCGTTGCAATGCTGTCTGTGACATCGGTCAGCAGAACATCTTCGGATGCCGCTGCCGATGACTGGTCGGTCGGCGAATTCATGTCAGACCCTCTGTGAAACCGGTTGCCGCCTGCTGTGTTTCGGGACATTAGCAGAGTTACGCGAGCAAGAGCCATGTTAATGGCCGTGTTCTCACGAGAAAGGGATCAACGATGGATGCAGCGTCTGACGGTAGAACGCTGGCAATGGGCACGGAGGCCCTGCGTACCTATCTCGCCGAGGTGTTTCCGCAGGTGGACACGGAGGTCTACCGGCTGGAGAGCGTTACGCCGGAAAAGGCCATCGTTCGGTTGACCGCGGGTTACGACCAACTCCGTCCTGGCGGCACCGTCTCCGGTCCGACGATGATGGCTCTGGCCGACTATGCCCTTTACGCGGCCATCCTGTCGCAGGTCGGTCCGGTCGCTTTGGCAGTGACGACAAGCCTATCGTTCAATTTCTTGCGCAAGCCCGAACCAGGAGACCTGATCGGTGTCTGCCGTTTGATGAAACTCGGTAAGCGTCTCGCCGTGGGCGAGGTGGCGGTCGCCGAGACAGAAGAGGCGCTACCTGTCTGCCACGCGGTTGGGACCTATTCGATCCCGGCAGACCGTTGAGTTGTGCGGTATTATATTACCTAAATTTCAAGATATTGATTTTTATGGATTTTTTGTAGAATTATGCTGATAGGGCTGCTTGACGAACCTGGAATGACGCCTTAAAAGCCGAGCTCAGAAGACGGGCGTTCGCGAATGGTGGGCGCCTGTTTGTTTTGATCAGAGCAGATTTTGGTTCGACACATGAAAACCTATTCGGCAAAACCCGCCGAGGTGGACAAGAAGTGGGTGCTGATTGATGCCGACGGCCTCGTGGTCGGGCGGCTCGCGGCGCTCATTGCCAACCGCCTTCGCGGCAAGCACAAGCCAACCTACACGCCGCATATCGATTGCGGCGATAACGTCATCGTCGTCAATGCGGAGAAAGTCGTGCTGACCGGCCGCAAGCGCGATCAGAAATAACTCGGTCACCGTTGGTTGGAGGGGGCTAAGATTCTCACAGGCGTGTTTATGGCCCAAAAATACCCCGGAGATAAAGTTTCATATTTTTCTAGACATGGTGGTGTCAAGCCTTGGTCGATCTGTCCTGGAATCCCCCTACTAATAAGTGTGTCAATTTTAAAAAGTATCGAAAGGCTGCATCATCTGCCCTGATACCGAAAAATACTATGGACTAGAAACTGATGCCTGCAATTTTGGCCGCCAACCATTCTCATCATGAACTCGCACTCATGTTTTCCAGTGTTATCGGCACGGCACATTGCACAAACGCCTAACCCATATATCTACCCACGTGCACAGAATATCTCCTACACCGGTCCCCCTCCCTCAGTCTGACACCAGGCAAAACGACCAACATTTTCAACTCCACACATGTAGGCATTATAATCCACCCGCGACCCCTCCCCACCGAGGCTTGAACTTGGC
>JBCDCP010000141.1:0-6725 GCA_039181495.1 Pseudomonadota bacterium | reverse complement strand
GGTGAGGCGCAGGCCGATGGCTATTACGGCTATGACCGCGGTTACTATGACTACGGCTACTATGACGCCCCGCCGCCTTGGGCCTACCGCAAGGCCCATCGCGAGCATCGCCGCGCGCTTCGCCACCAGCGTCATCACAGGCACCATCACCACAAGGACGATGATGATGAAGCGGTCGCAGCCATCGCCGGTGCGGTGATCGGATTGGCCATCGGCGCGATCATCGCCAATGAATCCAATCGCTACGACCGGCGCTCAAACCGCTATCGCTCCTACGCAACACCGCCGCAGCCGCAACGCCGCAGTGCAGCACCCGGTCCACAGGTCGCGCATCAGTGGACCGTGGCGCCCGAGCCGTTCACCGATAAATGGTATGACTATTGCGCCGACAAATATCGCAGCTTCGACGCCGAAACCGGGACGTTTCAGCCCTATGAGGGTCCGCGCAAGCTGTGCCGCTGAAAAACCGGCTCCAGGCGGCTCTATCGGGCCGTCTGGCTGGTATCGCCAAGGTCTGTTCGGCAGAACCTGAAGAAAATCTGCTGAAAATTGAGGCTTCTCTCCGGGCTGGCAAAATGCCGATGCCGTGGTAGCATTGCACTATGGAAGCAGTCGTCTGGCGCAAACTTGGCGTATTTCGGCGATGGCCGGCATTCTTTTCGGCCCTTGTCTACGCCCTTGCGGCTGTGATTCTGCTGATGATTGCAACGACACTGGCCGATGCCGCGCCCGAACCGCGCGGTCTGTCCCAGGCCGGCCATGCGCCAATACAGGCATCGGTCGGCATGGCGACGCAGCACAGCTCATCCATCGGATCTGTTCCGTGCACCTGCCGCATGGAGAAACGCGATTACTCGCTCGGTGATCAGGTCTGCATTCGCGGCCAGCGTGCGGTCTGCGACCGTGTTCTGAACAACACCTCCTGGCGCTTTCTCGGCCAGTCCTGCCCGCTTTCCTGACCCCACAACGGCGGATTGACGGGCAGAAATGCGACACCAACGCAGATTCCATGCCCTTATTGTCCATCCCGCATCGCAAACGCTTGACCCGTCATCAGGCTCCGTTCCAAGTTGCGCTCAATCATGGAGCCGAAATTGGGGATCAGGACAGGGGACGCGTATGATGGCCCATAGACGACTGTCAGTGCTGTGCGGTCTGTTTGCCGCAGTCTCGATGCTTGCTCTGCCAGATGGCGCGGCGACGCACGCACAGGCCGGCGAACAGGACGGCACCCCCCATGGCCGCAACTTCACCTTCCACCCCGATGGAAGGCGTGACACGGTGTGGTCGGGCCCGCATTGCGACAACGCCAAGGTGATCGGTCGGGTGCAGGCGCGCTTCGCCGAGACCGAGCGCACCTACTGGAACAGCGGTCTGCACATCCTCGATATCTGGAGCCCGCGTGAAATCAGCCATCGCCACTGGGAACCAGCGCTGATCGCTTCGCGCTCCTGCCAGGCCCATGCACGGCTCAATGATGGCCGGGACGTTGCCGTGATCTACCGGATCCGCTCCGAGCAGGGCTTTGTCGGTGTCAGCTGGGGGGTCGACTACTGCATTGTCGGCGACGACCCGACTTACTCCTATCAGCCAGGGTGCCGCGGCCTCGTGCGGCGCTGACGGAACCATCGTTGCTCTGACACCGGTGGCCGCTCACCCATGAAGGACCGTAAGCAATTGCTGGCATTGCTTGGCGGACTCCTGATCCTCAGCGGCGTGATCGGCCTGTTCGAGCAGGGCTGGCGCGGCGAGACAGGCAGCAGCGCCGTTTCGTCGGCCAAAGCAGGCGCGTTCGACTTCTGGGTGCTCGCGCTGAGCTGGTCGCCAAGCTACTGTGCCAACAATAAAGGCGACACCGAGCAGTGCGGCGCCGATGCACCCGGCGGCATGGTGGTGCATGGGCTGTGGCCACAATTAGAGCGCGGCTATCCGGAATTCTGTGACATGGGGCCAGAACGGATTCCGCGCCGAATCGCCACCGAAGTTGACGATCTGATACCCAGCGATGACGCGGTTTTCCACCAATGGCGCAAACATGGCCGCTGCAGCGGTCAGTCCGCGCAAGGCTATTTCGACACGTTGCGCACAGCGGCGGACAGGGTGGCAGTGCCTGAGCTGTTCTCAAAGGCCCGGAAAACAGGCCTAACGCTCCCCGCAGCGGAGATCGAAGAAGCCTTCATCCAGGCCAATCCCGGACTTGCCAGGTCCATGCTGGCGATTTCCTGTCATGCCGGGCAAATCCGTGACGTGCGGGTTTGCCTGAACCGCGACATGACCTACCGCGCCTGCAGCGAGGTCGACCAACGCGGTTGCAAACGCGTTCTCGATATCCCGGCATTCAACCGTTCATGACCGCGGTCATGACCAGGGCAGGACGATTCCTCACCGTAGCGTGGCTGGCTATATCCACGTCCATCGCGTTCGTTGCGCCTACACACGCTCTGAACATATCGGAAGGCAGCTGGTCCGCCGATTGCGGGCCGGACGGGTGCGCCATGCGCACCCGAAACGCCGAGGGCGACCTGTTGTTTATCGTTGGCCTGCGCAATGGTGGTGCCCTCTCTGCCGGGATCCGGCTGTCCGCACCTATTGCCGATTTTTCGGAACCACTGACACTGGAAGCAGCTGGGTCGGGTTACATCACCTTCCTACCGCAGGATGACTACGCCCTGTTTGGACCGGCGGCAGATATCTATTTTTTGGAAGCGGACAAGACGGGCCGTCTGATCACACAATTAAAGACCGCGTCCAGTGTCATCCTGGCCTTTGCCAATGCGGACCGCAGCGCCGGGCAATCCTCCGAACGACGATTTCCGCTGGGTGGTTTTGCGACCGTCCTCGATGCGGTGACACGCGAACTCAGCCTGAATGCAGCGGCCTTGCAGTTTGCCCGCCCAGTCGGCCTTGACCCTGCGCAGATGCCAACCGCGGCGCATCACGCTAGCATTGGTCCCATTGCATCAGGACCCGCTCCCAAGGGTGTCCCACAGATCGTCTTCGACATGCATCTGCGCGTGTCCGATTGCGAAATGCTGATCGAAGGCGCTTTGGGCAGCATCCGCCCGCAGGTGGCGCGCATGTCTGAAACCGCGATCGTCTACGCCATCCCTTGCATTGCCAATCGCGCTGGTAGCACGTGGCGGCTCTACGAAATGGAAACCGGAGAAATCGGTGGCGTTCGCCCGCTCACATTGGCCCGCTACTCGCCGAAGTTCGGTTGGGTCGGAATGGATGAACCAGCCAACGTCGCGCTAAATGAAAGCGCCAGAAGCCTCACCGCCCGCCGCGAGGGTCAGGACACCGATGGTTGCGGCTATGCCGGAACCTGGGTCTATGACCAGTTCGATTTCAGAATGGAGCGCTTCAGCGCCGCGGCCCGCTGCGGCGCGCTGCGCCAGGTCTGGCCCACCAACTAACCGCACGAAGAACGGATCATTCAAAGGAGGATCATCATGACCATGACATTGCGCAGTGCCGCTCCCTCGCCTTTCGGGCGCAAGGTCAAGATGGCCGCCATTATCTCCGGGCTCGCCGATCAGATTACGGTTGAGGTGGCTGACACCCTCGACCCCAAAGACACGCTGCGGCAGCAAAACCCGCTCGGCAAATTGCCCTGCCTGTTACTGGCTGACGGTACGACGATCTACGATTCACGCGTGATCGTTGCCTATCTCGATGAGCTATCGGGCGGCAAACTGATCCCAACGGGCGCGGCACGAATCCTGGCTCTGCGGCTCGAAGCGCTGTGCGACGGGATCAAGGACGCAGGCATCCTGCAAGTCTATGAGAAGCGCTTTCGCCCCGAGGAGGTGTGGCACCAGCCATGGCTCGACTATCAGGCTGAAAAGATATCACGGGCTCTGACGGCGCTGGAAAGCGAAAATGCCGGAGTTCTGCCCGATCCCACCGAAGCGCCCCATGTCGGCGCCATCGCGCTTGCCTGCGCGCTCGGCTATCTCGACTTCCGATTTGAGGGGGCGTGGCGCAGGAACCACCCGGAACTGGTTGTATGGCACGGGCGTTTCGCCGAATCCCATGAGGCCTATGGCAAAACGGCCCCGGACGCGTGATGGCTGCTCGAAACACGCACCAGGGCCGTTGAGTATCTAAATGTGATGAATCAGGCGTCGGCGAGCGGCGGAATGCGCAGCACCTGACCGGGATAGATCTTGTCGGGATGGGTTAGCATCGGGCGATTGGCCTCGAAGATGGCTTCGTACTTAGCGCCGTTGCCATAGTGGTCCGAAGATATCTTCCAGAGCGTGTCACCCTTCTCAACGGTATAGAAGGTGGCGTCTCCATCCGCATCGGCGACCGAGATGTCCTCCTCCACCTTGGACACCCCAAGCACATTGCCCATGGTGAGAATGATCTTCTCTCGCATGGAGGTGCTGGGTGCCGCACCGGCTACCTTGACCGTGTCGCCGTCAACCTCGACCTGTAGATCTTCGGCTTCAAGCCCATGCTTCTCAATTTCCTTCTTCAGGGCCTCTGCATCGGGCGACTCTTCCTCGCCACCAATTCCAAGTTTCTCGCCCACGCTCTTGATGAAATCGAATACGCCCATTGTTTGTCTCTCCTCGCTTGACCCGCGCTGTTTCTCCCGGGTGCGGACGCACACTATCGGCTGACTACGGGCAGGGAAAGCCGGTTGCATAAACGGCGGCAGGCCAAGTTGACGAGACGGCCCCAGAGCACCAAAACACCGCTTGGACAAGAACAACCTTTAATTCATCAAAAGCCTCGCTATATCTCGCCAACGATCCACCGCATGCCTCCCCGCTTGAGCGCAGGCGCCAAGAACGGCGCACGCTTGCGGGAACGTCAGCGCACCGTCTCGCCTCGGACCGACTAGGACACCGATGATCGAATACATCATGCTGCTTGCCGGTGTCGGGCTGCTGCTGGCTGCAGGCGATGTGCTGGTGCGTGGCGCTGTGTCAATTGCCGACCACCTGAACATTCCGCCACTTATCATCGGGCTGACGATTGTCGCCTTCGGCACATCCGCGCCCGAACTTATCGTCTGCATCCAGGCCGTACTTGACGGTGCACCCGACATCGCTCTCGGCAATGTCGTGGGTTCGAACATTGCCAACATTCTTCTGGTGCTAGGCACACCAGCACTGATTGCCCCGACAGTCACCGATCAGCCTGGGGCGATCCGCAACACGCTCTACATGATCGGCGTGACCTTCGTCTTCATCGCCATGTGCTTCATGGGGCCGCTCTCATACATTCATGCCACGTTCCTGCTGTTGCTGATGTTGCTATGGCTCTGGGATTCAGCCCGACGCGCCCAGAATGGCGATGACATCGAAGACCTTGAGGAATTTGAGGGACCTGCCAAAGCGCTACCGGTAGCGATTCTGTTTGTCGTGCTCGGCATTGTCGGCCTGCCGATCGCAGCCGACATCATCATCGATTCAGCACGCGTTATTGCCTTGCGCTGGGGTGTGTCGGAAGCGGCGATCGGCCTGACGGTGGTGGCGCTCGGAACGTCCTTGCCGGAACTGGCTGCCACCGTGATGGCAGCGATCCGTCGCGAGTCCGCCATTGCGATCGGCAATGTTCTCGGCTCCAACGTCTTCAATCTACTGGCCATCATGGGTATTACGACGATGGTCGGCGAGGTGCCGGTGCAACCGCAGTTCCTGTCGACGGATTTGTGGGTGATGGCTGCCTGTGCGCTGCTGATCCTGCCATTCGTCATGCGCCGTTTGGAAATCGGTCGCGGCATCGGCATCGCCTTTGTCGGCGGTTACGTCGCCTATTGTATCTATGTGCTCGGCCACGGCATGGCATAGGCTGACCAATGAGCCGGCAAGACTATCCCGAAAACGTATCCGGTGCAGCACTCGTCACCGGTGCAGGACAACGGATCGGTGCCCAGACTGCCCGCTATCTGGCACAGCGCGGCATACGCGTCGTGCTGCACGTCAACCAGTCGCGGCAAGCGGCAGACGCCATCGCAGCGGAGATCAACCAAGCAGGCGGCCAGGCAGCCGTTCTGCAAGCCGACCTCGCAAATCCGGAGACCTGGCAGACGCTCTTCGAGCAGGCCGTTGATGCAGTCGGCCCAGTCACGGTTTTGATCAACAATGCGTCGCTTTTTGAAGCCGATGACGCACCGGATATGAGACGCGAGATGTGGGCCGCGCATATGGCGGTAAACCTTGAAGCGCCAGTTTTTCTGGCTCGTGCGCTCTACAATGCGCTCCCGGAGGACCGCACTGGCGTCGTCATCAACATGATCGACCAGCGGGTCTGGAGGCTCAATCCGAGTTTCTTCTCCTATACGATTTCCAAGGCCGGGCTCTGGACCGCGACCCAGACACTGGCGCAAGGGTTAGCTCCACGTGTTCGGGTGGCTGGCATTGGCCCCGGACCAACGCTGCAGAATGCGCGTCAGCGCCCCGAGGACTTCCAGGCCCAGATCGACGGCTTGCCGCTCAAGCGCGGCGCCACGCCGGCCGACATCACCCGTGCCATCGGGTTCATCCTCGACAGCCCCGCCTTCACCGGCCAGATGCTCGCCATAGATGGCGGACAGCATCTGGCCTGGGAAACGCCCGACATAGCAGGCATCCCGGAATAGTGCCCGACCATAGCGTCGGCACCGGAATCGCCCTATCTCTGGGGCGATGACGCTCTCTGAAGACATAGAACGGACCGAACAGGCGCGACGCGGACCGGACGTGATTGCCGAGGCGCAGAAGCGCGGG
>JBCDCP010000140.1:0-6833 GCA_039181495.1 Pseudomonadota bacterium | reverse complement strand
CGATCGCGCGCGCGGCCTCTGACTGTTCCCAGGATGACAGCGCCCTGAATGCGTGAGACAGCCTGGCTTCGGTGTCCGCGGGATTGGGCGGCGCGACAACGACCGGGTCCGCGTCGGCTGTCTCGCCCAGTCGCACACTGCCCCGGTTCGATGTTTCTGTCTGCCGCAACACTTGCCACGCGACACATCGTTTTGCGCAACAAAAAAGGTACTGATGGCCGAAGCCATCAGTACCTTCTGTCTGCTTTTGCGAGCCCGCATACGCAAGGCCCGCGAAATCAGTCTGGAATTACTTCCAGTTGGAAGCCGGAGCCACACCAACAACCGGAGCTTCAGCGGTGGGCGCGAAGCCCTTCACCATAACAGGCTCTTTGTGGTGGTGGTCAGCACAAGCTGCCACGGCGAGAGCCAAAACGGCTGCGCCGGCAATTGCGAATTTTTTCATTCTGGGGACCCCCAAGAAGTTAACCGAAACGCCGATGAACCTACTGGGGGCATTTCTGCAACGCAATCGACCATCGACGTTTCACAGCCCATTGAGGGCGTCAGGACCAGCTTTTGGGTGCTCCCGATGCAAACATGCAACAGTGATTAAGCTGCTGTTAATAATCCAGACACGCTCTGAGAGGGCTGAATCTCACTATTTCAGGGTATTTTTCTCCGAATCATAACGGGATTCGTTTGAACTCCCAGCGACGGCATCGGATTCCACCGAAAGCGGCTCTACTTCGTTCTTTGGCGGTACAAGCGGCTCCGGACGGACCCGTAGACGGTCTATTCCTGCGCGAATCCCGCCTGCACGCTGAAGTTCGAATCGTTCCGAATCGCGGGCGCGGACATCGGCCAGAATGGCCACCACCATATCGTGTTCCACACCCATGGCCTCCAAGGCCTTACGGCCGAAGGCCAGTGCCGACTCAAAGGTCTCCCGAATCTCGAAGTCCGTGTTCAGAGCCTCGAGCTTGAGCGCATGTCCGCGGTCAAAGGCTCTCACACCGAGCAAACTATAGGGAAACTCTGCCCGAACGATTTCGGTCACGCGATCGGCGGCTCCTTCATCGTCGACACACACGCAGATCAGGCGGGCACGAGACGCACCGGCGGCGCGCAGCACATCAAGCCGCGTGCCGTCGCCATAGTAGACCTTGAAGCCGAACGAGCGCGCATCTCGGATGCGGTCGACATCCTTCTCGATGATTGTCACATCGAGCCCTGCTGCCAGCAAAGGTTGCGAAACAACCTGTCCGAAGCGCCCAAACCCGATCATCAGAATGGAGCCCTGCGCGTCCGAGAAGTCCTCTTCCATGGCGCCCGGCCCAGCCTCATGGGCGAAACGGTCAGCAATCATCACGAGAAACGGTGTCAGCGCCATGGATAGTGTGACCAGAGCGATCAGGAAGCTGGCACGGTCGGCAGACAGCAATCCGCCAGATAGAGCGGCCGAGAACAGCACGAAGCCGAATTCACCGCCCTGGGCCAGCAGCAGGGATGAACGTAGCGATACCGAATGGCTCGTTCTGGTGAGCCGCAGTGTCGCATAGAGCGTCACTGTCTTGATGATCATGACGGCCAGCGTCGCCATCACCAGCATGCGGAAATTGGAGAACACGACGTCCAGATCGACCGTCATCCCGACAGTCATGAAGAACAGGCCCAGCAATATGCCGCGGAACGGCTCTATGTCGGCTTCAAGCTGATGCCGGAAATTGGACTCAGCGAGCAGCACACCTGCCAGAAATGCGCCCATCGCCATGGACAGTCCGACCGCCACCATCACGGTGGCTGCGCCAACGACAACAAGCAGTGCGGCCGCTGTCATGATTTCGCGTGCACCAGTTGAAGCAAGCAGCGCAAAGAAGGGGTTGAGCAGATAGCGGCCAGCCAAAATCACTGCGACCACAGCGGCCGCCATGGAGAGACCTGTGGTGAGAAGTTCCGCCGTGGTCGCCTCCGGCCCACTTGAAAATAGTGCAACGATGCCAAGCATCGGCACGATGGCGAGGTCTTCCATAAGCAGGATCGCGAAAACCTTGCGTCCATGCTCGGTCTGCATTTCAGCCCGCTCATCAAGGATCTGCATGACAAGGGCGGTCGACGACAGCGCAAGCCCCATGCCGGCGACCAGAGCCGCACCGAAGCTGTATCCCGCCGCTATTGCCAGGGCCATGATACCGGCAGCCGCGGTGAGGATCTGGGCCGATCCGAGCCCAAAAATGTCATTTCGCATCGTCCACAGCCTGGACGGCTTGAGTTCGAGCCCAATGACAAACAGCAGAAGCACGACGCCAAGTTCGGCGAAGTGCATCATGTCCTCACCGCTGTCGAAAAACCCCAGCACCGCGGGGCCGACAACCATGCCGGCGGCGAGATAACCGAGTACCGCCGAGAGCCTGAACTTCTTGAACAATGGCACCGCGACGACCGCGGCACTGAGCAGGACGACGGGTTGGCTCAGGAAGACCGGGATTTCGGTGGCCCCTGCCATTCAAATTGTCCGTCAGGCCGCGTCTTGCGTGCCGCCAACCGTAATCCGGTTGATACGCAATGTGGGTTGACCGACGCCGACCGGGACACCCTGACCGTTCTTTCCGCAGGTGCCGATGCCGGGATCCAGTTTCATGTCGTTGCCCACCATGGGCACGCGGGTCAGTGCGTCAGGACCGTTACCAATGATCATCGCACCTTTGACCGGGGCACCGATCTTGCCGTTCTCGACCATGTAAGCCTCGGTGCACTCGAACACGAACTTGCCCGAGGTAATGTCCACCTGACCGCCGCCGAACGACACGGCATAGAGCCCCCTGTCCACCGATGCGAGAATCTCACCAGGGTCATAGCTGCCATTGAGCATGTAGGTGTTGGTCATACGCGGCATCGGAATGTGAGCATAGGACTGCCGCCGGCCATTGCCGCTTGACGCACCGCCCATCAGCCGGCCGTTCTGGCGATCCTGCATGTAGCCGACCAGACGGCCGTTCTCGATCAGTACGGTATTCTGGGTCGGCGTACCTTCGTCATCGATCGACAGCGATCCGCGCCGTCCTGCGATCGTTCCATCATCGACCACAGTCACGCCTTCAGAGGCAACCATCTCGCCCATCAGTCCGGCAAATGCACTCTCACCTCGGCGGTTGAAATCACCCTCGAGCCCGTGACCAACGGCTTCATGCAAGAGGATACCGGGCCAACCAGCGCCCAGGACAACATCGATCTCGCCAGCCGGCGCGGGGATCGCTTCGAGGTTCACATTGGCTTGGCGGATCGCTTCATCCACCGCCGCCTGCCAGTTCTCGGTTGTAATGAACTCGGCAAAAGGCTGCCGTCCGCCAGTACCGTAGCTGCCCTGTTCCCGGCGCCCATCCTGTTCCGCCACAACACTCACGTGGAACCGCACCAACGGGCGAACATCGCGGTAGATGGCGCCATCTGGCCGAACGATCTCGACCACTTTCCAGGAGGCTGACAGCGATGCGGTCACCTGCGAGACGCGGCTGTCTCTGGACCGGGCGTAGGCGTCGATATTCTGCAGAAGCTCGGACTTTTCGGCAAATTGCGGCATCTGGATCGGGTTTTCGTCACCATACAGCCGCGTGTTGGTCCGCATAGGGGCATCCGCCCAGGTTCCCTCGTGACCCTTGGTTACAATACCGACCGCGTCGCCTAGTCGACGGATTGCCGCTTCCGACATGTCGGTGGTATGGGCGTAACCTGCCTTTTCGCCCGCAATCGCGCGCAAGCCCATGCCACGGCTTGTATCGAAATTGGCCACTTTGAGCCGACCATTGTCGAACATCAGCGTTTCGCTCTGGCCATACTCCGCAAACAGCTCACCATCATCCGCACCTGTCAGCGCATCACCGACAATTTTCGCTACCTGGGCTTCGTCAAGCCCTGCGGCGGCCAGAACCACCTGCGGATGATGATCGCCAAGCTTTTGATCAGACATATTAATTCTCCCCGTTCGCCATGCAGGTCCGCCACGGCACCTAGGCCGGAGCGGCCTCGGTAGGCGCGTCTCTGGACGGGTGAGGTTGGTGCGCGGTCGCTACTGGCGGGAACGCTATTTCAACCTATCATATGCGGCAGAAAACCCATTTAGCGAGATTGGAATGCCAATTCCTTCTTCCGGCGTCTGAAAAACCGTGAAGATGGCGTCATTGCCGGCCTTGAAGCGCGCCAGCAATTCAGGGGTCAGCGGAAGTTCAACGACACATCGGTTGGGTACACACCTGGTGTAGGGGACACGTCCAACCTGCTCACCATCAACCAGCAGCCCGACCCCGCTTGGCAGCAGGAGCCCCAGCGGCGTCTGAATTCGCAATAAGTCGAGCTGACGGGCCTGGCCGTTCTCTTGAACCGTCAGTTTGCGAATGGCGACGGCCAGCGAGATATTCTGCCGGTCCTGCGCATTGACGATTTGCAGCATGGCGCAGATTTCTGATGGCGCCCCGGGCGGCGTTTCGCACCTGATTTCCCATGCCCCGATCATTTCAGCAGCCGTTGTGCCGGTCTGCGCTGCGGCCGGTCCGATTGGGCCTGCGCCAACAACCCATCCCAACGCGCCCGCTGCCATCGCGACACCCGCAATGAAGCGCTGAGCGGCTATTACCATCGCTTGAATGCTCAAAGCTTGAAATGCCCCGCTATGCCCATTGATGACCAGCTTGCCATGCCGTGCGACCCAGCCTCGCGAATCGCAACAACGATAAAACCACGGTTGTCCACCGGTTGCGAGGCCGTGTGGACTTCAACAAAACGGCATTGCTGTGGCAGTGCGGCATGAACGCCGGGCCATCGCCAACCTGGGTCGGTGCTGGGATCTGCCACCACCCGAATGTTCTCTCAACCATGCCACCCCACACATTTCGTTGGCATAGTCTGCGGCGTTCGGTCGCAGTTAGGTAAGCGCTCGGCAATCTGTGGGAATCAAACTGAAAACGGCGAGATTGCAGCTGATTTCCGGTCAAACGGTCGGTTTGTCCTCTTAAGCCATGACAGCGTGTAATCACTTCACCTTATAAAAGTTCGCATTTTGGCGAATGCGGTCGCCATTTTTGACTATCGGCGGACTTTTTCGCCATTTGCGGCAATGATAGACCGCTTCTAATGTTCCGACGCGCGCTATCTCTCCGGCGACGGCGGACTGCCTGAACATGGGCTAATCGCCAAACACGAAAGAGGCTTCATGAAAAAGGTGAGCGACGTTCTGGGTAGGCTGTCGGCAAGTCCGACCGGCAGCATGTTCGCACGCGTTATCGGCCTGGTGCTGGTGGCAACCGCGATTGTGGCAGCGATCGCCTTGCCAGGCGAGGCCGGCCAGCCCGTACCATGGCAGCTGGGATTCCAGGAGGCAGCCACGCCCGTGAAGGAAGCAATTCACAGCTTCCACAACTTCATCCTGGCGATCATCACGGTGATCACGCTGTTTGTGCTCGGACTACTGATTTATGTGATGTTGCGGTTCAACGCCAAAGCGAACCCGACACCGTCCAAAACGAGCCACAATACGATGATCGAGGTGGTCTGGACGGTGGTTCCTGTGATCATCCTTGTTGTGATCGCCATCCCGTCGTTCCGGCTGCTCTATCTCGAACAGACGATCCCTGAGGCGGACATCACCATCAAGACGACGGGTTACCAGTGGTATTGGTCGTACGAGTATCCCGATCAGGATGGCATGATCTTCGATTCCATCATGCTGCGCGACGATGAACTGGCCGAAGGGCAGCCGCGCCTACTCGCCGTTGACAACCCGATGGTCGTGCCGGTCGGCGCGACCGTGAAGATGCTGGTCACCGCTGGCGACGTTCTTCACAACTGGGCCATGCCGGCGTTTGGTGTGAAGATGGACGCAGTGCCGGGCCGGCTCAACGAGACCTGGTTCAGGGCCGAGAAGGTCGGCGTCTATTACGGTCAGTGCTCGGAACTGTGCGGCCGTGATCACGCGTTTATGCCGATTGAGGTGCGGGTGGTCTCCCAAGAGGAGTATGCGCTCTGGCTGGACGACGCGAAGACGCGCTTCGCGACCAACCCGTCACCGCGCAAGGACGAACAGACGGCTTCGGCAACACCTCAGCGCGACAGCAATGAGCTTGCTCGACTTGAGGCGGAAGCCCGCTGAGTAGGCGCACGAAATAAGAATCGGTGCGTAAGTTCGCACCAATTGGACGAATGATTGGCCGCCAGGCGACGCCGCCAGCGGCCCCGGATAGGGGGTAGGACACAATGGCATATGGCGCAGCGGCGGCTCACGGGACGCCGACAGGTTGGAAGCGTTGGGTCTATTCGACCAACCACAAAGACATCGGCACGATGTATCTGATCTTCGCCGTGTTCTCCGGACTCGTCGGCGGTGCTCTTTCGGTCGCCATGCGTATGGAGTTGCAGGAGCCGGGTCTGCAGATCTTTGGCAACCCGCACATGTACAACGTGTTCACCACGGCGCATGGCCTGATCATGATCTTTTTCATGGTGATGCCGGCGCTGATCGGCGGCTTTGCCAACTGGTTTGTCCCGATCATGATCGGCGCGCCCGATATGGCGTTCCCGCGGATGAACAACATCTCGTTCTGGCTGTTGCCGCCGGCTCTTCTGTTGCTGGTGATATCGATGTTCGTTGAAGGCCCTGCGGGCGGCGTCGGTGTGGGCGGTGGCTGGACGATCTATCCGCCGCTTTCGACAATCGGACAACCGGGTCCGGCAATGGATTTTGCTATCCTGTCGCTGCACATCGCGGGCGCGTCGTCGATCCTGGGTGCCATCAATTTCATCACCACCATCTTCAACATGCGCGCGCCGGGCATGACCCTGCACAAGATGCCGCTGTTTGTCTG
>JBCDCP010000139.1:0-7136 GCA_039181495.1 Pseudomonadota bacterium | reverse complement strand
GCGGCATTACCGCAGGCAGATTTATTGTTCGGTTCGCTCAAACGGGCATCTGGCCTTTCATCGACACAAGGAGCAGCGGACGCGCCGTGAGGTGCGCGCCCGCGCTGATGAACCGTCAGATGGCCGGTTGAGGTCCGGCCAACGGCACCGTTCAACCATTGACGTTCGACACGGCAACATCGTGCATCGCCGGCCAGTTCTGCTCGGCCTTGGCCAGCGTGCCGGCCTTGTCTTCGAGATACTTCCCAAAGGCGACGGCGTTCAGAAAGACATAGAGTTGACCGTCGACGATGTCGGCAAAGTGCGGATCGGCATCAAGCTTTAGGCCGAGCGCCACGCCGAATGCGCAGAACCCGCCATACTCAGGCATGTATTTTTCCGGGTTCTCGGCGAATTGCTTCATCGTGTCTTCCGAGACGAAATAATAGGCCACGCCATCATGCTCATGGGTGAACGTGGCATCGCCCCGGGTCACCTCAAGGCCCGATGCAAGTGCAACCGCATCAGTGCCGCGCAAAGCGACGCCGGCCCCGCTTAGTGTCGTTCCGGTCGACACATTGTACTCGTCAGCAGCAAACGTAACTGAACTGGTTGCAACGGCGCCAATCAGCACAGTGGCGGCAAGGAGTGTCTTGATCGTTTTCATCTCTCTGGTTCCTTTTGTCGTTGTCCGCGTTCGCGGGTGGGTGTGTCGCAGGACCCAAATGCCTGCGGAGGACGTCGCCGGTATCCCGGCGGTTCCGGTGCGCGATCGATTGCGCAGCCGAAAGGCTTCGGTCTCGCCTGTTCAGGCATGACCGTTGGTGTTTCTCGGTCGGCTTCTCGCGCAGGACGTGAGATGGCCGGCCGCAAAGGGTGTGAAGGAGGGACCGCCCGGCGGCGGCTCCCACCGTTGGCTCAGGTGCTGAGCGCCGACATGCGTTCCACAGCCTGCTCGGTTGACCAGACAGCGTTCGCCATCATCCGGAAATTGATCAGCGCGGCGAGATATCCGTCGCCTTCCGGGATCTTTGCGCCTGCGGTTGCATCACGAACGACCGCAACTTCGAAGCCCTGTTCGATGAACTCGCGCATATGCGCCTCGACACACAGGTTAGCGGACATGCCTGCCAGAATGACCTGGTCAACTTTCAGCTTGCGGAGCTGCAGGCCAGCATCGTTCTGCTCGGGTCCGTAGATCTTGTGCGGCGAAGCAATGATCGTTTTGCCGTCGAAGATGTAGTCCTTGTACTCGGCCATGAAGTCCGCGCCCGAGCCTTCCAGTCCCTCGGTATTGAGCGGGCCGGGGCGGTTGAACATGCCAATGCTGTGCATGACCTTCTCGAGCGCACCCTCAAAGGCCCAACGGTGGTCCTGCGGGTAGTAGTAGTGAGGTGAGATCACCACCGGCATATCCGCAGCCTTGGCTGCGCGAAACAGACGGGTCAGATGGTCGACCACATTGTGCTCGGTAACGCTTTCGCCGACCACGTCCCAGGCAACGCCTTGAGGGCTCAGAAAGTCGATCTGGGGATCGACGACAAGCAGTGCTGCCCGGCCCTTTTCAAGCTCCATGGTCGAAGGCGGCAACGCTGGATTGGCCGGTTCGGCATAGTCGGCAAGATCCGCTTGAACGTCTGTTGTGGTTGAAGCGAGACCGGCAGCCGCCACGCCAGCGGCAGCGCCGGATGTGAGAAAGGTGCGGCGGTCGAGGTCCGCGTCGTGGTCGTGATGGTGGTGGATGCAACACTTGCTCATCTGCCTACTCCCGAGAGCTGGAGGTTGCGGCACACAATGTGTGCCGATCTGTTAACTAACATGAGAATGTATGAACCGATCGGTTCAGTTTGTAAAGTGTAAATTTCTGGAAATTTGTGTGAGTGTTGCAACTGCAATCGATCAAGATATTGATCAGAAATTGATTTTTCGGTTATGCCTTGCGTTCATCTGATGCTCTAATATATACAGATCAGTTCAATTAGGAGCACCCATGCGACCGAGCAAGCGAGACGAACTGATCCGCAAGGCCCTGGAGATTTTCTACCGGGAGGGTTTCCACGCCGCCGGTATGGACCTGCTGGCGGCCGAGACCGGCATCTCCAAGACGACCATGTTCAAGCACTTTCGCAGCAAGGACGAACTCATCCTTGCCGTGCTTCGGTTGCGTGACGAGAATTTCCGCAATTGGCTGTTCCGCCGCATGGAGCAGGCGGGATCGCCCCGTGCCCAGTTGCTGGCCATGTTCGATGCATTGGGCGAGTGGTTTGCCGAGGTGAGCTACCGGTCGTGCATGTTCATAAAGGCGGCCTCGGAATACCCCGAGCCGGGCAACCCGATCCATGCCCAGGCGGCAGAGCACAAGCGGCTGTTGTTCCTGCATCTTGAGCAGATCGCTTCAAGTGCGGGCGCCACCGAACCAGCGCTTCTTGCGCGGATGCTGCTGCAGCTCAAGGAGGGCGCGATCGTCACCGCTCATCTTGGCCATGAAGCCGATCCGGCAGCGGATGCCAAGGCAGCGGCAGTTGTGCTGCTCGAGCGTTTCTGCCCGTCATGATGGGTCGATAACACGCGATCGGGTGATGCTCCCCGGGCATCCCATTTCCGCCGCGTTCGATTGGCCACAATCTGGTTGGGACTGCACACCCTGCCGACGACCCACCCCGAGGGAGGGGAGGGCATAGGGCGTCTGCGCCTTGTAGCGCTCGAACCGCTCGCCATACATCCGTTTGAACCGGCGCTCCTTGAGCCGAGGAGCCAGCAGGCAATACGCGGTGTAGGTCACGGCAATCGCGAGTTGATCAGGTGTCCAGACCGGAACAGTCCAAAGCGTCAGCGCGAATGCGACGTAGATCGGCTGCCGGATCAACCGGAACAGGCCGGTCGTTGGCATGTCCGGGAACAGTGGTTGGACGTTCTGGACCAGTGACAGCCAACCGAGTGCGCCGGATTGCACCTCTGCACCGGCGTCAAAACTGGCTTTCATCAACAGCAGCCATGACCCCGCATAGAGCGTGCAGAGCAGCCAAAACGCCCATCCCTCTGCACGCCACCAGATGACGCCGCTCGGGGTCCAAAGCGCGAACAGCAATAAGAGCTGGGCGGAGGCGATGATGGCGTATGTCGTCGTTCCTAAAGTCTGGCCATACGGGCTCGGCGCGAGTTTGCTCAGCAATCGCCGTCCGAACGGGCTCAACAAGACCGAATGAGCAAGCGGGAATTGCAGCAGTAAAGCCGCGTTTGCCAACCACGACCACCCGGCCTCGATCTGTCCCAGGCTCTTGCTCATCCCGAAGAACATTGCTGAGATCATCGCCAGGACCGCCGCGCCAAAGATCAGATGACAGGTCGCACCATAGATGACGGCAACTGCGATCCGTCCGCGGCCCGGCGGGGGCTTCAGTGCACCCAGCAGGAGATTGGACAGACGTTCGAAGTGTGAAGGAAACGCGTTTTGCATCACGCCGGAATTGGAGCAGCACTTGGCGCTTGCCAGACCGTGCTGACCAAATGTCGCAGCGTCGCGTGGACGGCCAACAGTTGCAGCTGCCCCTAGTATTGCCGAGGCAAAACCGTTCTTCGTTGCCAACTGCCGTGCATGCCCGTGCCTAGCGTCGGCCATTGTTCCGCAGTGCCAGCCGCATCAGCTTCTGGAACTTCGGGCACTCGAAGTGCGACGGGGCAGGGCATTCCGCAACGTGACGCAGCAACCGGCTGAGGCGGCCGAGCTTGCGAATCTGAGCATCGAGCTCGTCGGCCTTCTTCTGAAGATCTGGCCGAGACAGGCTGGCGCGTCCATCCCTGCCGAACACTTCACCGATCTCGCGAAGCGAAAATCCGGCTTCGCGGCCCATCGCGATAAGCGCGAGCTGCGCAAGAACCTGCGGATCGAATTGTCGACGTAGGCCATGCCGTCCGACCGAGGCGATCAGTCCAACATCTTCGTAGTAGCGCAAGGCTGACGGTGGCACGCCAGATCGATCTGACACCTCACCAATATCGAGCAGTTTCATGCTTGACCTCAAGTTGACTTGAGTTCGTAGGGTGGCCGCAAAACAGACATGATGCAAGCAAGGGCCGCACCACCATGACACTCGAAGCAGTGTTGTTTCTGATCACGATCGGTTTGGTCGGCGGCGCGTGGAACGCCATCGCCGGCGGCGCGACACTCTTCACGTTTCCGGCGCTGATGCTTGTTGGCCTCCCGCCAATCGTGGCCAACGCAACGAACTATGTCGCCATGCTGCCGTCCAACGCTGCCGCATTACCGGCCTACCGCCGCGAACTGGCCGGAGTGGGGTCAGCAATCTGGCCACTCCTCATCGTCTCAGGGCTGGGTGCGATTGTCGGCTCAATGCTGCTGCTGGTCTCCGAGCAGGCGTTGTTCGAGAAGCTCATCCCCTTGCTGATCCTGTGCGCGACGATTCTTTTCGCGCTTGGTGATCGCATCCGTCGGGTGCTGGTCGGTGCGATGGAGGCACACAGCACCGGCACACTGACCTACGCTGCGTTGTTCCTTTTCTCGATTTATGGCGGCTATTTCGGTGCAGGGCTCGGGATCATCCTGCTGGCCATCGTCCAGCTCATTGGCTTCAGTTCATTTCATGTCGCCAACAGCCTCAAGAACCTGATCGCCACCAGCTTCACGATCCTCAGCATCATCGTGTTCGGAGTGGGCGGCATCATCGCCTGGCCGGAGGCGCTGGTCACCATGGTGGGAAGCGCTGTGGGTGGCTACTACGGCGCCCATTTCGGCAGACGGATAAACGAGAGCTATTTGCGAACGGCTGTGATCGCATTCGGTCTCGTTCTCAGCGTCGTCTATTTCGCAAGATACTGGACCGGCTGAGCAGGCGCACTCGGTCGAACAATGGATCTTTGAACCCGGGAACCGCCGGCGGCCAAACCCGGCGTGTCGATCGGGCCAGGTTGATGGCCGGAAACAAACGATGGTCGTCTGCCTCCGGCCAAGGTTCTGTCGGTTAGGCTGCGCGGATCGCGCCGAGGAAGGTATCGATCTGCTGACGCAGGCCGGCGGCCTGGCTTCCCAACTCATTGGAAGCAGCCAGCACCCCGCCCGATGCCTGCCCGGTCTCTTCAGCAGCCTGACTGACACCTGCAATGTTATGGCTGACCTCCTGCGCACCTGCGGCAGCTTGCTGAACATTTGCCGCGATCTCTCCGGTCGCCGAGCCTTGCTCCTCAACCGCGGCGGCGATCATTGTCGAAATCTCATCCATGCATGAAATCAGGCCCGTGATGTCCCGAATGGCCTCCACCGCGCGGTGGGTGGCCGATTGCATTGTGCCGATTTGGTCACCGATCTCACTGGTTGCCTTGCCCGTTTGTTCGGCAAGCGTCTTCACTTCGGATGCAACGACGGCAAATCCCTTCCCGGCCTCACCGGCACGGGCGGCCTCAATCGTTGCATTGAGTGCCAGCAGATTTGTCTGCTCCGCAATGTCCGAGATCATGCTGACCACGTCACCAATCTTGTTGGCCGCATCAGCCAGACCTTGGACCTGCTTGGAGGCATGATCCGCACTGGTCACGGCTTGTTTGGACATGTCATTGGACTGGCTGACCTGGCGGGAGATTTCCTGAATCGATGCCGCAAGTTCCTCAGCTGAAGCAGCAACTGTCTGAACGTTGGTTGAAGCTTCTTCAGACGAGGAGGACACACTGGCGGACTGCATCGATGTCTCTTCTGCCGTTGCGGTCAAAGATGTCGCAAGCGATTCCAACTGGCCCACGGCGCCACCCACGTTTTCGATTGCCGATGAGGCCGACTCCTGGAACTCGGAAATCGCATGTTCGATTGCCGCCTGGCGACGTTCCCTTGCCGTCTGTTCTTCCGACTGCTCCGCGCGCAGTCGCCTGGCTTCAATCATGTTGTCCTTGAACACCTGCACCGCGCCGGCCATGTCGCCGATTTCGTCGCCACGTTCACGAGCCGGAACAACTGTTTCGAGATCCTCGTCAGCCAATCGCCGCATGGCCGATGTCATAGATACGATCGGTACGGACAGTGAACGGCCGACAAAGAACGCCATGGCCATACCGGCGAGCAGACTGACAAGGCCGACAATGGCCGTCATCCATTTTTGCCCGACGAACTGGGCCGAGATTTCAGGGCCGATCCGGTCCTGTTGAGCAACCATTGCGTCGGTTGCGGTGACCATCTGAGCGAGCATGTCTGGACCGATTGAATCCAGAGTGTTTGCGTAGATCGCGTTTCGCTCGGTAATGATCTGCGCGACCTGCTGAAAAAGGCTCTCATACAGGTCGAGCTTCTCCATTATCCCATTTGCGATCTGTCGGCGCGTCGGGTTTTGCAGTTCCCGGAGAAGAACCTGCGTCTGGGACCGAGCGGCTCCAATTTCCTCAATCGTGCGTTCGCGCGCAGCATCCTGATTTGATAGCAAGAAGTCCTTGGCATAGTAGCGTGCCAGCATAAGGTGTTTCTGAGCCAGACCTGCATAGTAGGCGGCATGCGGATCGTTGTCCCTGTAGGCAGTCCGCATGATCTCGGAGAAGTCTTTCCGGACTTCGGTTCCGAGTGGGGTCATTTCCTCGTTGACCAACGTATGTCGCCTGGTCTGCAGTTGGGTCGCCTCGGCAAAGCCAGCGGCATAGGTCTGAGCCTGGGCTTCAAGCCCTGAGAAGACAGCTTCGTCCGCCTCGGAGGCGGCGAATTCTCTGAGATTTGCCGTTCTCTCGGCTATTCGCGCCATCTCTGTGCGGACTTCGCCCGCTGCGCTTTCGAAATCGGCTACCCGATATTTCATCACGGCCAGCCGTCCCGTGAGTAACGCTGACTTCATATCGGAGAACGCATTGGATTGGCGGGCCGTCGAGCGATAGTCGGCAAAGCCGTTTGCAGCCTGGTAAGAACCCCAGAACCCATAGACAGCAAGGCCAGCGGTGAGCGCTACAACGACACCGAATCCGGCGAAGAGCTTGTTCTGAATTGAGAGACGGGCGAATGCGCCATTCTTGCTAGAAACGGGCGCAACCTTTGACGTCATTTCCATAGTTCGATCCTCATGACCTTGTAACCAGTGTTCTGGTGACTGATAGCTAATTGCTTTAGTCTTGATATTCTTCTGACGCAGCCCCGTTCATTCAGAAATCAATAAAAAATGTTCTGTCAATTTGAT
>JBCDCP010000138.1:0-7197 GCA_039181495.1 Pseudomonadota bacterium | reverse complement strand
CTTCGGATTCCAACGTGAAGAAGCTGATCGGATCGCCCTTGAAGGTGTCAACGCCCAGCGACACCACGAGCCCGTCGGGGGCGAAGTCTGTCAGCCGTTGGCAAGCCGTCTCAAGGGCTTCGGAATATGCCGTCCAACCGGTGCCGGGTGGCAGTGGCAGGTTGAGAGTGAACCCCTCGCCGGCACCAGTGCCGGTTTCGTCTGCGTAACCCATGTAGTGCGGGAAGGCCTCTTCCGGTGAACCGTGGATCGATACGAACAGAACGTCTTCGCGATCATAGAAGACATCCTGCGTTCCGTTTCCATGGTGAAAGTCCACATCAATGAGCCCGATGCGCGATGCCCCTCCGTCCAGCAGCATCTGGGCGGCGAGGCCGGCATTGTTGAGGAAGCAGTAGCCGCCATAGAGATCTCGCGCCGCGTGATGGCCAGGCGGCCGGCATAGGGCAAAGGCACAATTCTCGCCGGTGGCGACCAATTGCGCTGCCGTCATCGCCACATCGGCAGAAGCACAGGCGGCGTCCCAGGTGCCCGCACTGATGCTCGTCTCGGCGGCAAAGGCATAATAGCCAAGAAGCCCCTCGATCTCCCGCGGAACCCGGTCAGTCATCCGTCGCGCTGGCCAGACCGACGGAATCGCTTCTCCCTGGTAACCCGCAGCCTGCCAACGGTCCCAGGCCGTCTCGAGGAACGCGAGGTAGTCCGCATCGTGCAGTGTCGCCAGGCGATTTCTTTCTTGCTCCTGCGGGGCCACGATCGGACCGAGCCCAACGCGCTGGATGGCAGCTTTCACTATCTCCGCACGGCTGGCGCACTCATAGGGCGGTACGAGTTGGCCGCCGGCCAGCTCTGTGTCCGGATTTCGCAAGACGTGCTTTTCGCTGTAGACCGTTTTCACGGAACCCCCGATCAACTGGCAGACATAAGGAGCCAAGGTGCCGATGCGCGCGCTGTTTCATCTCGCCTATCACGTTTCCAACCTCGACGCCGCACGGGAGTTTTATCGCAATGTGCTGGGGTGTGCTGAAGGCCGGTCAACGGACACGTGGATCGATTTCGATTTCTTCGGCCATCAGATATCGCTGCATCTTGGCGAGCCCTTTGCCACCACTGACACGGGAAAAGTTGGAGAGCACATGGTGCCGATGCCGCATCTCGGCGCTGTGCTGCCATTGGATGACTGGCGCAGACTGGCCGATCGCCTGCAGCAAGCGGGAACCGACTTCGTCATTCCGCCCAGCGCGCGATTTGAAGGTGAGCCCGGCGAGCAGTGGACGATGTTTTTCCGAGACCCTGCCGGCAATCCCATCGAGATCAAAGGGTTTCGGGACTTTGACCAGGTCTTCGCAAGCTGAACAGGCTGTGTTCCAATAAGGCTGCCCGGCACTTTTCTTGCCTCGCCTGGGCGCTAAGTTGATCAGGTGTCGGAGCCAAAAAGGGAACAGGGAGGAATCACCATGAAGAGAGTAGGGACACTGGCCGCACTGGCATTTGCACTGCCAATCGCAATGGCCCCAGCCATCGCCGATGACCATCGTAGCCCGATCTCACCAGAGGCCGGGACCTATTTCATCTCACCAACGGACGGACAGACCGTATCGAGCCCATTTCTTGTTCAGTTTGGTGCCAAGGGCATCGGTATTGCGCCGGCCGGCGTGCAACAGGAGGGAACCGGGCACCACCACGTGTTGATCAACACCGAATACACAGCCTTCGATGAACCTATTCCTGCCGATGACAATCACCGTCACTTCGGCGGTGGGCAGACGGAGACCGTGCTCGATCTGCCGCCTGGCGAGTACACGCTACAATTGCTGATGGGCGACCATGACCACATACCGCATGAACCGCCGGTGATGTCGTCGAGGATTACAATCACAGTCAAATAGGCTTCAAGGCGATTTGTTTGGCCGGGCCGCAGTCGCGGTCCGGCCTTTTGCTGTCTGCAAGTGCGCTATCGTCTTTTCAACGCATCACGACGGCCTTACGGTCCGGTCCGCAATCATGTGCGCGCTGGCCGCTGGGTAAATGCGCGACAATCGTCAGGGAGTAACGTCACCATGAGAGCACTGAAGCTGGCTGTCTTCGCCGCAGGTCTCGGTCTCGCTCTAGGCTCGGGGCTCAACGCAACCGCGCTAGCTGAAACCCGCGTCACCTACAAATCTGCCAAGGCCGGATCGTCCTACTTCCAGATGGCGGTCCAGATTGCCGAAGCCATGAAGTCAGGCAGCGATGGCGCAATCTCCGTCACGGTCGAGGAAAGCCAGGGCTCGGTTCAGAACGTCATGGAAGCGGCGGTGCGGCCCGGCAATTACGTCTTCACCACGCCTCCGGGTCTGATCGGTGCGGCGATGGGTGCGCGCGGACCCTTTAAGGACAAAGGCAACCCGAAATTCGAGGACATTCGGGCCCTGTTTCCAATCCCCTCGCTGACCATGCATTTTGTCGTCCGGGACGATGCCGGTGTATCGAGCTTTGCCGATCTTGAGGGCAAGACGATCCTGCTCGGGCGCGGATCATTCGGAGCACGCGAAGGCGAGAAATACCTCAAGCTGTTCGGTCTTGAGGGAAAGGTGAACATCGCCGACGTTGAACTCAGCAACGCGGTCTCGGCGCTCAAGAATCGGCAGATCGATGCCTTCGTGACGGCCGGTTCCTATCCCGCGCCCAATGTCATCGAGGCAGCGGCCGGTACCGGTGTCACGGTTCTGTCTTTGAGCGATGAACAGGTTACCGAAACCAAGCGGACCAGACTGGTCATTCCCGCAGGCACCTATCCCGGTGTCGATCAGGACATCGTCACCACCTCCCTGCCGGTGGTCGCCTACACCACCACGCAGATGGATGATGACACGGCTTACGCGCTGACCAGGACATTCTGGGATCAGAAGGAAGCCCTTGGTGGTCAGGCCGCATGGTGGAAAGGCGTGTCGCCCGACATGCTCGCCAACATCACCAGCAAGATGCACCCCGGTGCGCTCAAATTCTATGAAGAGCAGGGCATCTCGGTGCCGGACACCGCGCGCTGACCGAACCGGCTTCAGCACCTGACACGACCGCTGCTGCACCGGACCCGATCGACAGGACGAAAATCCTGTGGATCGGGCTCGGTGCGGTGGCGATCCTTTTTCATATTGGCCTGATCTTCTCAGGCCTGATCCCCAATCTCGTCAGCCGTCCCCTGCATATGGCGCTGGCCATACCCTGGACGATGATCTTTCTCGCCAGAACCCCGGTCCAGAGATGGACCGGCGCTGTGCTAGGAGCCGCCGGGACTGCAGCCTGTTTCTACATCGTGCTCAATGAGCGCGCTCTGGCAGATCAGTATGGCTTTCTGACCGGGTCGATGCAGATGTTTGTGGCTGCCGCGCTGCTTACTTGCGTTCTCGAAATGGCGCGGCGCGCCATCGGCTGGCCGCTGCCGCTCATTGCCGTTCTTGCGTTGATCTATGGCTTGTTCGGACAGAAAATCCCTGGCGAATTCGGTCATGCAGGTCTGCCTCTGGCGAGCTTCCTGGGCACGCTGACAATTGCCGAGGGCGGCATTTGGGGCAGCCTCACCGGTGTATCGGTGTCCATTGTTGCGGTCTTCGTTATCTTTGGTGCCGTGCTCAATGCAGGCGAGGCCGGGCAGGGGTTCATGAATGTCGCCACCGCAGCGGCCGGACATCTGCGCGGTGGTGCCGCAAAGGTGTCTGTTCTGTCTTCGGCGTTCTTCGGATCGATCTCGGGCTCGGCGTCCGCCAATGTCGCATCGACCGGCGCAATCACCCTGCCGGCCATGCGGCGGCTGGGCTATCCGCGTTCGCTCGCCGGCGCCGGCGAGGCGGGTGGATAATACGGCGGGCCGATCATGCCACCGCTGATGGGGGGGGGGGCATTCGTCATGGTGGAACTGACGGGTGTGCCGTACGCCGACATCATGGCTGCCGCGCTGCTGCCAGCGGTGCTGTACTTCGTTGCGGTCTGGATCGGCATCGACGCGTTCGCCCGGCGCTACGATCTGCGGCCACTCGGGGCCGACCAGCGCCCTGAGACAAAACTCGTTCTGATCACCGCCGGGTTCTTCGCAATTCCCTTTGCGGTGCTGCTCGAGCGCATGTTCAACGGCGGCTTCACGCCACAATATGCGGCCTGTGTGGCGATCCTCGTCGCCTTCGTTCTGCTGTTCCTGGATAGCCGCCTGACACTGGACTGGGCGCGGACGCGTGATCGATTGGCGAGCATGTGCCTGACGGCTGGTCAACAGATCGCGATCATCGCGTCGATCATTATTTGCGCCTCGATCATCATCGGAGTGCTGGGTATGACCGGCCTGGGCGTCAAGATCACCTCGGTGATCCTGTCCTGGTCTGGTGGTCAGCTTTGGGGTGCGTTGCTGCTGACGGCATTGGCCTGTCTGATCCTCGGTATGGAGGTGCCCACGACGGCAGCCTACGTCATCTGCGTCTCGGTCGCCGGTCCTGCCCTGCAACAGCTGGGGTTGGATCCTCTGCTCACCCATCTGTTTGTGTTCTGGTTTGCGCTTCTCTCCACCATCACTCCGCCGGTGTGCGGCGCGGTGTTCATCGCTGCAGGCATGGTCGAGGAAAACTGGCTCAAGGTGGCGGTCTCGGCCATGGCGCTCGGGATCGGGCTCTATCTGATTCCGCTCGGCATGGTGGCCGCGCCGGCACTGATCGAGCTGAAAGCGACCCCGGTCGACGCGCTGCTCAATGCAGCACGTATCGCGATCGCGCTTGGCACGCTGTCTTACGGGATCATCGCGCCATTCAACGCGCTTCTGCGTCTTGGTCTGATCACCGCCGGGGCTGCGTTGCTCTTCGCGCCGGTGCTGGTCTAGCCAAACCGCGCAGGCAGGAAGGGTTCCGGCAGCGCGGAGCCTTCGGCCAGATATCCCGCGATTAGCTTTCCGGTGATTGCAGACTGTGTCAGCCCGTAATGCCCGTGCCCGCAGGCATAGAGAATACGCGGACTGGCCTTGGATGGGCCAATGGCCGGCAGCGAGTCAGGGGTTGAGGGGCGCGCGCCCATCCAGCGCGGGCCTTGCTCGGTTTGAAGACCGGGAAAGAAGCGTTTGACGATACCGAGCATCGTCGCCGTGCGGGCGTGGTTCGGCGGTCGTTCGGTTCCGCCCAGTTCCACTTGCCCGCCGATGCGCAAACCGGTCTCAAGCGGGGTGAGAACGAAGCCGTGATGCGAGAAACTCATCGAGTGGTTCACGGTCACGCCGGGATCGGTCAGCGTTGCGTTGTAGCCGCGCTCGGCCACCAAGGGCAGCCGGTCGCCCAGCGTCTTGGCCAAAGCCCGGCTCCAGATACCGCCAGCGATGACCGTTGCGTCGGCGTGCACAGAATTGCCGTCCTGCAACTGAATGAAGGTTCGTATTCCCTCGGGCCTCACAGCCGCAACGGTGTTTTGCCGAAAGGCAACACCCAGTCGCTGGGCGTAGCCCGCAAGCCCCTGTGCCACGTGATAGGGATCGCTGACATGCCAGAAACCGGGCATATAGACCGCATGGGCGAAAGCGCCGGTATTCATGTCCGGTTCGCGCTCGGCCAACTCATCGAGGGAGAGAGCCTGCCAGGGAATTCCGTAGCGCGTCCGGTCCTCCCATTTCGTGGTCTCGGCCCGAAACTGCTGCTCGGTTTCATAGAGGTTGAATGTTCCAGTCTTGCGGATGGCGTTATGCAGGCCCGCGCGGGTGTAGAGCGCCTCGGACTCCACATTGGCGTGTTCGTTCAGAGCCGCCAGCGCGGCCACACCGGCCCTATAGTTCTCCTTTGTGCTTGCACGCAAAAACTTGATCAACCACGGGGCGACTTCGGGCAGATTGCGAAGCGGAATGTGCAGCGGCCCTTTTGTGTCCAGCCACATGGACAGCGCGTCCTTCCAGATGCCGGGCGTCCCCAGCGGAAAGATGCCTGTCGCCGCCAGCATGCCTGCATTGCCGCCCGATGGGCCCAGCGTGGCCGGTTCACCCCTGTCGATCAGCGTCACGGTCATGCCCGCTTCGGCGAGCTGGCACGCGGTGGCGAGACCCACGATACCCGCGCCAATCACGGCAACGCTCGAGCCCTTCTCAAGCATGGTCTATCGCAGGAGGTCGGTGGCGTTGCCCCAAGTGTCCGACAGCCAATAGCCGTCGGGCCAAGGGTCGGTGGGGTCAAGGCCGATCTGATGGATGCCGTGAATCCAGCCGCGGCCGGAAATCTCCGAAAGGACCGCCGGCTTGCCTGCGATCTCAGTGTCGCCAACATAGCGGACGTCAAACTCACTCCCCATGATGGACCGGGCAATGCGCGTCTCGCCCGGCTTGGCTTGTCCGCGTGCCGCCCGCAGCGCAAGCCGCGCGGTATTGCCGGTGCCGCAAGGCGAACGATCGATCCGTCCCGGTGGCAGGATCGTCGCGCCGACCATCTCACCATCTGCGGCCTCGTCGATGAACATCGCATAGGCGATACCCTTCAGGCCCGGCAGTTCTGGGTGCTGCGGAACATGGTGCTGCGCCAGCGCCTGGTGGATCGCTGAGCCGGCATCAACCAGCTTCCGGGCATTCTCGCGTGTGATCGTCAGGCCCAGAGGCTTGGGGTCGATCAGCGCATAATAGACCCCACCAAACACGATGTCGCAGGTGACGGTGCCAAAGCCGGGCACAGCGACCGTTACATCCATGGCCTCGACAAAGGCCGGCGTCATGGCGAGCCTGACCCGTTCGCATTTGCCGTTTGCACAGGTTGCGGTCACGCGCACGAGCCCGGCCGGCATATCGAAGCTCAGCGTGGTCTCGGGCTCCTGCATCGGGACCATGCCGGTCTCCAGCAGCACGGTTGCCACGCAAATGCAGTTGGAGCCTGACATGCCATGCGCCTGGTCGCCCTGCAGGATGATGAATCCGGCATCGGCGTCAGGCCGGGTCGATGGCAGTAGGATGTTGGTGCTCATCTGCGCACAGCCGCGCGGTTCGAACACGCAGAACCGCCGCAAGGAGTCGTCGACCTCGTTGAGGTAGTTCATCTTCTCGAGCATGGTCGCGCCAGGAATGTCGAGGACACCGCCGGTGACCACGCGTCCCACCTCGCCCTCGGCATGGGCTTCGACCATCGTCAGGGTCTTCGACCAGCGCATAAGCATCCCCATCCAATTCATTTGAGACTAGCGCGCGCCGAATTGCCCGTGCAATCAGAAGCATCGCGG
>JBCDCP010000137.1:0-7314 GCA_039181495.1 Pseudomonadota bacterium | reverse complement strand
GGTTGGCGTGCTTATCGGCATGCTGGTCACCGGGCAGCGCTTCTCGATCATCATGACCGGCACCGGTGTGGTCGCGCTGGCCGGGATTGTCGTGAACAATTCGATCGTTCTGATGGACACCTACAACCGGCACCGCCGTTCGGGGGGACTGGCCCCGATCGATGCGGTGATCCGTACCGCATCCCAACGGCTGCGGCCGATCTTCCTGACCACATTCACGACGATCATGGGCCTGATCCCGATGGCCACCCAGGTCACGGTCGACTATTTCAACCGGTCGATCGAGGTCGGTGGGATCACGTCGACATGGTGGGTGCAGCTGTCCACCGCAATCATCTTTGGCCTCGGTTTCTCGACGTTGCTCACGCTGCTTCTGATCCCGACGATGCTGGCGCTCCCATATGTCTACCAACAGCGCTGGAAGTGGCTGCGCATGCGGTTCTCGAAGCCGGACGCGGAAACCCAAGCCGCATCATTGCCGGAGCCTGCAAACGATACCGGATCGGAGATCGATGTGGCGGCAACCGCCAAGCCTAAACGTAAGCGGCGCAAAAAGGCAGCCAGCAGGCCGGGGCCGCTGATCCCCGAGGCGGCGGAATAGAACGACAACCGGCCACTGCGGCTCATTCGTTACTGTTTGGCTGTCTGTCCGCTGGTCAGTGCCGGCGGTTACCCGCTTCAGGTCAGTCGGTCTTTCGGCCGCCCTTCCCGGGTTTGCCCCTCGCCTTGTTGCGGGCCGCTATCTTCTTGCGGACTTCTGCAAAACTGGCACCTGATGGGATCTCAGGCTCGGGAACACTCATCGCTGGTTCAATGCGGACTTCCGGCTGCACCGGTGGCGCCATCTCACCTTGCTCGGGCAACGAGACCTGCTGGACATGTTGCACCGGCTGGGCTGCATCCTCCCGGCTCAAGGCCCGGTAGCGGATCACGGCGAACGGAATGAGTGCCACATAGATCAGTGTGCCAACCAGAAGCACTGCGAATGGGAAACTGGCCAGCAGAGCCAGAAACAGCGCGGCACAGGACAGGATCGGCACGACCATGTCGCGTGGCACCGCGCTGACGCTCTTCTTGGCCGAGAAGGTGGGAATCCGGCTGCTCATCAGCATGCCGACGACCACCAGATGCACCAGAACGGGAACGGCGAGCCCGTCGCGCGAGATGTTGAAGACGATACTCAGATACATCGGCAACAGGGCCATCAGTGCCCCGGCCGGTGCGGGAACCCCGGCGAAGAACTGCTGTGACCAGGCCGGTGCGTCTGGATCGTCCAGCGCCACGTTGAAACGTGCCAGCCTCAGGGCGCATGCAATGGCGAAGACAAGTGCGCCGAGCCAACCGATGGCGCCGAGACTGCCGGTGACCCAGATGTAAATGACAACAGCCGGCGCAACGCCGAAATTGACGAAATCGGCAAGCGAGTCGAGCTCTGCACCAAAGCGCGTTTCAGCCTTTAGCGCCCGCGCCAGCCGCCCATCCAGGGCATCGAGAATGGCGGCAAAAACGATACATGCGACCGCCAGTTCAAACCGCCCCTCAATGGCCATCCGGATCGCGGTGAGACCCGAACAAACCGCGAGAAGCGTGACCAGATTGGGAACCAACGACCTTAGCGGAACCCGTCCAAAACGGTTGAACTCGGTCATCGCCTAAGCCCTCACCGCCGAACGCGTGTCGCCACTCTGGCCTGCAAGATCGGCAAGAACCGTTTCTCCGGCGACAGCCCGCTGACCCTCCGCCACCAGCACGTGTGTGTCTGAAGGCAGGTAGACGTCGACGCGGCTGCCAAAGCGGATCAGGCCAAAGCGTTCGCCGGCATCGAGTGTCTGGTCTTCTGCAATGAAGGAGACGATACGTCGCGCGACGAGACCCGCGATTTGCACAACCCCGATGGCCGGGCCGCCGGCGGGCTCGATCACAAGGCCGTTGCGCTCGTTGTCCTCGCTTGCCTTGTCGAGTTCTGCGTTGAGAAATTTGCCCGGGGTATAAGCAATGCGCGTCACTTGCCCTGGAACCGGCGCGCGGTTCACGTGGCAATCAAAGACATTCATGAACACCGAAATCCGGGTCAACATCTCATCGCCCATGCCAAGCTCCGGTGGCGGTTTCGCTTCACCGATGAACGAGATACGGCCATCGGCTGGCGTTATTACAAGCCCTTCCCGCCAGTTTGTCACGCGCTGTGGGTCGCGGAAGAAGTAGGCGCACCACGCTGTGAGGATCAGTACCGGCCAAAACAGAAAACTGTCGAACAGCAACAGCAAGAATGCTGCCACTGCGCAGATGGCAACAAACAGCCACCCTTCACGGTGAACAGGCGCAAACGTGCTGGTGATGGTTTTTGTCAGGCTTGCCATGGTGGCGTGGGTTTATCGCGCGGGGCCGACTTGCGCCAGTGGCGATAGGTCTCAGTGTTTCGCGCAAGCAGGAAACGGGTCGACGATCGGTGCCGTTTCGCTAGGGTCCCGGTGTCTGCCCACTGAGAGGTATCTCCACATGAGCATCGAATTCCTGATCACCTCAATGATCGTCATCCTGCTTCCCGGAACAGGTGTTCTATACACGCTTGCCATCGGGTTGGGCCGCGGGTTTGGCGCCAGCGTCGCCGCAGCACTGGGATGCACATTCGGTATTCTGCCCGCAGCGTTGGCAAGCGTTGTCGGTCTGGCGGCAATTTTTCACACCAGCGCAATTGCATTCCAGACAGTGAAGTATCTTGGCGTTGCCTATCTGCTCTACATGGCCTGGTCGGTCTTGCGAGAGGGCGGTGCGCTTGATGTTCAGGCGGACAACCGCCCGGTATCACTGGTGAAGACGGCTGTGGACGGCACGCTTCTCAACGTGCTGAACCCAAAGCTGTCCTTGTTCTTCCTGGCGTTTCTGCCGCAATTCGTCGACCCGGGCGCACATCATGCCACGCAGAGCATGGTGCTGCTGGCAGCCATTTTCATGCTTCTGACTTTCATCGTCTTTGTCGGCTATGGCGCTTGCGCTGCAGCGGCGAGGGACTATGTCATTTCGCGGCCAGCCATCCTGATATGGCTGAAGCGATCCTTTGCTGCCGCTTTCGGATTTCTCGGATTGCGGCTGGCCTTTGCTGAGCGGTGATTGCTGCGGGCGTCAGGATCCGACCGGTTCGGCCCGGGTCCGGCCGACATCCAGATAGCCTTCCGCGTCGGCCTCGACCTGCGTCCGCAGCCGTTCAGCAGCCTCGTCGGCCTCACGCTGACGATTCCACATTGAGGCGTACACGCCACTTTCATCCATCAGGCTATCGTGGCTGCCGCGCTCGACGATCTCACCCTTGACCAGAACAAGGATCTCGTCTGCGGAGACGACCGTAGACAATCTGTGGGCGATCACGATGGTCGTACGCCCTTCGCTGACTGTATTCAGCGCAGACTGGATTTCCTTCTCGGTATGCGTGTCCAGTGCTGATGTCGCTTCATCAAGGACCAGGATCGGCGGTGCCTTGAGGATCGTGCGGGCTATCGCCACACGCTGCTTCTCACCACCTGACAGCTTGAGACCGCGCTCGCCGACCATGGTGTCAAACGTTTGCGGCAAGCCCGCGATAAACCCGTCGATCTGCGCCATGCTGGCCGCTTCTTCGACCTCTGAATGATTGGCCTCCATCCGGCCGTAGCGGATGTTGTAGGCGATCGTGTCGTTGAACAGCACGGTATCCTGCGGAACGATGCCAATCTGACGCCGGAGGCTGGCCTGTGCCACATCCTGAATGTTCTGATCGTCGATCGTCACCGTGCCTGACTGGATGTCGTAGAAGCGGAACAGGATACGCGACAGCGTTGACTTCCCGGCACCCGAGGGTCCGACCACCGCGACCGTCTTGCCAGCCGGCACCTCGAAACTGATGCCCTTGAGGATCGGGCGATCGGGCTCGTAGGCAAAGTGCACATCGTCGAAACGGATTGACCCATCGGTGACTGCCAGAGCCTCGGCCTCGGGCTTATCGGTAATTTCGGGCGCCTCATCCAACACGCCGAACATGGCTTCCAGATCGATCAGCCCCTGCCTGATCTCGCGATAGACAAAGCCGATGAAATTCAGCGGGATGTAGAGCTGGATCAGCATGGTGTTGATCATCACGAAGCCACCAACAGTCATCGTGCCTGCGGCAACTTCGCGGGCGGCCATGATCATGCAGGTGACCATTCCCACCGCGAAGATGATCGACTGTCCCGTATTCAGCCAAGACAGTGATGTCTGGGTTCTGACCGCCGCCCCCTCATATCTCTCCATGGAGCGATCGAAACGGCGGCCTTCCATGTCTTCATTGCCGAAATACTTGACCGTTTCGAAATTGAGCAGGCTATCGACCGCCTTGGAGTTCGCTTCGGTATCCGAGTCGTTCATGATCCGGCGGATCCTGAGGCGCCATTCCGTGACCCGGACGGTGAACAGCAGATAGGAGAGCAGGGTCGCAACAAGGACCAGCACATAGCTGATCGAGAATTCCAGCCAGATCACGACGGCGAGCAACACGAACTCGACCATGGTCGGCATGATCGACAGAATCGCGTAGCGGACCAGTGCCTCGACGCCCTTGACGCCGCGATCAATCACCCGGTTGAGGCCACCGGTCCGACGATCGAGATGAAATCTCAGCGACAGCCCATGCAAGTGCTGAAAGGTCTGGTTTGCGAGCGCACGCACCGCATGCTGTGCCACATTGGCAAAGACCGCATCGCGCAGCTGCTGAAAGGCCATCGCAAGGACGCGGCCGACGGCATAGGCGACCACCAGAGCGACCGGAGCAGCCGCGAACAACAGCCAGGGCGGGACGCCGGCGGCAAAGGCTGCTGGATCAGTCAGCGCGTCCACCGCCCACTTGTAGGTGTAGGGCACCAGCACGGTCACGGCCTTGGCCACAACCAGCAGCAGCAGCGCGAGGACTACCCGGGTCTTGAGATCGAACCGGCCAACGGGCCACATATAGGGCCAGAGACGGCGCAGGGTCTGCAGCGTGCCAGGCTCCTGCCGTATTTCGACGAGGTCCTCGTCTTTCTTGTCTTCTTCGAGGCGGAGGAGCACGGGGATTCCCTGTGGCTGCATCAGCACCAGGATCGGGCGTTATACCGGTCGGTCAAACGACACGCCCACCGATGCGATGCACGAACTGCAATTGAAGCAGCATCTCTTTCAAACAATTATAGGGTTCGACCGGGCGGATTTCGACCAGTGTCACGCAAATGAACTGGCGATGGCGGCCCGCTCAGCCCGCATCTTCGGCCTGGAACTCGGGGATCGTGAAGACCTGCCCGGGGAAGATGAGATTTGGATCGGTGATCTGTGAGCGATTGGCCTCGAAGATCACCGTGTAATGGATGCCGCGGCCATAGGAGTTGCGCGAGATACGCCAAAGGGAATCGCCACGAACCACCGAGACGTCGGCCTCTTCGTCACCAGCCGGTGTACCGCGCAACGCAGGTTGCCCGCCGCTTTCCGTTGCATCGGCCTGGTTTGAGGTGACAACGCCGGACTCGCTGCCGGTCTGCGCTGATTGTTGCTGGTTTGTCGCCTGCGGCGCAGCTGTACCCTCGGCAACAATGGCCGCGCGGCGGAACCGGGTCTGTGCACGAGAGACCACGTTGCCGCTGTTTGGATCGATCTGGTCGGCACGCAGCACATACCGTCCCGGCGACATCTCCTGCTCGAAGCGGACAGTCCAATCGCCGGTCTCGGACGAGACTGCCTCGCCCACCTGAAGATCCTGCAGGTAGATCCGGATTGGAACCCCGGCCGGGGCGGACCCTGCCACCACCACTTCGTTCTGCGCACCTGCTCCCGCCGGGCGTACATCGACCGTGCGGATGAGGACGGGCGCTGCCTCGTCACCCGTCGGGACAACAGGTTCCGGTGCGGCGGCAGACGTCGTCGAGTCAGGTGTTTCGGCGCCTGGGGCTTCGGACACCGATGCTACAACCGGAGCTGCTTCCTGTAGCACCTCAGTCGGGCCTTCGGCATCTTGTGCCACGACCAGCGGTGCAGCACCGGGTTCTTCTATGAACACTGTGACTTCCTGGCCGCTGTCTATCGGGGCACCGTCCGGCGCGGTCGCGCGCAGGCGCAGAGCTGACGTTCCTGTTGTCAGAGGATCATCAAGGACGGCTGCAAATTCGCCCCGCTCATCTGTTTCGATCGTCGCCACGACGCGGTTTCCAACAACGATATCGACCTCGGATCCCGGTGCCGCGCGGCCGGCAACCACGACATTGCCGTTTTCGTCGACCCGCACGACATCGAACTCAGGTTCGCCTTCGACCGGTTTTGCGTCATCGGCCGTTGCCGGCGTTTCGGGCTGCGTGGTGGCGGCAGGTTGTTCGGACGTGGCTGTTTCGGATGTCGCCGGTGCGGGCGCTTCGTCGGGCGCGGCTGTGTCAGCTGATGCCGTTTCCTGCTCCGCCGGTTCATCGGCAGGCGCCTCGGTTGCTGTCTCGGTCTGTGCCAGTGGCTGCGGCTGAGCGGTCGCTTCGACAGCTTCATCCTGCGCCTGCTGGTTCGCCACCCAGGCCAGGCCTCCGCCCAGGGCCACCACTGCTGCAATCAGCATTGCAATGAACTTTCCGCCGAGAACCATGCGGAACTCCTCACATCCGTAATTTCAAGCGCGCTGAAATTGTCAGTCCCACTGACCTTATATGCCGCTTCCGGACACTCTTCCTGGCAACGCCTCAATCGATCTGCTTGCCATGATTAACATCTTAATGCGGCGCACAACAGCCCGCCGGTTGCAACTCCAGTTCCTGTCCGCCACAGCGCCAGAAACTGTGTCAAACGTGGCTGGCCTGAACGCAAATCGATTGACGTCAATGAGGCCCTCGCACACTCTATTCATTCCATGATGACGAACAATCAACTCAACAGTCTGTGTGTCTATTGCGGGTCCGGCCACGGCGAGAATTCCGCCTATGGCGCGGCTGCCCGCGCGCTCGGCCGGGAGATGGGCGAACGTAATCTGCGCCTGATCTATGGCGGCGGCAGCATCGGGCTAATGGGCGTGCTTGCCGAAGCCGCCATTGAGAGCGGTGCGGCGGTGACAGGGATCATCCCGGAGTTTCTCGTCCGCAAGGAACGGATGCTCGAAGCGGTGAAGGATCTGCGCATCACCCGCGATATGCATGAACGAAAGCGGCTGATGTTTGAGGAATCCGACGCGTTCGTCGCGCTTCCCGGCGGTATCGGCACGCTGGAGGAAGTCATCGAAATGATGACATGGTCGCAGCTGGGCCAGCACAACAAGCCGGTCCTGCTGGCCAATATCGCCGGCTTCTGGGACCCGTTGCTTGT
>JBCDCP010000136.1:0-7326 GCA_039181495.1 Pseudomonadota bacterium | reverse complement strand
TTTGCCACGCCCGAGCGGTTTCCCGGGCTGACGCTCCATGCAGAATGGCCGGATGAGGTGCTCCCCAAATTAGGGCTCGATCCCTGGACGGCGCTGGCGGCGCTGACACACGATCCAAAGATTGACGACATCGGTCTCACCGCCGCGCTGGACGCGAAGTGCTTCTACATAGGCGCTTTGGGTAGCAGGAAGACCCATGGCAAGCGTATCGAGCGGTTCACCGAGGCCGGCGTGTCCGCCACGGCGCTCGAACGAATCCATGCGCCGATCGGACTGGCAATTGGCGCAATGAGCCCGGCAGAGATTGCGGTGGCGATTCTGGCCGAGGTTACATCGGTGCTGCGCGACGGAAAGCTGACCGACGCCGCTTCAAGCGCCGTCGCCGAGGTCGCGGAATGATCTTCCGGCAGTGGCCGGTCGACGAGGCAGTGGGGCGTGTCAACGCCCACACCCAGAAGCTTGATGGCCGCGTCATCAAGAAGGGTGCTGTCCTCACAGTTGAGGACGCTCATGCGCTCAAGGCCGCCGGTATCGACAGCCTGTTTGCCGTGCATCTCGAAGAAACCGACATCGGTGAGAACGATGCGGCGGCTCAGATTGCCGAAGCAGCAGCTGGTCTCGCTGTCCGTCTCGATCCTGCCGCGACGGGGCGGGTCAATCTGTTTGCCGAGAAGGCCGGGATTCTGCGTTGCGATGCCTCGTCGATTGATGCGGCCAATGCCATTCACCCGGATCTAACGCTCGCTACGCTGCCCGACTACGCCTCGGTGGTGGAGGGTGAGATGGTGGCTACGGTGAAGGTCATCTCGTTCGCCGCTCCGCGAGAGGCGGTTGAGGATGCCAAGGAGGCCGCACGGCGCTCTATCTCGGTCGCAGCCTTCCGTCCGCATCGCGTCGCGATGGTCTCGACGACTTTGCCGAGCCTCAAACCCAGCGTCGTCGACAAGACCGAGCGGATCTTGCGGCAACGGCTCGAGAAGGCCGGGGCAACACTGATTTCTCATGCCCGTGTGCCGCACGAAACCGAGGCGCTGGCACAGGGCCTGAGCGGCATTGACGCTGATCTGACCATTGTCTTCGGCGCATCGGCCATCATCGACCGGCATGACATCGTGCCGGCGGCGGTTGAGGCGGCTGGCGGCACGGTCCAGCATTTTGGGATGCCTGTTGATCCGGGCAATCTGATGCTGCTTGCCGACCTGAATGGCAAACCGCTTCTTGGCGCCCCTGGGTGTGCCCGCAGCCCAAAAGAGAACGGCTTTGACTGGGTGCTCGACCGGCTTCTGGCCGGTATCCCGGTCGGTAAGGACGATATTACCGGCATGGGTGTCGGCGGATTGCTGATGGAGATCGTCTCGCGTCCTCAGCCGCGTGCCGACATCTCGGCGCCGGTGCATGCCCGGGCCGGTCACCGGATCGCGGCTGTCATTCTCGCCGCTGGCCGCGGCACGCGGATGGGCGGACCAAACAAGCTGGTCCAGGAGGTTGCCGGCAAGCCGATGCTGGAACATGTGGTCGATGCCGCCACTGCCAGCCAGGCCTGGGCGGTGCTCGGCGTGACGGGCCATGAAGCGGAGCGATCTGCCGCGATCTTTGACTCCAGGGCTGTGCCCCATGTCCACAATGCTGATTTCCGTGCCGGGCTTTCGTCTTCGCTGCGCGCAGCAGTGGCCGCCTTGCCAATGGATGTTGATGGCGCCGTCGTCCTGCTCGGAGACATGCCACAGATCTCAGCCAACCTGATCGATCAGCTGATCGGTGCATTTGATCCTATCAACGGGGCCGGGATCATCGTGCCCACCGCTGAAGGCAAGCGGGGCAATCCTGTCCTCTGGGGGCGGGCCTATTTCGCTGCACTGCGCAAGGTGCAGGGTGATGTCGGCGGGCGCGGGCTGATTGGCGCCAATGATGAGGCGGTATTCGAGGTCGAGATCGGTGACGCGGCGATCTTCCGCGACATCGATACGCCCGAGGCGCTGGCTGCCCTGCAGGCGGAGCGGAGCGCCTAGACCGCCTTTGGTTTTGTGCGGCGGCAGCGCTCTGAACAGTAGACAACATCGTCCCAGACCCGTTCCCACTTCTTGCGCCAGGTGAACGGACGCCCGCAGGCCGGGCAGATCTTCTGCGGCAGGTGTTGTTTCTTCGGTTTGGCGTTGCGGGGCATTCGGTTGCTCAGATGTCGAGGGCGAGCTGGGCGTTCGCAGGTTCTTTCTTGGCTGTGCGCTTGCGCGGGGCCCAATCTGCGCCGCGTGCCGGGCGCTTGCGGCTGGCGTGTCGTTCGACGATGTCCTGTGCGATCTCCCAGTAGCCTTTCCGCCTACGGATCTCGCTGATCCGCCCCTTGGCTGCGCGTGCGGCCTGTTTGTGGTCGATGATCGGTTCAGGATAGGCACTGCCGATCCGGCATCCCGCATCAGCCTGAGCGCTGTTGTCCATTCTCCACGGCTCATGGATGAATGTATCGGCTACACCTGCCAGCTCCGGGAGCCATCGCCGGATGAATACTCCGTTGGGGTCCTGGTCCTGCCCCTGTTTGACAGGGTTGTAGATGCGCGGCGTGTTGATGCCGGTGGTCCCGGACTGCATCTGCGACTGGCTCCAGTGGATGCCCGGTTCGTAGTCTGTGAAAACACGCGCAAGCACCGGTGCCGTCAGCCGCCAGTCGAGCCAGAGATGATAACTGGCAAAGGCCATCAGCATCGCGCGCATGCGAAAGTTCATCCAGCCGGTGGCATGCAGCGCCCGCATGCAGGCATCGACCATGGGAAAGCCGGTCTGGCCTTTCGACCAAGCTTCGAGCCTTGCCGGATCATTCCCGTCCGAACGCGCGTCATCGTAGTAGGGATGCAGCGTGCGGAATTCGAGTTGAGGTTCGGTCTCCATTTTCTGGATGAAGTGACAATGCCAATGCAGGCGAGCCGTCATGGCATCGATCGCGCGAATAGGGATCGGACGCTCTTGCGGCGGGTGGCCGAGGAACTGGTCTCGCATCCGGGAGGCCGTCTGAACCACCTCCCGCATAGAGAGCGTGCCCCAGGCCAGATGGGCTGACATGCGCGAACAGGCATCGAACCCGGTGACAGGGCTCGACATGGCACGCTGATAGGTCTTCCCGCGTCTGGCAAAGAAACTCGAGAGATCATCAAGCGCTTGCTTTTTTGTACCCTTTTGCCGACCCGGGCACGGGTCAGGCTTGAGTCCAAGGTCGGTTGCGTCCGGTACTGAACCGGCATCGATTCCCTCGACCGGTCTCAGCGCTTCAGGCGGCTGCAGAACCGTCTCGCCCATGAATGCGTTCCAGCGACTGGCCCAGCGATTGCGGCTCTTGAGCCGTCTGATTGCGCCGTTTTGTCGGAACTCATGCCACGGAATGCTTGCGGTCTGACAGAACACAGCGACCTGCACGTCGCGTTCATAGGTCCAGCCATTGCCGGTTTCCTCATGCGACCACAGCGCGGTGATTCCGTGCCGATGATGCAAGCGTTCAAGGAGTTCCACCGCTTCGCCGATGCGAATGACCAGAGGCTGGCCCAAATTGGCCAGGTTATCTCCGAGCTCCGTGATGCCTTCTCTGATGAATGCCCAGTGGCGCCCGGAGGTATCGGCTTGTGCCCAGAGACCGGGCTCAGCCATGTAGAGCGGCAGCACAGGCATGCCGTCCTCGGCGCTGGCCGCAACAGCGGCGCAAAGCGGGCGGTGATCCGATACTCGCAAGTCCCGTTTGAACCAGACCACATGCATGGCACCACAGACCGTCTTGAAAGCTGGGCGCTGGCATCCGTTTGGTGCCACGCGCCGTAAGTGACCCGAACGCAACCCACATAGGGCCGCTGATGAAAAGGCCAAACAGATCGGGAGCAGGACATGGCAGGGGCGATTGTCATCTTTGGCGCAACAGGCGGGATCGGCGCCGATATGGCGCACAGGCTTGCGTCATTCGCGCCGCTGCATCTGGTCGGCCGCGATGAGTCACGGCTCACTGAGCTGGCGAGTGAACTCGGTGCCTCGCATGCCACATGCGATGTCACCGAACCTGAGCAGATCGATGCGGCGATTGCTTCGGGGAAACAGGTGCACGAAGACCTCGCTGGCCTCGTCTATGCCGTGGGCACGATCAACCTCAAACCGGTCGGTAAGCTGAGCGATGCCGATTTCGAACGTGATTTCACGGTCAACTCGCTCGGCGCGGCCCGTGCGGCGCGCGCAGCATCGCCTCATCTTCTGGGATATGCGAGACGGCAGGGCGCCGGAACATCAGCAATGCTGTTCTTCTCGACCGTGGCCGTGGGCCAGGGTTTTGCCGCCCACGCCTCCGTCGCTATGGCCAAGGGTGCGGTGGAGGGACTGACCCGCAGTCTCGCCGCTGAGCTGAGCCCTCATGTCCGGGTCAATGCAATCGCCCCGAGCCTTACGGAGACCGGGATTGCCAAACCGCTACTGTCATCCGAGCAGATGGCCAAGGCAATTGCCCAGATGCACCCGATCCCACGTATTGGCCAGCCCGCCGATATCGGTGCGCTTGGCGCATTTCTGATGGGTGCGGATGCCGGCTGGATCACCGGGCAGATCATGTCTGTTGATGGCGGCCGTGGCGCATTGCGCGCCAAGGGTTGAAATCGTCCCATGGGTGCACTGCGGCTCGTGCTGGGTGATCAGCTCAGCAGGAACATTTCATCTTTGAATGATCTCGACCGGGAGAACGACACCGTTCTCATGGTCGAGGTGGCGGAAGAGGGCCGCTATGTGCCCCATCACAAGAAAAAGATCGCCTATATCCTGTCGGCCATGCGCCACCATGCCGATGCCCTGAAGGCTGACGGCATCGCAGTGCGTTATGTTTGCCTCGATGACCCGCGCAATACGCAAAGCTTCTCGGGCGAGGTTAGCCGCGCCATTGATGAAGTAAGACCGGATCGGTTGATCGTGACCGAGCCCGGCGAGTGGCGCGTGCTTGAGATGATGCGCGACTGGGAAGCAGAGCTGCCGCTTCCAGTGGAGATTCGGGAAGACGACCGATTTGTATGTTCGCATGCGGAGTTCGCCAATTGGGCCGAAGGCCGCAAGCAGCTACGGATGGAGTTTTTCTATCGCGAGATGCGGCGCAAGACCGGCCTTCTGATGGAGGATGGCCAACCCGTCGGCGGGGCTTGGAACTACGACGCTGACAATCGCAAGGCGTTGCCGAATGATGTGGCTCTGCCTCAACGCCTGAGTTTCACGCCAGATGAAACCACCAGTCGCGTCAAGGAGCTCGTTCAATCACGCTTTGGCGATCATTTTGGTGATCTGGCGCCATTCAGTTTCGCAGTCACACGGCACAATGCGCTCAAGGCGCTCGATCATTTCGTCACCGATTGCCTGCCCTGGTTCGGCGATTATCAGGACGCCATGAAGCAGGGCGAACCGTTCCTGTTTCATGGGTTGATCGGAGCTTACCTCAATTCAGGGCTGCTTGATCCCATCGAATGCTGCGAACGGGCAGAAGCCGCCTGGCATGAGGGTGATGCTCCGCTCAATGCGGTGGAGGGGTTCATCCGCCAGATCATCGGCTGGCGGGAATATGTCCGCGGCATCTACTGGCTCAAGATGCCCGACTACGCGGAGACCAATGCCCTCAATGCGCATCGCCCGTTACCCGATTTCTATTGGACGGGCGAGACGGAGATGAATTGCATCCGGCAATGCGTCGAAGACACCCGCCGTAATGCCTATGCGCATCATATCCAGCGGCTGATGGTGACAGGCAATTTCGCATTGCTGGCCGGTATTGCTCCGGCTGAGATCGAGGAATGGTATCTTAGCGTCTATGCCGATGCATACGACTGGGTCGAACTGCCCAACACCCACGGGATGGTGATGTTCGCAGATGGCGGACTGCTTGCGTCCAAGCCCTATGCGGCGTCGGGCGCCTACATCGACCGCATGTCGGATTATTGCGGCAGCTGCTCATACGATGTGAAACAGAAGACTGGCAAAAATGCCTGTCCTTTCAATGTCTTGTACTGGAATTTTGTGGCGGAGAATCGAGAAGTTCTGAAATCGAATCAACGTATGCGCATGATCTATGCGTCGCTTGAGAAAATGAATCAGGAGCGTGTGAAACAGATTCAAGTGGAGGCGCGCGCGTTCCTGGATGAGGTCACCGCAGCATCGTAGAATTCTGGCAGCACTCGTTCGTTCATGCTGCTAATGCCCTGTTTTTCATCACTTATTTACTATTTCGGCTTGCACTAAAGGGATGGGATGGCGAACCATTGTCCGGTCAGGAACCGGCAAGAGGGGTGCCAATGAAACCAGAAGCGTTTGAACAGGCCCGGCCAAACGGGCGCAGTGAACTCAGTCTCCAGATGCTGGGCTATGGCCTGACCACAGCCCGGATTCTCTATCATCTTCCCGATCATCCGAAGCTCCTGCAGGAATTTCTGTGGCAGACCTACGATCTGGCACCGGAGTTTCCGCGGCTGATTAAGTTCATCGATTTCTGGAAACGTGAAATCGAGGGGCCGCTTCATTCGGTCGAGTACGCCCACAAGCGGCTTGTCGGCCCGAATGAGTGGCAAAGCGTGGACGGGGTGTTCCAGCTCCACTGATCAACCGGCCATCTGCGACGCACAGTAATGGTGGTGCATCCGTCGTCGACGTGATGGGTGATTGATCCTGCCTGCGCGTCGGTCCAAGGTCCGCCCGTAGTCCACTATGGTTGAGGCGGATCTGTCCGTGCTTTCTCCTTCCAAGGTCACAGTTCTTGGCACCGGGTTGATGGGTGCCCCAATGGCGCGCCGGCTGCTCGGCGCCGGCTTTCCGGTTGCCGCGTGGAACCGCACGCGTAGCAAGGCCAAACCCCTTGCTGCTGATGGCGCGACAATTGCCGACACGGCTGCTGATGCGACCTCGCAAGCCGATATCGTCATCTCAGTGCTTGAGAATGGGCCAATCACCGAAGAGGTGATCTTCGGCCAAGGCGTTGCTGACGCCATGACGGAGGGCAGCATCCTGCTCGACATGGCGTCTATCCCGCCGGGTACGGCGCGCGATCATGCGCTCAAGCTCAGGCCGCGCCGTATCCATCACGTCGACGCGCCGGTCTCAGGCGGTGTTGTCGGGGCGGAGCAGGGGACGCTAGCCATCATGGCTGGCGGCGATCTCGATGTGGTCCGTCGTCTCGCGGCAGTGTTTGAGCCGATGGGTCGGGTCACACATGTCGGACCGCACGGCGCGGGACAGCTTGCCAAACTCGCCAACCAGGCAATTGTCGGCATTACCATCGGCGCTGTGTCGGAAGCGTTGTTGCTGGCCGGAGCAGGCGGCGCGGACCCGGCTGCGGTG
>JBCDCP010000135.1:0-7331 GCA_039181495.1 Pseudomonadota bacterium | reverse complement strand
GCATCCGGATCGGTCACGCAGTCGACACGACCATCCTCACCGGTACAACGGCAATCCTCTTTGACGAACCCGCCATTGTCGCAGCCGACATCCGCGGTGGCGGACCCGGTACGCGGGATGTCACGCTGCTGGAGCCCGAAAACACCGTCGAACGTGTCGACGCCCTGTTCCTTTCAGGCGGTTCTGCCTTTGGCCTCGATGCCGGTGGCGGCGTTCAGGCATGGCTGGCTGAGAACGGCCGGGGTTTTCCGCTCGGCCCGGTTCGAGTTCCGCTCGTACCCGGTGCCATCCTGTTTGACCTGTTGAGTGGCCAGAACAACGGCAAAAGGGCGGACTACCGAACGCTGGGATACGATGCCGCAGCCAGTGCCGAGGCATCACCGACATTGCAGGGATCGGTAGGCGCCGGCATAGGCGCGACCACGGCTACTCTTCGTGGTGGCCTTGGTACGGCATCTCGGACCACCGATTATGGCCACCGCATCGCGGCACTGGCAGTCGTCAATGCCGTCGGCTCAGCCACAATGGGCGCTAGCCGTTACTTCTGGGCAGCGCCCTATGAGAACAGCAATGAGTTTGGCGGGCAAGGCTGGCCAGCAGAAATGCCCGAGTTCGCGCTTGAGCCACAAATGAAGGGTGCACCGCGCCCGACATCGGGCCAGGCAACAACGCTATGCGTGGTCGCAACAGACGCAGCTCTCACGGTCAACAGTACAAAGCGCCTGGCGATGATGGCCCAGGACGGCATGGCGCGCGCGCTCCGTCCGGTTCATACGCCCCTGGATGGGGACATTGTCTTCGCGGCATCAACCGGCGCGGCGCCGCTGGCGCCCGATCCTGCCGCGCACCACCACGGCCTGGCGATCTTGGGAAGCGCGGCTGCCGATTGCGTGGCTCGGGCGATCGCGCGCGGCGTCTATGAAGCCAGCACCGATGGCCAGGCAATACTTCCGGCATACAAGGCACGCTTTGGCTGATAGTCTCCCTTAAGGCCATCGGGGGAGGACAAATGATGCCGAGATTCAAGACACTCTTTTTTGCGGCCGTCGCGCTCGCACTGGTCAGTCTTTGGCCCGCTGCCGCAAAAGCCGGTGACACGGCTGGACATCAGGCGCTCGGATTCTCGGCAAACGCCAGCCATTTCGCCTTTGTCGAGTTCGGCAGTCAGGCAGGCTCCGGGGCCGCCTACGCCAATCTCTACATTCTCGATTTGGCTGCTGACAGCTATGTCGGCGGCAGCCCATTCCGGGTTGGTGGCGGCGAGAACATGGACTTCACCATCGCAACCGCAATCGAACAGGCCAAAGCGGACGCCGCCAGCGCACTGTCCAGTTTTGGTATTGCCATGCCGGCGCTGCTGGCCGCGGCAGCACCGCCAACGCAGCTGAATATTGACCGCAAGACGGCAAGCTTTCATTCGATACCTGTTATTCCCCCTTTGAGCCGCATGATTCCGACCAAACTGACGCTCGAAACCTTTTCCCTGCCCGGGCCGGACTATTGCCTTGAGCCTACCGTTACGCGCGGCTTTGCGGTCAGGCTGACCAATGGCGCTGAGACCGTCGAAATCCATCGCGATACCAGCATCCCCTCAAGCCGCGGCTGTGCGCTTAACTATGAGATCGGCGCGGTATGGATTCCCGTGGAAAGCCAGGGCAATGCCGCCGTCGCACTGATCAGCGTGATCAGCTCAGGTTTTGAAGGACAGCGCAGCCGACGTCTGGCCGCCATTCCACTGAGCCTGACCGGCATCTCCAACTGAGCCGGGCCGGTGGAAAGGATCCGTCGCGACGCCTGAGCCCTTGCCAGCGTGATGCGTGTCCGGTTTGAAGTGCGGTAGACAATAAAGACACACCGGAGCCCTGCCCGTGATTCCGCGCTATGCCCGCGACGAAATGGTCGCCATTTGGCAGCCAGAAACGAAATTCCGCATCTGGTTTGAGATCGAGGCCTATGCCGCGCTCGGCATGGCCGAGATCGGCGAGATGCCCAAACAGGCAGCCCAGACCATCTGGGAGAGGGGTTCGAAGGCGGAATTCGACATCGACAAGATTGATGCGATCGAGCGCGAGGTGAAGCATGACGTTATCGCGTTCCTGACCCATCTGGCAGAATTCGTTGGCGAAGACTCGCGTTACGTCCATCGTGGATTGACCTCCTCGGACGTGCTCGACACCTGCCTGAGTGTGCAGCTCACACGCGCCTCAGACCTTCTGCTCAACGGGTTGGACCGTGTGTTGGCCGCCCTCAAGACGCGCGCCGAGGAACACAAGCTGACCCCAACGATCGGCCGGTCACACGGCATCCATGCCGAACCGGTTACATTCGGGCTGAAGCTCGCCCAGGCCTATGCGGAGTTTGCTCGGGCGCGCGACAGACTTGTTGCAGCACGCGACGAGATCGCCACCTGCGCCATCTCCGGGGCGGTCGGCACCTTTGCCAATGTCGACCCGCGGGTCGAAGCCTTTGTCGCCAACAAGCTCGGTCTCAGTCCGGAACCGGTGTCAACGCAGGTCATACCCCGCGACCGGCATGCGATGTTCTTTGCAACACTTGGGGTGATCGCATCTTCTATCGAGCGCCTATCGACCGAGATTCGTCATTTGCAACGCTCGGAAGTCCTGGAAGCCGAGGAATATTTCTCCGAAGGCCAGAAAGGCTCATCCGCGATGCCGCACAAGCGCAATCCGGTGTTGACCGAAAATCTCACTGGTCTGGCCCGCATGGTCCGCGCCTATGCGCTGCCGGCCATGGAGAACGTTGCCCTTTGGCATGAGCGGGACATCTCGCACTCGTCCGTCGAACGCTATATCGGCCCCGACGCCACCATCACGCTGGACTTCGCGCTGCATCGGCTTGCTGGCGTCATCGAGAAGCTGGTTGTCTACCCCAACAATATGCAGGCCAACATGGACCGGCTGCGCGGGCTGGTTCATTCCCAACGCGTGTTGATCGCATTGACGGAAGCCGGCGCTAGTCGCGAGGACGCCTATCGGCTGGTGCAGCGCAACGCCATGCGCGTATGGCATGGCGAGGGTGCAGGCGAGACAGCCTTTCTGGACTTTTTGCAGGCCGATCCCGATATCACGGACAAGCTAAGCCCGGATGCGCTCGCTGCGCTGTTCGATCTGGGCTACCACCTCAAACATGTGGACACGATCTTCGCCCGCGTCTTCGGGAAGCCCTGAAGCGCGTCAGTGGCGCGGCTCGGGAGAGACGGACATACAGTTCCCGCCCGGAACTGCGCCTGAAGATCAGATGTCTGCACGGAGGGCCTGACCATGAAGTCCAAAGATACAACCATTCTCGTTCTCCCCGGTCTCGGTGGCGGCACCAGCGAGCACTGGTACAATCGCTGGGTACAGCGGCATGGCAGCATGGAACGGGTCGAGCAGCCCGACTTCTGGACCCCCGATCCGGCACTGTGGACGGCCAACCTTCACGCTCAGATCGGGCTGGCGAAGAAGCCGGTGATACTGGTTGCGCATTCGGCCGGGGTCGCCACGGTGGCGCACGCCTTCGCCGGCGCGGAGACGGGCGGCAAGGTGCTCGGTGCGTTTCTCGTCGGAGCGCCTGATGTCGCCGATCTGCCCGAAGAGGCAGCCGCGGCGGCGGTGTTTGATCCGATGCCGCAAGCGGCCCTACCCTTCCCCTCGGTGCTGGTCGTGAGTCGCAATGATCCCTACTGTGCCTACCCGCGGGCTGAGGCATTCGCCAAGGCCTGGGGATCAGAAGTGATCGACGCGGGTGAAGCCGGACACATCAATGCAGACTCAGGCCACGGCGCCTGGCCGGAAGGTCTGTTGCGCTTCGCCACCTTCCTGTCGGGACTTCAGCCGGCGACGGTGCACTAAGATATCGGGCGCGCTGGAGACAGCGCGCCCGGATAACATCACTGCAAATTCGTTACGTTTTAGCTGCCTGATTTCCGCATCGCGTCGATGCTCCACGGCCCCGCACCGGCAAACACCAAATACAGAAAAACAAAGCAGAACAGTATCGCTGCATCGCCGCCATTGTTGGTTGGAAACAGATCGCGGGGAGCGTGGGCCAGCCAATAGGCGAATGCCATCGTTCCGGACGCCAGAAAGGCAGCGGGCCGGGTCAGAAACCCGATAATCAGCAGAACCCCGGTCACGATCTCGATCACACCGGCGGTCCAACCCAGAGAGAACGCCTCAACAACTCGCGTTGACTCGGGAATGCCGATCAATTTCTGCGTGCCGTGCAGCAGAAACAATAATCCTGCCACGATCCTCAAGACACTGAGAATCCTGGGTCGCCAATCCATGAGCTGATCCGTCAATTTCCTGCTCCTTGAAGGTGAAGGCCGCCAACATTTGAAAACCTATGCTCAAACGGCCCTCTCAACAAATCGGGGGTGCGTTTTCGAACAGTTGTGATCACAAGGCTTGCAGAGAGGCATCGCCAAACAGTCTGTTCGCCCTTACCCGCTCAGACCGGAGTTTTAGGAGGCGGAGGGTCTCAGCTTGGCACGCGTGAGGCCAGCACACGCACCCCGATCACGCCGAAGGTGATTGCGAACGCCGCCTCAATCCATCGCCGCGCGCCTGAGTAGAACCGCACGATACCAGGCCGCGAAAAGGCAATCGCAAGGCCAAAAAACACCAACACGGTGGGCACTGCGACCGTCGCTATAACCGCAAGCAGAGTCTCAAACGACGCACCAGCCGGCACAGCCAGAGCAAACAGCGATCCAAAGAACAGAACCGGCTTGGGATTGGTGAGATGGACGGCCATACCGCGGCCGTAGTCGGCACGAAGCGAGGAAAGACCGCCCACCGATTGCTCCGGCAGACCTGGCTTCAAGGCAGACAGAGCCGACCGGCCGGCAAGAAAGAGAAGATACAGCCCGCCGGCAATCCGCACGGTCTCAAGGATCCAAGCATTGGCGAACATCACAGCCGCCATGCCGAAGGCAGCGAGCGCAGACCACATGAGCGAGACTGTAACGATCCCGGCAGCGACGCCCATTGCCCTCCCCGCGCCCTGCGACAGGGCGGTTCCGATGATCACGAGCACGGCCGGACCCGGCGCGAACAGCGCGATCACAGCAATGACGAAGATTGTGGGCAGGCCGACATCCATTGCCCAGCGATAGCATCATGAGGCCGAGGCCGCCATTGCTGCTTGCTCTCAGTTGTCGTCTATCGTCACCACGGTCCCATCGCGAACACCGCGGATATCAAAGTTCGGGATCAGTGATGCAGCCGTCACCTGGGCCTGTTGTGAGTCCGGTCGGCCCAGCTCATCGCCGAGAGCAAGCCGCGTCCCGATCAACTGGACGATCTGTGGAGCGCTGGCAAATTTCGAATGATGCGTGCTCGACTGGTCCTCGACCCGAGACAGGTCGATGACGTTGAAGCCCATGGCGGCGAGCTCATCGGGGTCAGCATTGCCGACGCGGCTGACGCCACCGGCCAACCTGCGAGACAGTCGAAGCGCCCGATCATCCTGAGAAATCAGAATGAAGAACTTCTCGCGATCAGCCGTGATGCGTTGCCATTGCGCCTGGAAGACATCGATATCGACGTCGGGCGATGCCAGAATGATGCTGCCGATACGATCGGAATTGGCCAGACGCCCCTGCAGTTCGAGCTGCCGCATCGTCTCAAGCACGAGGTAGTTGCCCATTGAATGGGACACCACATCGAAATGCTGAGCCTGTGTCTCATCGAGCAATCCGGCAAGCTGCTCCAGGCCATCACGGGCAACATAGGTGCTGTTGAGATCGTACAAATAGCCGGCGACCTGGCCGCGAGAGGCCCAGCTGAAGAGTACCGGCACGCCCGTGAATTGCGTGTCGTGGACAAATTGGGTGAGACGCAGCAGGGCGTCCGTGAAATCGGTGTTGTAACCGTGCACAAAGATCAGAACGCTGCGGTCGTCTTCGGGAAGCGCGGCCAGCGAACGGTCGACCATCGACTGAAACGATGCCGGACCATCGACGTACCGTCCTTCGCTGACCACAAAATGCTGTCGCGGATCAGGAATAGGGCCGGATGAACGTTCGATCTTGCCTGGCTGGTGCGAGGGCGGCACCGACACTTCCGTATACGCGAAATCGAGTCCTTCCGCGCGTTCGCCCGTCAGGAACACTGCCGGATCGGTTGCCCGCTCCCTGGTCGTTGCGACGAGAATTGAATGCGTCTTGGCGCCGGCCACGCTCAGTGCTGGAATGGATGGGTTTTCGACCCCGATGATCCGGTCTGGCGCACTGGCACAGCCAGCCACAACGGCCACCGCCATCAGCACGACAAGCCAAGCCACAAATCGACGCATAGCACTCACTCTTGCAGCCAAGCTGAACCCGCGTGCTGACGCAACGAAGAACGGCAAAGTCTGGGCGCCCTCCCGACAGTCTTACCGTACATGCCGCGTCTGAACCAGTTTGCCGCCAGCAACATGCTTAGCCGTTTGTTGTCATCGCTGGTGTTGGCTGCTGTGGCCCGAGGATTATGGTCGAATAGTGGTTGGCTGGGCCAAAACAGCGAGAAATCGGCATTGGGCGAGCAGATCGATGGTCAAAGACGAGTTGAGAACCCTCATTTGCACGCCCAAGGGGGCGTTTCTTCCATCTGCCGTGTCGATCTTCACCAGCCGTGACGAAAGCGACAGCTGGCATGAAATCGCCTGACACCTACCGACAGTTCCGTCGATCGAAGCGTTCGAAAATGCAAAAAATCGGAGGATTTTGAGGAACCAGTCTAGACTCGATACAATGTCCCAAAGAGTGATCCGACAGGGATCCGGTTGGGGGGAACGACCGTGAAAACCATAAGACAGTGCGTTTTCGCCATTGCGCTGGCATTGATGGCGTTGGCGTCCATCAGCCCAGCGATCGCCTATGACGATGGCTGGTTCAGAAACGATTTCTGGTCGGGTGAATACCCGAACGGCTTCACGCTGACGTCCGACGTCGAAACGCAGATCCGCCAAGCGCCCGATCCAGACACGAAACGCGACGTCGCCTGCACGATGGAAAGCGGCGCCACCTACCATCCCTGGAATCAGGACAGGGTGGCTTCGTCGGGGCTCGCGTTTGTCACCTACGTCGCCATCGAAACCTACGTGGTCGAGACCCCTGGTGTGTTTCTGTTCGAGAATGAGGAAACCGGGAACCTGGACGAGGTGTCGCTCGAGCAGGGTGAAGAGTGGACCCTCGCACTGGAGAGGGGCTAGAACGGCGTGTGACGCCGACAGGGCATTGATGGTGAGCATGGTGAGCGACGGGGGGCAGTCGATCACCACGTAACTGGGAGCGTCGTCCGTCTTGGCCAAAGCTTCGATGGCGTGACGTAGGCGCATGG
>JBCDCP010000134.1:0-7509 GCA_039181495.1 Pseudomonadota bacterium | reverse complement strand
CCGCAGAGAAGCGACGCGAATCCTAGCCGATTGACCCGTGAAACACCCATTATTCGCCAGCCAGATCCTTGATGATGGGGCAGTCGGGCCGTTGGTCACCATGGCAGGATTCCGCCAGGGTCGAGAGCGTATCGCGCAAGCCTCGAAGCTCCTCGATCTTGCGATCAATTTCAGCGAGTTTCGACAGCGCGATTTCCTTCACATCGCCACTCGCCCGATGGTCATCGTCGTATAGCGACAGAAGCGACCGGCATTCGGCGACAGAAAAGCCCAGCCCGCGGGCGCGCTGCAGGAAACGCAGCCGATGGACGTCGCCGGCCGAATAATCGCGATAGCCGTTTGCCGCGCGGGCTGGCTCAACAAGCGCGATGTCTTCGTAGTAGCGGATGGTCTTTGGCGGCAGGCCCGTGGCTCTTGCCGCATCACCGATGTTCATACCTGTCAGCTCTCAAACGAGACAAGACGTCGGTCATTAGACATTCCAGTCACTGGAAGATCAAGATCGCCGATGATCGGTTTGCTGGGGCACTGATAGGCTGTCGGTGTAGCTTATTCGGGCTCTGGCAGATTATTGCGGCGCACAAACACCATCTCGGTGAAGTGCGGCGAGACGGGCGTATGATTGGGGGGATCAAGTTCGCGGCGAATGCGTTTCAGGCTTCTGCCACCGTCCCCAAAATAGATCCTCAGCCCAGCTGTGGCCCGCAAGTAGTCATCGTCGCCAAAATGACCCATCGCGAAGAACGCTATCGGGTGGCTCGTATCCGCCGACGTCATGAGATACTCGAGACCAATCGCCCCGAGCGGCTCCTCACTCTCATAGTGAAAGCCTGCGAAGATCTCGAGGTCTTCGAACGGGTACCAGACCAGATCAGCCTTGCCGAAGACGTGACCGTCCTCGCGGTCGGTCAACACCATTGTGCTGATTCTGGCTGGAAAGCGGATGTGCTCGTAGCCCAGCAGAGCGCGGAAGGTCAGTTCGTTCCAATACAGCTCGGACTCAGCAGCAATTCTGCTGATCTGGAAGTCGTTCCACTGATGATGACTGGCGTAGAGCCCGATCAGATGAGAGTCCGGATCCCGGGTAAAAGCATGGAATCCACCGCCAATAATCTCCTCACCATCAATCGTGCCGGCCGCACCATCAAACTGCAGACCCCAAGCATATCCGGCCGGTATCGAGACCGTTCCGAGTGCCAGAAACGCGCCATCGTCGTCGTAGACGCCACCCTCGACGCTGAGCTTTCCGTTGGTTCCACCGACGGCCGGTAAAGCGCCGGCGTCCTCGGCGCGAGCAGAGGTGGACTGCACCGCTACGAAAGCGACAAGAGTGGCGACCGCCAAGACGAGGAATTCAAGATTGCGCCGCATTGCCCCTGGCCAGCCGAATCGGATGGTCTGGACTACGACTACATTGCCACTATGGTTAACAAAGTATTAACGCCAGCCTTGCGGCGTGCTCAGCGGTAGAGATCGGCCCGTGTCGGCGGAAGCCCCGAAGGTCCGCGATCGCGCCGTGTGGCAACGGTCTGGAAGATCCCCAGCGTGCCGCGCTGAAAGGCCATCGACACGCCCGAAAGATACAACACCCATAGGCGGAAGGTCTCGGAGCCAACCTGCTCTACCGCATCATCCTTTGCGGCCATGAGCCGCTCTGCCCACAGCTTGCAGGTCTGGGCGTAGTGTTCACGCCAGGCCTCCACGTCGTGCACCTCGAAGCCATGTCCCTCCAGGTTCTGGGCCGTCATACCGATATGGTCGACCTCACCGCCGGGGAATATGAACTGGCGCATGGCCTTGTATTCCGGCCGCATCTTCTGAAAGGCCTTATCGGTCTTCTTGCCGCGCCGGGCGATGGCATGATGCAGGTAGACGCCGCGCGGCCGCAACAGCCGGTGCACGGTTGAGAAGTAGGTGCTGTGGTTCTCCAGCCCGACATGCTCGAACATGCCGATGGACGCGATCTTGTCGAAACCACCGGCGAGTTCCGAGAAATCGCGGATCTCGATGGTCACCTTGTCCGACAGACCGCGCTCGATGACGCGGTCGCGCGCCAGTGCAAACTGCTCCTCGGACAACGTGACACCATGCACCTCAACGCCGTAATTCGATGCGGCGTGGCAGGCCAGCGCCCCCCAGCCGCAACCGATATCCAGCATCCGTTCACCGGGTTTCAGACGCAGCTTCCGGCAGATCATATCGAGCTTGTCGATCTGAGCTGTGGCGATGTCGTTTGACCAATCCCTGAAATAGCCGCAGCTGTAGACCATCTCCGGGTCCAGAAAGAGCCGGTAGAAATCGTTCGACACATCGTAGTGGTGGGCGATATTGCGTTTGTTGCGCTCGACCCGCGATCCGCCCTTTCCGCCCGCCTGATCCTCCGCTTCCGCGTACGCGTTGAGCGTGCCAATCACGGGTGCCCGCAGAATGGGCCATGCGTTCAGGGCAAGCCGGCTCAGCTTTAGCTTCTTTCTGATGTCGCGCGTGCGGACCTTCGAACGCTTCTCCACCAGATCGAAGAACGTTCCACCGGCAAGATCGATCGCGCCGCTGATGTAGAGCTCAATCAATGTGGTCAGGCCAGGCTTTCGCAGCAGTCGGGTCGGCGCCGTCTGATCATTGATCACGATGCGCAGATCGCCAGGCTGATTCATGTGTTCGGGGATGAAGGTTCCATCCCAAAGCTCGAAACCGATGTCGACTTCGAGCTGCTCGGCGACATGCTGCAGGATGTCTTTCACCGCATTGGCGCGGCGGGCGTGGATGTCGGCCATCGGCCGTACCTCGGACAGGATCACTTTGTGGCGGCCAGCGTTAGTCGGTTTGTCGACAAAGGCCAAGTGCCGCCATCAGCAGGTCCTAGTCGTCGGAAGTGCTCGAGTGCTGCGTCGGGCGGCTTCGCACGCCCAAAACCATGCGGCTGATCCGGCGGAGGGCGAGGAGCACCATGACCACGAGCAACGCAATGCCGATCGCCGCAAGATCAAACTGCGAGAATGGATGGTAGCTGTGAAGGCCGTGTTGCATCGCCGTGCTTGCCAGATTGCCATGAGCGTCCACCAAAAAAATGGACACCGACGCCCGACATGACAATGCACAGTCGGAAAACAAGACCGTGAGTTGTCGAGGCGTCCAGGTCAGCCGCGCATGTTCGATGCCGCCTCGGCGTAGCCGCCGCCTGCACCATCAAGGAAATGCATGTGGTCGTCGGACATGATCGATGGCACGAAACAGGTCAGAACAGCACTGTCCTGAAGGCTGAGGCCGTAGCGGATCGCGCCAGAAAGGCGACCCTTTTCCAGCAGTGTTTCGAGGTCGTGGCGTTGCTCCGGCGTCAGCGATAGCGTCATCTTCAGACCATCCTGATACTTGCGGTCGTCGGTGTTGCGCGCGGTGTAATTCCGATACCGCACCGGACTGAATGGTCCGATGGGAATTTTGGTCTTGTCGAGAACCCAGGCGATCAGCGTCTCAAAGAATAAGCGACGTTTTCTGGCGGCCAGCGGGGCACCGCCACGTGTTGCGCGTGCCTCCAATTCAAGGCCCTCGGGGGGCCAGGTGAAACCCGGACCGGCAACCGGGACCGGATGACCGTCATTCTCAAGACCGTGTGCGAATTCCAGGATCTTGCCGAACAATATCTCGGCCTCTGAATCGCTACCCGCCATAGCTTCGGCGATCAGCGATACCACGACACCATCGCGCGGTCTGACCGGCGTCCACCGGCATGACAGCCCGGTCAGGTCCGGTGCGGTTCCGGGAGGTGCAGGGTCAAGCCTGCGAACGTCGCCCGACTTCATGCGGGATTCAGCGAATGTCACACCGCCACCAGCGAAGGCGAAATTGGATAATGCGTCCGAAACCCTGACGCGAATGGCCGAGAGATGGTGGCCCGCATCGATGATCTCGCGATGGGTGACAATCGCTGCGCGCAATTCGAGATCAAGTTCCTCGGCGACCCATCGGCATGTCGCGGCCAGCGCCTCGGCGACGGCCTCCTGCTCGCTGGCCGGGCCAGCAATGGCCGCGCCATCGCCACCAAAAACATAAGGGAGGTCTTGCCGGCCGGTTCCGTTCATGACTGAGCTGATGGCCGCGACCCCGGCCATGTTGACGGCCTTGTAGCGACCTGCAGCAATAGCCTGGCGCGATTTCACAACGTCGGTGACCGCCACCCACCAGTCTTCGGGAAGTCGTTGGTAGCGGCTGGCATCGAGACACTCAGCGAGATCGCTTGCCAGCGGCAGATCGACACCGTCCTGCATGCAAAAGCCCCCCCCCCCGACTGGCTTGTCCTGCCCTGCTGCGCATATGGGCGCTCGCAATGATGATCGATAGTGGTGTGGGGAACTACATCGGCCTTGCCGGGCTGATGCGCCGCAAATGAATGAGATAGGCGCCAAGGCTGAGAACGACGATCAGACCGCCCAGGATCATCGGCCACGTCATCTGTTCGCCAACGCCCCACCAGACCCAGAGTGGCCCGAGCACGGCCTCCAGCAACAACAGCAGACTGACATTGGTTGGATGGGTGTGACGATTGGCGGTGACGATCAGCATGAATGACAGTGGCAGGATCACCGCCCCTGAAACACTGATCGCCCAGACCTCGCCATCAAACAGGCGGGCTGGGTCAGTCAGCATTAGCCCAATGCATCCCGCTAATAGGGCACCGATGCAGACGGTTGGGAGAAGCGCCAGCGAGGGATTGTTGCGAATGATGGCAAAGCTGGTGGCGAACGCGATCGCGACCGACAAACCGGCGAATGCGCCGAACACCGCCCGGCCATCGAGCGCGATCTGTTCCTGATTATGCCCGATCACTGCGATGCCGATGCCCAGCAACACCAGAACGATGGTGATGGCCGTGGCAATCGTAATGCGCTCGCCGGCAATGATGTAAGCGGCGATGGCGGAAAACACAGGCACCGTGGCAACGCCGAAAAGCACCAATGACACCGGTGCGGTGGCGACCCCGGCATTGAAAAGAACCGCGTTCAGGGCCTGGCAGCCGATAACTATGAGGCCCGCCATGCTGGCGACCGTACGCAGTTCTGCCCAAGCCTGTCGGCCCGCCATCAGCAGCCAAAAGACCAACAAGGCGGCGGCCATGAGCAACCCGCGCCAGGCGAGCATGGTAAACGCGTCCATGCCGGACAACCGCATGAACAGCGTGTCAGGCGTAAGAACGATCGCGCCTACAGCAGCAATCAACACGCCAAAGAGAGGATGGGTCCGCATCAGGTGCCCGTGGCTGCTCCGCGGCCATCCTGACGAGGCCGTTTGAAGGGCTGAAAGTCACAGGAGGTTAATGGAAAACGCCGCCGCACCAACAGGCACGGCGGCGGACATCAGGCTTGTCGACCGGACATGACATCGATCTCAGATGTCCGGTCGTTTCAGCTCAGTTTCCTGGGATCAGGCGAACCACCAACGTTCCATCCAGCGCTCGCCATCCATGTCCCAGTTGGAACCGAACTCTCCGGTCGTCGCCACCTTCTTGGTCGATGCGAACACATAATTGGCGAACATCGGCAGAACCGTGCCTCCGTCGTCACTCAGGATGGCCTGCATCTCGTAGTACATCTCGCGGCGTTTGGCCTCATCGAGTTCAGCCCGGGCTGCGACGAGCAACTCGTTGAACCGCCCGTTTTCCCAGAAGGTATCGTTCCAGGACGCGCCGGAGGCGTAGGCAAGCGTCAGCATGGAGTCTTCGACCGGGCGACCACCCCAATATACAGCTGAGAAGGGATGCGTCATCCAGACATCGGACCAATAGCCATCATTGGCAACGCGGTTGACGGTCAAGTCGATGCCGGCATCCTTGGCCGAGTTTTGGAACAACTGCGCTGCATCCACGGCCCCGGGGAAGGCTGCATCGGCGGCTGCCAACTCGACGCTGAGGCCATCAAGGCCGGCTTCCTTGAGGAAGAACTTCGCCTTGTCGGGATCGAACGGCGTCTGCGGCAGTTCCGCATTGTGGTACTTCATCCCGGGGGCTATCGGATGGTCATTGCCGACCGTGCCATAGCCAAACAGGATCTTCTCAACCAGTTCTTCGCGGTTGATCGCATGTTTAAGCGCTCGGCGCACATTCACGTCAGTGAACGGGTCTTTGTTGGTCGACATGGCGAAGGTGTAGTGCTGACCACCCGCCACCGAATGAACATCGAGATTGGGGTTCCGCGCCAGCAGCGCGATGGTCTTCAGGTCGAGCTTGTCGATTGCGTCGACATCGCCTGACACCATCGCGGTCGTACGCGCATTGACGTCGACAATCGATAGCATCTCGATTGCTTCGAACCAGCCACGTTCGTTGTTCCAGTCATTCTCGAAGCGCTCAAACTTCGATGACACACCTGGTTCGAAGTTCACCAGCTTGTAGGTGCCACACCCATCGCCCGAGCGGAAATCGATCTCACCGTCAGACGAGGGCAGGATCGGCAAATGATAGTCGGTAAACGTGACCGGAAAATCGGCGTTGCCCGCACTAAGTTCGAAAACCACCGTGTCGCCATCAATCTTGATATCGGTGATGCCCGACAGCAACGGCTTGGCGGCCGATTTGGAGTCCTCGCCACGGTGATAATTCACACTGGCGATGACATCTTCGGGGGTGATCGACTTGCCTGAATGGAAGGATGTCCCGCCGCGCAGCTTCGCACGCCAAATGACAGCGTCTTCCGATGGTTCCCAGCTTTCGGCGATTTCGGGCTGGAGCGATCCGTCGGCCGCGACGCCCGTCAGAAAGCCATGCATCCCGTAGGCTTGCGCAATAACGTAGCCATTATCCCAGATTGCAGGATCGAGGGTGTCGCTGGTCGATCCATGGCCTTTGGCCGCTCGAAGCGTGCCGCCACGTTTCGGTGCAGCTGAGGCCGGCTTCAAACCTGACAGAAGCGCTGTTCCGGCGACGCCAGCGAGAGCGGACTTCTGCAGCATCTCACGGCGGTTCATGTATAGGCTCGTTCCCGCTGGAACGCGCCAGCGTTTGGTCTTGTCATTCATGCTTTTCTCCTCCGGCCGGCCTGCTCCCTGCACGCGCGTGAATCGCAGCGCGCTCTTTTTTCTTCGGCGCCAGCACAACACAAATTTGGCTGCAAACAGCCTTTTCAAGGTTAGGACAGGCCACAAGCCGAAGGCAAATTACGGCTTTGCCATCAAAGCAGGTATTGCGCCGTTTCGAAAAATTCGAATGCCTAGTTTCGAGAAAATGCGAGGCTGAAGGTTCGCATCACGATGCAAACTCGCGCGCGTAATAGGTCATGACGCTGTGTTCGGCTTCGGCAAAGAACAACCAGCGTTCGATGATCATGCCGATCAAATGGACCACAATTGCGAGTGCAAGAAACACCGCCTCGGCGATGCCGGCCAATGCTACAAGGCAGAGAACGACCGGTACGGCCAGCCCCAGAATGACGGCCAACCGGCGGAGCTTCTGTCGGTGCTTCCGGCCGATCCGGTAACCCATTTCCTTGAGCAGATAGTTGGAACCGGTATGGGGCGGCT
>JBCDCP010000133.1:0-7560 GCA_039181495.1 Pseudomonadota bacterium | reverse complement strand
CGCAACCCGGCGCCCATGCAGCAGGACTACGCAGAGCTCTGCGACAGCGGGCACCTTTGGGTTTCGGAGCACGACGGCGAGATTGGCGGCATGCTGGTCTGTTTTCCGAAACACGACGCCTATTTCGTTGAAACCGCGGCCGTCGATACAGGCCAGCAGGGGCGGGGACATGGGCGGTTGTTGATGCAACACGCCGAGGCATTGGCCGCAGCGCACGAGCGGCGATCGATCATTCTCTATACAAACGCGGCCATGACCGAGAACATCGCTTTCTACGATCGTCTCGGTTACAGCATCACCGAGCGCAGAAACGAAGACGGTTTCGAGCGCATCTATTTCGCAAAGGCGATCGACGCGCCGCGCTAGGGGCGCGGTCTATCGCTCACCATTGGGGCTCCAGTCCGGCGATCCATCGGAACAGAACATGTCAGATTTCCCCAAGGCCCGATCGATCTTTCATCGCATTCCGCCACCCATATGGCTGTTTGGGTTCATGGCCTTGGCCTGGCTTATTGCGCGCTACATCCCGCAAGCCAACATCCTGCCCGATCAGCTCCGCGCACTTGGCTACTTCCAGATCGGGCTCGGGCTCGTCCTAGCGGCCGATGTCGCAATCCGGTTCTTTCGCAAGAAGACCCCGATCCATCCCTTTGCCGCCGCCAGGCGGCTGGTGACCGACGGCATGCTGCGGTTCTCACGCAACCCGATCTATTTCGGTCTTGTGCTGATCCTCTTCGGTTATGTTCTGTTGCGCGGATCGGTGATCGGTCTTGCGCTGATCCCGGCCTTCATGTGGGCGATGACGGAATTCGTCATCAAGGACGAGGAAGCCATGCTCGAAGCCGAGTTCGGTGATGAGTATCGCGACTACAAGTCCCGCGTACGCCGCTGGCTTTAAGCGCACGCGAGGCAATGCCGATGGGACTCGACTTCACGTTTCTCGGCACCGGATGTCCCGTTGCAATTCCGGGGCGCCGCGGTCCGGCGCATCTGCTGCGGTCGGCGGAAACCGCTGTCCTGATCGATTGCGGTTCCGGGGTCGCCCAGCAGCTGGTCGCTGCCGGTCAGTCGATTGCTGGTATCGCGGCGCTGATCGTCACCCACTATCACTCTGATCATCTCGTGGACTTCTATTCGCTGGTTCAGTCTGCTTGGTACCAGGGCCGGCGAACACCGTGGCGCGTTATCGCGCCCCAGCCGGTGCTAGACCATATCGCCGCTCAGATGGCTGCTTGGCAGGACGAGCGGGCGCTCCGCATAGCCTATGAGAAGCGGCCCGCCGGTGCGGCTGCCTTCGATCTTGATCTGCAAGAGCTGAGGGCCGGGGAGGGTCTATCGATCGGTGGGCTGTCCATCACGCCGGTGTTGGTCGATCATGCGCCGGTCGAGCCGGCCTTTGGGCTGCATGTCAGCGACGGCAAGCAAACACTCGTTTTCTCCGGTGACACCGCACCCTGCGAAGCGCTAGCGGACGCTGCCGATGGTGTCGATCTGCTCGTCCACGAGGTGTTTCTGCATCACGAGATGCAGCCGATTGAAGGCGTGCGCTCGCAAACGACGATTGATGCGGTCACACGCTACCACACCCGTCCTGAAGACGTGGCAGCGATTGCCGCAAAAGCCCAGGTGGGTTGTCTCGCTCTGACCCACTTCGTCCCGCCGCTCTTCGACAAGCAAGCATTGCTGAGCGCCATCGCGCCGATCTATGCCGGCCCGGTGGTGATCGGAGAAGACCTGATGCGTATTGATGTCACGGCCCGCCGTGTGAGCCACGCCGGCATGATGCTGGATTTGGGAGAGCGTCGGTAGGAATGACCCAAGAGGTTGATATCGCCGAAAGCACCGACCGCGACATGGAGGCGCTCGCGGTGCTCTACCGCGAGACCTTCCCCGATGAAGATCTGATGCCGATCGTGCGCGAGGTCATTACCGGTGAAGCCGATTACCTGTCCGTGGTCGCCCGGCGTGAAAGGGCTGTCGTGGGGCATGTTCTTTTCACCATGTGCGGTATTGATGGGCAGGCCGGCTCTGCCGCGTTACTGGCGCCACTCGGCGTGTGGCCTGGTTGTCAGCGTCAGGGCATCGGCAGAGCACTCGTTGCCGAGGGGTTTCGACGCCTTGAAAACGGTGGTGTGACGCACGTCTATGTGTTGGGTGACCCCGCCTATTATGGCCGCTTCGGGTTCAAGGTTGAGGCTGGTGTACCGCCGCCTTACGCCTTGCCTGAAGACTGGCGCGACGCCTGGCAGTCGATCGGCTTGCACGGAAGCAACGCGGCTGCTGAGGGTAAGCTCATCGTGCCTATGCCATGGCAGCGGCCTGAGCTCTGGACGGACTGAGGTTTCCAACTGAACCGCGGGCCAATGGCCATCCGACCGGCAATCCAATAAGACTTGGCTATCGGCAGCGCCCTTGTACATAAGGTCGTTCTATGCGCTTCACCCTTCGACAGCTCAACTATTTCCGTGCCCTGACCCAGAGCAGGCATTTTGGCCGCGCTGCCGAGGCTGTGCATGTGTCGCAGCCTGCCCTGTCTGCTCAGATCGCCGAGCTGGAAGCACAGATCGGTGGTGCATTGTTCGAACGCGCGCGCTCCGGTGTCACGCTCACGCCGCTGGGCCGTCGACTGGCGCCGCAGATGCTCGAAGTCCTGGCCGAAGCAGAAGGGCTGGACGCGCAGATCGACATAGACCGCCAGGCTCTTGAGGGCGATCTGGCGCTTGGCATCATCCCGACCATTGCACCCTATCTGTTTCCCCAGATCGTCATGCGGCTGCGCGAGGCGTATCCGCGTACAGCCCTGCGTTTGCGGGAGTCCACGACAGATGTGCTGATCGGCGAGCTGCTTGCGGGAGAACTCGACGCGGTCATTGCCGCCGCCCCGATCGATGAGACGGGACTTGTTTCGGAGAGCCTGTTCCGTGACGAGTTCCTGCTGGTCATGTCGACCAACGATGCCGACTTTTTGACCGCACCCCTGATCCAGGACCAGATCGCACTCGACCGCCTGCTGCTGCTTGAAGAGGGGCATTGCCTGCGTGATCAGGCACTGACCGTGTGCCAGGCCCATCGCCCCGCGCGTCAGACCGTCAATGTCGGCGCCACTTCGCTGACAACGCTTCTCCAGATGGTGGCCCAGGGGATGGGCTACACGCTGGTGCCCCAGCTCGCCATTCCCCACGAAGTGCAGGGCCGCGAAGACATGCGGTTGCTGGCCTTTTCCGAACCGGCGCCAGCGCGCGACATCGCGCTGTTCATGCGTGCGACAAGCCCGCTCCTGGCCGATCGCGGTGCCCTTGCCGCGTTGATCCGGGAGGCGCGCGCCGGCGACGGCAGTCAATAAGAAAAACCTATCGACAAAAACAGAATATATGATTGGAAATTATATAAAATAAGTTCCAAACTGCGCCCAGCAGTGCAGGGACGGCCCCGCACAAACTCCCAAAACCAAAAACAGCGGCACTGGAGAACGACATGGACGCAGGACCTTTGAAAGGCGAGGGCGGATGCCCGGTCATGCATGGCGGCAACACCGCAGCGGACAAGCCCGTCACCAAATGGTGGCCGGAAGCACTGAACCTCGACATCCTGCATCAGCGCGGCGCCCGCACAAATCCCATGGACCCCGACTACAGCCATCGCGATGCGGTGAAGGGCCTGGACTTCGAGGCCGTCAAGGCTGACGTCAAGGCGCTCATGACCGACAGTCAGGAGTGGTGGCCGGCGGATTGGGGCCACTATGGCGGCCTCATGATCCGCCTCGCATGGCACTCGGCCGGCTCCTACCGCATGGGCGATGGCCGCGGCGGTGCAGGCTCGGGCAACATCCGTTTTGCACCGCTCAACTCCTGGCCGGACAATGCCAGCCTCGACAAGGCGCGTCGTCTGCTCTGGCCGGCCAAGAAGAAGTATGGCAACGCGCTATCCTGGGCTGATCTGATCATCCTGTCCGGCAACATGGCTTACGAGTCGATGGGTCTGAAGACGTTCGGCTTCGGCTTTGGCCGCGAAGACATCTGGGGTCCCGAGACCGACGTCTATTGGGGCGCCGAGAAGGAATGGCTCGCACCCAGTGAAGAGCGCTACGGCGATCTGGCAGATGCCTCCACGCTGGAAAATCCACTGGCCGCGGTTCACATGGGCCTCATCTATGTCAATCCGGAGGGCGTGAACGGCAACCCCGATCCGCTCAAGACCGCAGCCCACGTCCGCGAGACCTTCGCCCGGATGGCGATGAATGACGTGGAAACCGCAGCGCTGACCTGCGGCGGCCATACCGTGGGCAAGGCCCATGGACGTGGCGCGGTCAATGAGATTGGCGTCGAACCGGAAGCCGCCGGCATCGAGGCGCAAGGCTTCGGCTGGGCCAACCCCGGCCAGCACGGCAAGGCGTCCGACGCTTTCACCTCGGGCATCGAGGGCGCCTGGACCCAGCACCCCACGCAATGGGATATGGGCTACTTTGACTATCTGTTCGACCATGAGTGGGCGCTGGCCAAGTCGCCCGCCGGCGCCCATCAGTGGGAACCGGTCGACATGCCGGAGGACAAGAAACCGCTCGATCCGTCCGATCCGTCAAAGCGCATCAACCCGATGATGACCGATGCCGACATGGCCATGAAGGTGGACCTGGTCTACAACGAGATCTGCCAGAAGTTCCGGGCTGATGCGGACTACTTCGCTGACGCATTTGGCCGTGCCTGGTTCAAGCTGACCCACCGCGACATGGGGCCAAAGGCCAACTATCACGGCCCGGACGTGCCGAATGAAGACCTGATCTGGCAGGACCCGATCCCGGCAGGCAGAACCGACTACGATGTCGCCGCCGTCAAGGCCAAGATCGCGGCGTCAGACCTCACTCCGGCCGAGATGGTCGCCACTGCCTGGGATTCCGCCCGCACCTTCCGCGGCTCGGACAAGCGCGGTGGTGCCAACGGTGCGCGAATCCGCCTTGCCCCGCAGAAGGATTGGGAGGGCAACGAACCTGATCGTCTCGCCAAGGTTCTGGGCGTGCTCGAGCCGATTGCTGCGGCAACCGGTGCCTCGGTGGCCGACGTCATCGTCCTCGCCGGCAATGTCGGGTTGGAGCAAGCGATCAAGGCTGCCGGCCACAGCATCGACGTGCCATTCTCACCGGGCCGCGGCGACGCTACCGACGAGCAGACCGATGTCGACTCGTTCTCCGTGCTTGAGCCGGTCGCCGATGGTTTCCGCAACTGGGAGATGATGCCCTATGCGGTGAGCCCTGAAGAGATGATGCTCGACCGGGCGCAGCTCTTAGGCCTGACCGCCCATGAAATGACCGTCCTCGTAGGAGGCCTGCGCGTTCTCGGCGTCAACCATGGCGGTTCGTCCCATGGTGTCTTCACTGATCGGGTCGGTCAGCTGACGACGGACTTCTTCGACAATCTAACCGACATGGCCTTCAGCTGGCATCCGGTGGACGAGGACGACACCTACGAGATCCGTGACCGCAAGACCGGCGCGGTCAAGTGGACGGCAACCAGCGCCGATCTGGTCTTCGGCTCGAATTCAATCCTTCGCTCCTACGCCGAGGTCTATGCCCAGGACGACAACAAGGTGAAGTTCGTGCACGACTTCGTTGCCGCCTGGACCAAGGTGATGAACGCCGATCGGTTCGATCTCGCCTGATCGCAGTCAGCGAGCGTCGACAAGACAACAGCCCCGCATCGCAAGATGCGGGGTTTCTGTTTGGGGGAGCGTGAACCGCAACTTGCATCCTGTTGCAACTAATGTCTGATTCCTGCCCAAATCTGCCGTTCTGCCCAAGTCAGTTATCGGCCCACATCGGAAGTTCAGTTTGTCTGCCGTTGGCGGCGAAGTGGACATACTTCGGTCAACGGTATTCTGCCGAAAATGATAACTTGAGCGTTGTCAGCTTCGGTCTTCGTCCAGCCTGGATTCTGCTCCGGTTGCAAATTCGTATGATCGAGCCACAATCATAGTGACTGCTTCAAGTTCAGCATTGTCACGAGGCGAGTAGACCATCACGAGGCCGGGCGGGTATTTGCCTTGGGTTACCAGATAATGGTCCTCCCCCCAGCCCGCTTTCTTCACCGCATCCACCTCATCTGCCGGCAACATCAAATGCATGCTGCCATTATCTGGCTTTGGATGAATGTGCGCGAATTCTCTGCCGATCATGAAGGCGGCTTGGTTGCTACTAATCCCGTCGCGCAAAACAAGCGCCCTTGATCCAGGCACCGAGATTCCGCTGTCCTCATTGTTGATATCCGGAAGAGAGAAACACCAAGCATGCAGCTTCTCAACAATCTCATCTGGCCCATGCTGTGTGAGCTGCGAATGGGGCAGGTGTTGTTGGGTTTCGGGAGCAGGCCCACTCCGCATGGGCAAGTTGAGTTTAGTTCCCATTGAATCATTCCTTTCGGTTGCTAACCCGAAATGTGTGCATTAATTGCTGCAATGAAAATGAGTGTTTATGGAAAATGGGCTTTGCATGAATGCACAGAGTGGAATTAGAGCGCGCCAGGATAGGAGGATCGACTGGAGCGACATTCCGTTTGTATTGTCGGTGTGCGAAGCGGGCAGCCTAGCCGGCGCCGCCCGTATGATGGGCGTGAACCATTCAACTGTTTACCGGAGAATTGAAAGCGTCGAGGAGCGACTTGGCGTTCGCCTTTTTGAGAGGCAAAGCCATGGATACGTCATGACTGCGGCAGGTGAAGCGTTTTACTCACGGGCCAGCCTGCTCTCTCAGGGAATGCACCAAATTGAGATGGAGCTGGGCGGAAGAGACCAAAGGCTCCAAGGCAAGCTTACCGTCACGACAACAGACTCTATATTGCACTGCCTGACACCGGTTTTTTCTACCTTCCAAATGGACCATCCTGATGTCGAGTTGCATCTTCTGTCGGATGCACGGCCCCTCGATTTATCCCGCCGCGACGCTGATGTCGCATTGCGACCGACGCTCAATCCACCGCAGCACTGGATTGGCCGAAAGGTCTCGAAGATCCACTGTGCGACCTATGCCAGCAAAGACCACTGGCACAAGGTCAAGGACCAGCCCCCTGAAGATCTGCGTTGGATCATGTTGGATGATGACCTCGACCAATCTCCAATGAGCAAGATTGCAATCGCCCGGAGACACAAAGACGCCAGGGTCACAGTGGTAAGCACTGTGATGGGTGTTCTCGACGCAGTGAAGTCAGGCCTCGGAATTGCTATTCTCCCGACCTATCTGGGCGAAAGATCAGACACGATTATGAGATTGGACGAACTAGATCAGAGTTTGGTCTGGGAGCTTTGGCTGCTTGCACATCCTGACGTCAGACGGAGCGCTCGCGTTCACGCATTCTTTGAATTCGCGGCCAAACATGTGAACCGCGAACTCTTAGGGATGCCGGTGCGGAAGCCCTAATCAGGTTCAAACTCGACTTCGTTCGTTCGCATTCCTTCACGCCAAGTCTGCTCTCGGCCCTTAGCGGACATTCAACGCGAAAGCTGACAGCAATTCCGTGCGTCGGCATCGGTGTCGGCAAACCCCAAAAACAACACCTAACTGTCGCCATATGGCAT
>JBCDCP010000132.1:0-7728 GCA_039181495.1 Pseudomonadota bacterium | reverse complement strand
CTACAATTTCTCGGAAGGTGGCGCGGCGCGGCCATTGGGCATCGACGCAACACTGCCGGGCAATGAATATATAGGCATTGTCGGCACGGTGCATCACTGGGGTCTGGAAGGCTGGGCTGTATACGCGGCCGTCGGTCTAAGCCTCGCGATCTTCTGCTACAATCTTGGTCTGCCCCTGACATTGCGGTCGGCCTTCTATCCGATCCTGGGCGAACGCGTCTGGGGCTGGTGGGGCCACGCCATCGACACCATGGCCGTCTTTGCGACGCTGTTTGGATTGACGACCTCTCTAGGGCTTGGCGCGCAGCAAGTGGCCGCCGGACTGCAAGAGGTGGCCGGCATCGAGCCGAGCAATACAGTCATTGTGCTGATCATCGTCGGCATTACGCTGATTGCGCTTGGATCGGTCTTACTCGGCATGGATGCCGGGGTGAAGCGTCTGTCCGAGATCAACATGGTGATGGCTGTCGGGCTGTTCTTCTTCGTGCTGTTCATGACCGGCGCAGCTACCGCGGTGACTCGCTACTTCAGCGTCATGGTGGACTACGTGACGTATCTGCCAGCGCTGTCGAACCCGTTCGGGCGAGAAGACACCAGTTACTTCCACGGCTGGACGACCTTCTACTGGGCCTGGTGGATCGCCTGGTCGCCGTTCGTTGGCATGTTCATCGCCCGCATTTCGCGTGGGCGGACTGTGCGCGAGTTCGTCCTCTGTGCACTGATCGCTCCCACCGCGGTGTGTGCCCTGTGGATGTCGACCTTCGGCGGTGCTGCCATTGACATGATCAATGCCGGTGGCGCGGAAGGCGTCGTCGCCACCGTCGTTGACAGCTACAAGCCGGAGGGGGCGCTGTTCGGCTTCCTCAAAGAGCTGCCGCTCTATGGCTTCATCGCTCCGATCTCTCTGCTGCTGATCGTGATCTTCTTCGTCACGTCGTCGGACAGCGGATCGCTGGTGATCGACACGATCACGGCCGGCGGCAAGATGGACGCACCGGTGGTTCAGCGTATCTTCTGGTGCACGCTGGAAGGTCTCGTGGCGATTGCCCTGCTTCTGGGCGGTGGTCTCAGCGCGCTACAGGGTGCTGCGGTGTCAACCGGCATCCCGTTCACCCTGGTGGTGCTGGTGATGTGCTACTGCCTGTGGCTCGCACTGCGGTCCGAGCACGCCAAGCTCTGACGGTCAGCTAGAACCTGAACAAAATGATGAAGGCCCCAATCGGGGCCTTCATTGCTTTTGGGCCGGTTGGACGGGGTGATCTCAACGCAAGCCGTTCGTCAGCGCAGGCCCAGCTTCTTCACCAGCCGGTCACGCTTCATCAGCCACCACCCGGACTCGATCGGCCAGGTTGCGTGATCCTCATCAGCACCCAGATCACGCGCCGCATGCAGGGGCCAGTTGGGATCGTCGAGGAGCTCACGAGCCAGAGCGATCATGTCCGCCTTGCCCTCTGCAACCAAAGCCTCACAGAAGGACGTGTCCCACAGAAAGCCGACCGACATGGTAGCGATCTGTGCCGCCTTGCGTACCTCTTCCGCAAATGGCGCCTGAAAGCCCTGCTCGATGGTCATACGCTTGGGTCGTTCCTTGCCGCCAATGCCACCGGAGGAACAGTCGATCATGTCGACACCGGCGGCCTTCAGGGCTTGCGCCGTATCGACTGTTTCGGCCAGCTCAATCCCGCCATCAAGCCAGTCGGTTGCCGAAAGCCGGAAGGCGAGGGGATAGTCTTCAGGCCAGTGCGCGCGGATGGATCTTGCGATTTCCACCGCAAAGCGTCGGCAATTCTTGGGTGACCCACCCCATCGGTCGGCACGCCTGTTGGAGATAGGCGAGAGGAACTGATGCGCCAGGAAGCCATGCGCGGCGTAGACCTCGATCATTCGAAATCCTGCTTCCTGGGCACGCCGCGCCGCCTGGCCAAAGCTGTCGATCACCTCCGTGATATCATTCTCCGACATCTCGGAAGGAACCGGCCACCCATCGGCATAAGGGAGCGCTGACGGTGCGCAGGCCTGCCAGGGCTGTTCACCGCGTTCGGCAATGTCCTCTTGATCGAGCGGTGTCTCGCCGTGCCAGGGTCGGCGTTCGGAGGCCTTACGGCCGGCATGACCAAGCTGAACGCCTGGGACCGCGCCTTCTTCAGAGATGAACTGCGCGATCGATCTGAGCGGCTCAATCTGGCTGTCCTGCCACAGCCCCAGATCGCCGGGGGTGCGGCGCCCATTCCGTGTCACTGCCGTGGCCTCGGCATAGACCAGGGCTGCCCCGCCAAGCGCGAAGCGACCAAGATGCACCTTGTGCCAGTCATTGGCATGGCCCTCCGCCGCCCGATACTGGCTCATGGGTGAGACGGCGATGCGGTTTTTGAATGTCACAGCGCGGAGGCTGAATGACGAGAAAAGTGCGGACATCGGGAAGGGGCTTTCTTGGAGGGTAGTGGATGTTACCAGAAAACGGCGACGAGCAGACGGCACCGATGGGGTGACAGAAATCTAGGTTCGATGGCAGGCATCGATGGTCCCAATTGGTTCAATTCTTCGTTGGTTCTGTCGCAATCAGGCATGGACGGCGGCGCTGAATTGGCTTTTGTTAGGGCAAACGATCCCATTGGCGGGCAAGCCCGTTTTTATGTCCGAGTATTCCATCTTCTCTGTCTTGCGGAATGCCGTCTCCGGCAATGCGCATTGGAAGCAGACCTGGCGCAAGCCCAATCCCAAGCCCGGATACGATGTCATCATCGTCGGCGGTGGCGGACATGGGCTGGCGACGGCCTTCTATCTCGCCAAGGAACACGGCATCACAAATGTGGCGGTCGTCGAGAAGGGCTGGATCGGCGGCGGCAATGTAGGGCGCAACACCACCATTGTCCGGTCCAACTATCTGCTGCCCCAGAACAATCGATTCTATGAGAAATCACTTCAGCTCTGGCACCAGCTCGATCATGAGATCGGTTACAATGTGATGTTCTCCGATCGCGGTGTCATCAATCTGGCGCATACGCCCGGTCAGCTTGATGCGTATGCGCGCCGCGGCAATTCCATGCGCATCGAGGGCATCGATGCCGAACTGCTGACGCCATCCGAGATTGCCAAGATGTGCCCGGGCATCGACATCTCCAGCAACGCCAGATTTCCGATCGTTGGCGGGCTGATCCAGCGCCGCGGCGGCACTGCCCGGCATGATGCCGTAGCCTGGGGTTTCGCACACGCCGCTGACCGGCGCGGTGTCGATATCATCGAGAATTGCGAAGTGACCGGCTTCATCAAGGAGCAGGGCAAGATCGTCGGCGTTGAGACAACGCGCGGCGGGATCTATGCCCCCAAGGTCGGCGTGGCCGTGGCCGGCTCCACCGGCATGGTGTTGGCCAAAGCCGGTATCGACCGCCTGCCAATCGAGAGCCATGTGCTGCAGGCCTTTGTCACCGAACCCTACAAGCCGCTGATTGACCATGTGATCACTTTCGGCGCGGGGCATTTCTATGTGTCTCAGTCGGATAAGGGCGGCATTGTCTTTGGCGGCAATCTCGATTTCTACAATTCTTATGCCCAGCGGGGAAACCTGCCCACGGTGCGTGAGGTGCATGAAGAGGCCATCGCCGTCTTCCCCAATCTCAGCCGGTTGAAGCTGCTGCGCAGCTGGGGCGGCATCATGGATATGTCGATGGATGGCAGTCCGATCATCGACAGGGGGCCGATCGACGGGCTCTACCTCAATTGCGGCTGGTGCTACGGCGGCTTCAAGGCGACGCCTGGTTCAGGTTGGTGCTTTGCGCATACGATCGCCAAGGATGCTCCCCACGATTTCAACGCGGCCTTCAGGCTCGACAGGTTCCGCACCGGTCGCACCATTGACGAACACGGCGCGGGCGCTCGCGCCTGGTTGCACTAGCGCGGGCGGATAACGCGATGCGTATCCCTTGCCCCATCTGCGGAATACGGGACTCCGGCGAGTTCACCTATTGTGGCGACGCAACGGTGAAGTACCCCGCGCTCGATGCGGATCAGGACGCCTGGTATGAGGCTGTATTCGAACGCCGCAACCCCAGCGGCCCGCACACCGAGTACTGGCACCACACCGCCGGCTGCCGGCGCTACATCATCGTTGAGCGCGATACGCGGACCCACGAGGTTTTCGGTGCACGACTGCCGCATGAACCCGGCCCCGACGAGCAAGCCAAACAAGGTAAAGCGCCGCGCCGCAAACCGAGCCCCAAACGCGTCGCCCAGACCAGCACAAAGAACAGCGGCAATGGAGTCGCACGTCCCGCGCCCAAAGCCGGCACGAGACGTCGACCCGGATCGAAGACACGAGGCGGCGCATGAGCAGCTTTCGCCTCGACGAGGGCGGTCGCGAGATCGACCGCAGTCAGCGGCTGAATTTCAACTTCGACGGTGTGTCCTACAAGGGCTTTGCTGGCGACACGCTGGCGTCCGCCCTGCTGGCCAACGGTGTCGGGCTGGTCGGGCGCAGCTTCAAATATCACCGTCCACGCGGGATCATGTCTGCCGGTGTCGAGGAAACCTCGGCCATGGTCCGCCATCGCACGGGCGCAGTTACCGAGCCCAATGCACGGGCCACCATGATCGAACTGTATCCAGGCCTGCAGGCAACAAGCCAGAACGCATTTCCTTCGCTCCGCTTCGATCTGATGGCCGTCAATGGCAAGCTTGGGCCAGTGTTCTCGGCGGGCTTCTACTACAAGACCTTCATGGGGCCGCTGAAACGCTCCTGGATGTGGTACGAGCCGATCATCCGGCGCGCGGCCGGCATGGGCAAAGGCACTTTCGAGCCGGATCCCGAGCGCTACGAGCATAGCTATCACGAATGCGATGTTCTGATCGCCGGCGGTGGCCCGTCTGGTTTGATGGCCGCGCTCAGCGCAGCGCGTTCCGGGGCGCGTGTCATTCTGGCCGACGAGCATGCGGATTTCGGTGGCAGTCTGCGTCACAGCCTAGCGATGATTGGCAAGTTGACCGCCACTGAATGGGTGTCGCAGACCGTTGCGGCGCTCAGCGACATGGACAATGTCACGCTGCTCACGCGCACCACCGTTCATGGTGTTTATGACCAAGGCATCCACGGTGCGGTGGAACGCGTGACCGATCACGTAGCGGAAACACCAGACCACCTGCCACGCCAGCGACATCATGAGATTGTCGCCAAGCAGTCGGTCTATGCGGCCGGGGCGCTGGAGCGGCCCATCGCATTTCCGGGCAACGATCTTCCTGGCGTCATGCTGGCCGACAGCCTGCTTGCCCACGCTGTGCGTTTTGGTATCGCCGCTGGTGAACGCATCGCGATCTTCACCAACAACGACACGGGCTGGCAGGCCGCCATTGCGCTTGCCGAGATGGGGCTTGGGGTGGTCGCCATTGTCGATCCAAGAGCTGAGGTCGACGATGAGTTTCTGCTCGCAGGTGCACGGCGGGGAATCCTCTGCTTACCCGGCCACTGCGTCCGCCGCTCGGTTGGCGGCAAGGCGGTGACAGGGGTCCTGGCCGCGCCGTTTGACGCCACCTCAGGCACCTTCACTGGCAACGATCGCACGATCGAAGCAGATTGCGTTGGCGTATCTGGCGGATGGCAGCCAACCGTCCATCTCGCCAGCCAGAATGGTTCAAAGCCCGTCTATTCGGCCGATCGCGCCCTGTTCCTGCCCGGTGAGGGCCAGCGAAACAGCTTGTGTGCCGGCCGAATGAATGGCGTCTTCGATCTGACCGGCCGGCTTGCCGATGGCGCGCGCGTCGGTGCCGCGGCTGCAAAAGCGGCGGGGTTTGCCGCAAGACCTGCATCGTCTCCCAAGACGGATGCCGCTGACCCCCGGCTTGATGCCATTCAGCCGCTGTTCGCCGTACCGGACGCAGCATCGGGCAAGGCCTTCGTTGATTTGCAGCACGATGTCACCGTGTCGGACATCATGCTGGCGCACCGCGAAGGCTTTCATTCGGTCGAACATCTTAAACGCTACACCACGCTCGGCATGGCGACCGATCAGGGCAAGACGGCCAATGTCATAGGCCTCGCCGTGATGGCCCATGCCCTCGACAAGCCGATCGGCGATGTCGGCACCACGCGGTATCGGCCGCCCTACACACCTGTCGCGCTCGGCGCCATTGCCGGCCGCAGCATCGGAGCCCATTTGCGGCCTGTGCGGCGCACGGCCATGCACGCCCAGCACATCGCATTGGGCGCCGAAATGATGAATGCCGGGGCTGGCTGGCTACGCGCCCGTGTCTACTACAACGAGCCCGGCGAAACGGTCGAGACCGCCTATGTGCGCGAAGCAACCGCGGTCCGTGCCAGCGTCGGCATTGCCGATGTATCTACACTGGGCAAGATCGAAGTTGTCGGCCCCGATGCCGCCGCGTTTCTCGACCGGGTCTACACCAATCTGATGTCTAGCCTGCCCGTCGGCAAAGCGCGCTACGGGCTGATGCTGCGCGACGACGGGCACTTGTTCGATGATGGCACGGCCTGGCGTTTTGCCGAAGACCGCTACATGGTCACGACCACCTCTGCCAACGCTGGAGGTGTGATGAGCCATCTCGAGTTCCTGGCTCAGGTTGTCTGGCCGGAACTCAAGGTCAGCCTGACATCGGTTACCGACCAGTGGTCGGGCATCGCCGTGTCCGGTCCCAACAGCCGCGAACTGCTCCAGAGTCTGCTGGAGGAGGGCGATCTCTCCAACGAGGCTTGTCCGTTCATGGCGGTGCGCAATGCGCGGCTTGCCGGCATCGACTGCAAGGTCGCCCGGCTCTCCTTCTCGGGCGAACTGGCCTATGAGGTCTATACGGCCCGAGGCGCCGGTCCGAAGATGTGGGATACGCTCCTTGCCGAAGGCCGCGATCTGGATTGTGTGCCATATGGACTCGAAGCACTCGGCGCCTTGCGCATCGAAAAAGGCCACGTTGCCGGTCCAGAACTCGATGGCCGTACCACGCTCGGCGATCTTGGCCTGTCGGCATTTGCGTCGAAGAAGAAGCCGTTTCTGGGGCATGTGCTGATGCAGCGTGAGGGTCTGACCGATCCGGAACGGCCGGTTTTGGTCGGGCTCGTTTCACAGTCCCAGTTCCCGATCCCGGCCGGCGCCCACATCGTCGATTCGATGGACATCAAGAAGCCCGGCAGGAGCCTTGGCTGGGTCAGCTCGGTGACATGGAGCCCGGTGATGGAGGCCTACATCGCGCTCGGCCTGTTGTCGCGCGGACGCGAGCGCCACGGCGATACGCTCTATGCGACACATCCCCTGCGTGGCAGCCATGTGCCCGTCTCGGTACGCGATCCCGTCTTCTACGATCCAGAAGGGGAGAAACTCCGTGGCTGATCTGGTTTCGCCATTTGCCGAGGTCGTGCGTCGGCCGGTGCCGCCTCTGCCGGGTCCTTCGCCGGAGGTCACGCTTGCCGCGCTGCGCATCCATCCGGCCTGGGAGGTGCAGGTATTCGACCGGTCAGCCCAAGCGGGGACAGCTCTTGCCAAAGCACTCAAGCTGAAGCCTGTCGACATGGGTTACTGTGTCAGCAGCAAGGGCAGACGGATGGTTCGCGCCGATATCGGGCGATGGATCGTCCATGCTGACGCCGATCAGCCAGGCCTTCAGAAGGCCGTGGGGCTTCAGTGCTCAGTGGTTGATATTACCCATGCCCGGGCCGGTTTCCGGCTTGCCGGTGCCGCCACCAGGGTTTTGCAGAAGCTGGTACGCGTTGATCTTTCGGATGACCGCTTT
>JBCDCP010000131.1:0-7899 GCA_039181495.1 Pseudomonadota bacterium | reverse complement strand
GTCCGCCCGGCACCTGCGCGCGCTGGCCGAAGAGATGCGCCTTCCGATGGCGGAAGTATATGAAGTTGCTACGTTTTATGCGCATTTCGACGTGGTCAGAGAAGGCGAGGCTCCGCCGCCAGCATTGACGATCCGCGTGTGTGACTCGCTGTCGTGTGAATTGGCCGGCGCCCAGCAGCTGAAGCGCGAACTCGAAAATGGCTTGGACCCGTCCGAGGTTCGCGTTCTGCGCGCACCCTGCATGGGGCGCTGCGACACTGCGCCGGTGCTCGAAATCGGCCATAACCATATCGACCACGCAACACCCGAGAAGGTGGACGTGGCAATCGAACAGGGCGACACCCACGCACACCTGCCCGACTATCAGAGCTTTGATGACTACAAAGCCGCTGGCGGTTATGAGCAACTGGCCGAACTGCGCCAGAACGGCGATTTCGAAACGGTTCAGCAGACACTGCTCGATTCCGGCCTGCGCGGTCTCGGCGGTGCCGGCTTCCCGTCTGGCCGGAAATGGGGCTTTGTACGGGCCGAAGATGGCCCCCGCTACCTCGCCGTCAACGGTGATGAGGGCGAACCGGGGACGTTCAAGGATCGATACTACCTGGAACGCACCCCGCATCTGTTTCTCGAGGGGATGCTGATCGCCGCATGGGCCGTCGAGGCAGACACCTGCTTCATCTATATGCGCGATGAGTATCCGGCGGTTCTGGAAATCCTGCGCCGCGAGATCCGCAATCTTGAAAAGGCCGGTCTGGTCGAGCCCGGATATATCGATCTCCGGCGGGGTGCGGGCGCCTATATCTGCGGCGAAGAGTCGGCGATGATCGAGTCGATCGAAGGCAAGCGCGGGCTGCCGCGCCACCGCCCGCCCTTTGTCGCCCAAGTCGGAATTTTCGGGCAGCCGACGCTCGTCAACAATATCGAGACGCTCTACTGGGTTGCGCGCATCATGCGCGAGGGACCCGAAATTCTCTCAAGCGTCGAGAGAAACGGCCGCAAGGGTCTGCGGTCATTTTCGGTGTCGGGCCGGGTCAAGAACCCGGGCGTGCACCTGTTGCCGGCAGGCTCAACCATTCTCGATGTCGTAGAGGCCAGCGGCGGAATGCTGGATGGCCATACCTTCAAGGCCTATCAGCCCGGCGGCCCCTCTTCGGGGCTGCTTCCGGCATCGATGGGCGACATCCCGCTCGATTTCGACGTTCTTCAGCAGCACGGCACCTTTATCGGTTCAGCCGCGGTGGTGGTCTTGTCGGACCACGATCATGCAAGAGACGCCGCGCTCAATATGCTGCGCTTCTTCGAAGACGAAAGCTGTGGCCAGTGCACGCCATGCCGCGTCGGCTGTGAAAAAGCGGTCAAGCTGATGCAGCAGGACGTTTGGGACCAGCCGCTGTTGGAAGAGCTCTGCCAGGCGATGGGCGATGCCTCGATCTGCGGGCTTGGCCAAGCCGCGCCAAACCCGATCAGGCTGACGATGAAACACTTCTCCAACGAGATCTCAGGGAAGATCTGACATGGATGCCGGACCGATCAAGAACCAGGTGACCTTCTCGCTTGATGGAAAAGACGTCACTGTCCCTGAAGGCATGACCATCTGGGAAGCCGCCCAGAGCCGGGGCACGGACATTCCGCATCTGTGCCATAAGCCGGCGCCCGGCTATCTGCCGGACGGCAATTGCCGCGCCTGCATGGTCGAGGTCGAAGGTGAGCGCACGCTCGTTGCGTCCTGCATCCGGCACGTGCGCGAAGGCATGGTCGTGAAGACCGACTCCAATCGGGCCGAAAGCGCGCGCAAGATGGTGATCGAGCTGCTTGCCGCGGATCAGCCAACCCAGGACGATGCGCACGACGCCTCATCCCATTTCTGGGACATGGCCAAGATGAACGGCGTCGAGGACAGCCGTTTTCCCGAAATGGAGCCGGAGACAGTTCCGCTGCTTGATGACAGCCATGTCGCCATGCGGGTCAACCTGGATGCCTGCATCCAGTGTAATCTCTGCGTGCGTGCCTGCCGCGATGTTCAGGTCAACGATGTGATCGGCATGGCCGGGCGTGGGCATAACGCTTATCCGGTCTTCGACTTCGACGACCCCATGGGCGAGAGCACATGCGTGGCCTGTGGCGAATGCGTTCAGGCTTGCCCGACCGGCGCGCTGATGCCGGCATCAGTGCTCGACGACAATCAGGTCGGCGACAGCAAGGATTTCGATCGCGAGGTCAAGAGCGTCTGTCCCTATTGCGGTGTCGGTTGCCAGATCTCGTTCAAGGTCAAGGACGACAAGATCAAATATGTCGATGGCATTGATGGGCCGGCCAACGAAAATCGGCTCTGCGTCAAGGGCCGCTTCGGCTTCGACTATGTCGATCACAAGGACCGCCTGAAGAAGCCGCTGATCCGGCGTGAGGATGCTCCGCCCAAGGGGCTCAACGTCGACCCGTCCAACCCGTGGACGCATTTCCGCGAAGCAAGCTGGGACGAGGCTCTCGATGCTGCTGCGGGCGGACTGGCGCGCCTTCGCGAACAGAATGGCCGCACGGTGGCCGGTTTTGGCTCAGCCAAATGTTCGAACGAAGAAGCCTACCTGTTCCAGAAACTGATCCGGCAGGGGTTCGGCCACAACAATGTCGATCACTGCACGCGGCTGTGCCACGCCTCAAGCGTTGCCGCATTGATGGATAATGTCGGCTCGGGCGCAGACACAGCGACTTACAACGAGATCAAGAACGCCGATGTGGCAATCGTCATCGGCTCGAATCCGACCGAAAACCACCCTGTCGCGGCGACCTACTTCAAGCAGTTCGTGAAGCGCGGCGGCAAGCTCATCGTGATGGACCCACGCGGGCACGGCCTGAAGCGGCATGCAAGCCACATGCTGCAGTTCAAGCCCGGCGCTGATGTTTCGATGCTCAACGCGATCATGAATGTGATCGTTGAGGAAGAACTGTACGACCGCCAGTACATCGAAGGCTACACCGAGAACTGGCCGGCAATGAAGGCCCATCTTGCCGGCTTCCCGCCGGAGAAGATGCAGGATGTCTGCGGCATCGATGCCGACGTCTTGCGTGAAGTGGCACGCACATTCGCAACCGCCCAGGCCGGAATGATCTTCTGGGGCATGGGCGTCAGCCAGCACATTCACGGCACAGACAATTCACGCTGCCTGATCTCGCTTGCCCTGATGTGCGGCCATGTGGGCCGGCCCGGCACCGGGCTGCATCCGCTGCGCGGACAGAACAACGTGCAGGGCGCCTCTGATGCCGGCCTGATCCCGATGTTCCTGCCCGATTATCAGACCGTGACAGATGATGGTGTGCGCAGCGCATTCACCGAGGTGTGGGAGTCAGACGACTTCTCAAACCAGAAGGGCCTGACCGTCGTTCAGATCATGGAGGCCATCCATGCTGGTGACATTCGCGGCATGTACATTCTCGGCGAGAACCCCGCCATGTCCGACCCGGATGTGGAACACGCCCGCGATGCGCTCGCCAAACTTGAGCATCTCGTCGTCCAGGACATCTTCCTGACCGAGACCGCCAACTATGCCGATGTCATCCTGCCCTCGAGCGCATGGATCGAGAAGACCGGTACCGTGACCAACACCAACCGGCAGGTGCAGATGGGCCGGCCTGTTGTTACGCCTCCCGGTGAGGCCAAAGAGGATTGGTGGATCGAGGTTCAACTCGCACGGCGCCTTGGCCTGAATTGGACCTATGACAGTCCGGCGGATGTCTTTGCCGAGATGAAGATCAACATGAAGTCGCTCAACAACATCACCTGGGAGCGGCTCGAGGGGAGCGCCGTCACCTACCCGTCGCTGTCGCCGGAAGACCCCGGTCAGGCGATCGTGTTCGGCGATGGCTTCCCGCGGCCCGAGGGCCGGGCCAAGTTCACGCCTGCCAGCGTCATCCCGCCAGACGAGCTGCCCGATGAGGAGTTCCCCTTCGTGCTCATCACGGGACGGCAGCTGGAACACTGGCACACGGGTTCAATGACCCGCCGCGCCACCGTGCTCGATGCCGTGGAACCGGAAGCCAATTGCTCGATGCATCCGCGAACCTTGAGGAAGCTCGGTGTGAAAGCCGGTGAGATGGTTCAACTGACGACGCGCCGGGGCAGTGTTTCGGTCATGGTGCGTGAAGACAGAGCTGTGGCGGAAGACAACGTCTTCCTGCCCTTCGCGTTCGTCGAAGCGGCAGCAAATACACTGACCAATTCAGCGCTCGACCCCTATGGGTTGATTCCGGAGTTCAAGTTCTCGGCCGTTCGGGTCGAGCGACCCCTGGCGGAAGCCGCCGAGTAGCCCACCGCACTACAGCAATGCCACTGCTGTTTGACGAACAGGCGGAAACCCGGGCAAACCGGGGCCCGCCTATCCCGACAAGATTTTAACCGGCGATCTGTTCAGCTTTTTCGACCAGCACTTGGGCCTGACGGATCGACGCATAGTCGATCAGCCGGCCATCCAGAGACACCGCCCCTTTGCCTTCGGCCTCGGCCTGGGCCATGGCTTCCAGAATGCGCTTGGCCTTGGCGACATCGGCTTCAGACGGGCTCATGACCTCATTGGCGAGTTCGATCTGGCTGGGGTGGATTGCCCATTTGCCCTCACAACCCAGCACGGCAGCGCGCCTTGCTGCTGCGCGATAGCCATCGGCATCCTTGAAGTCGCCGAACGGTCCATCGATCGGCCGCAGGCCGTTGGCGCGAGCTGCGACGACCATCCGGGCAACCGCATAATGCCACATGTCACCCCAATGAACGTCGCGCGATCCATCCTCGGCTGGGTCGGTGAGCACCGAATAGTCAGGGTTCACGCCACCGATATTCGTCGTGCGCGCACGGGTCGAGGCCGCATAGTCGGCCACACCGAAGTGCAGGCTCTCATTGCGCGTTGAGGCGGCCGCAATCTCGTGGATGTTCTGCATGCCGAGCGCGGTCTCGATGATGTGTTCGAAACCGATGCGCTTTTTGTAACCCTTGGCCTCTTCGATCTGGGTGACCAGCATGTCGACGGCATAGACATCCGACGCCGTGCCGACTTTGGGGATCATGATCAGGTCGAGGCGGTCGCCCGCCTGCTCCACTACATCGACGACGTCGCGGTACATGTAATGCGTATCAAGGCCGTTGATCCGGACGGACATCGTCTTGCGGCCCCAGTCGATGTCGTTCAGCCCTTCGATGATGTTCTTGCGCGCCTGCTCTTTCTCGTCTGGCGCGACTGCATCCTCGAGGTCGAGGAAAATCACATCGACATCGGAAGCGGCCGCCTTCTCAAACATGCGGGCCTGGCTGCCGGGGACTGCCAACTCACTCCGATTAAGCCGCGCGGGGGCCTGTTCGATCGTCTGAAAACTCATGCCGATTGCCTTGTCTGTAGGATTTTGAGCTGCCGAGAGACAGTGAACATCGCGGGCTGTCAAGTCGGCAGATCGTATCGCCGCCGATCCCTCAGGCTTCGCCACCAGGCGGCATCGCAGCTGCACGCGACGAATAGAAAAAGGCAATGGCCTGGGCGCGGTTCTTCACCGCCAGCTTCTCGTAGAGGTTGGAGAGATGGAACTTGACCGTGTTCGGCGAGATGGCGAACTCGCGAGACAGCTCCTTGTTGCTGAGGCCCTTGGCCAGAGATTCGAGGATTTGCCGCTCCTTGCGCGATAGACTCTGAATGGGATCCTGCTGAAGCTCGCGCACATCAACAAACGGAAACACCATCTTGCCGTTGGCAACTTCGATGCAGGTGGTGAGTAGCCCTTCGATCTCACCACGTCTCGGAGCAAAGCCCGCCGCGCCCGCAGACATGGCCAGCCGTGGAAGGCCGCCAGTCTCGTCGCCATAAACGATGATCCGCGCAGGGTTTCGCTGCTCACGCAGCACATCGATCAAGCGCGCTCCGCCCAGCACGGGTAAATTCCAATCGATAACGCCGATCTGCACAGGCAGACGCATGACCGTACCGAGAAAGCCCTCCGCGGTGGCGGACGTGGCAATAAGTGCGAACCGGCGATCACGCTCGAAGATCTCCGACATGGCAGACAGAACCAGTGGATTGCCGTCTCCGAGAATCACATTGATCGGTGTTTCATACTCACTCGCCAATTGACGCCCTCATTCCGTGAAACCTACCCATTATACTGATGCGCTATTTGTGATTGTGCGGAGCAATATACCATAATGGATGGGTATTTTACTACCCAATTGGCAGTCCGAAAGCAGGAGCTAGGGGTGTTGTGGAATAGGTCGTTGTGCATTTTGAATGAGACCATCGAAACCACAACGCTCACGCGACAACATCGAGGACGCGCCGTCAATGTCAGCCACGATTTTCCCGCAGCTCCGTATCCCCGAGACACTCGCAGCCGGCCCTGGGCCCGGCAATACCGATGCCCGCGTGCTCCAGAGTTTCGCTCAGGCTGGCCTCGCTGACCACATGCAGGGCGATGTGCTGCGCGGCATGATTGAGTGCAAGCACATGTTGCGGCAGGTCTGGGGTACAGAAAACGTCCACACGTTCGGAGTCGCCGGGACCGGCTGGAGCGCGCTGGACATGATGTTCAGCGCAGTGATGCCCGGCGATAGCGTTGTTGCCTTCACCAACGGTACTTTCTCGGGGATCGATGGCCTGACGCTGCGGATGCGCGCTGCCACGCGCGAAGAGCTGAAAGCCAACTCGATGGATCCGCAACCGGCCAGCGTGACGGTCATAGAAGTTCCGCACGGTCAGTCGGTGACCGGTGAACTTGTCGACGCAGCGCTTGCCGAGCACAAGCCGAAATGGGCTTTCATGGCGCATTGGGAAACCGGCTCGGGCCGGATCAACGACATTGAAGGGTTCTCGCGAGCCTGCGAAGCGCACGGTGCCATGGGCCTCATTGACGCGGTGTCTTCGCTTGGCGTTGAGGATTTCTCTATCGACGACTATCCCGGTGTCGTGGGTTGGGCCTCGTGCCCGCAGAAGGGAATCCTCTGCCTGCCTTTGACCTATGCTCCGGTCAGTTTCACCGATCGCTACATCGACGTACTGAAGGAAAACGGCGCCTACACCTATTGCCATCACCCCATCTTCGAGGCCCGCCACTGGGCCATCATTGATGGCAAGGACGTCGAGAAGGGCACCTATCACCGGACGCATTCGGGCTACGCCGTTGCGGCCTTTCACGAGGCGCTGCGGATCGTGCTGCAGGACAGCGTCACTAAGCGCTCGCAGGACTATGCCTTCCATGAGGGCGTGTTGCGCGAAGCCGTCGAAGCCATGGGATGCCGCGTCACCTCAAACATGACCAGCCTGGTTGTGCTGAACCTGCCGGCCAATCTGGCAGGGCGCGAAATGGAGCTGGTGCAGAACTGCCGGGCACGCAATTTCGGCATCTGGCCGACCCTGTCGGAGCCCGTACAAATCCGCATTGGCATCCTCAATCAGCTCACGCCGATGGCCATAAGCGACATCGTCAACCGTTTCGCTGACGCGGTGCGGGAGATTGGTGGCGAGGTGAACCAGAATCACATCGACGAGATTCTTGGGCGGCACTATCCGAGCGCAATCGCTGCCGAATAACGAACGTGACAAGAGGCCCAAAGAAGGCCCGTTCAGACATGGAAACGCACAATGGACATCCACGAGTATCAAGCCAAAGAGCTGCTTGCGAACTTTGGCGTTGACGTTCCGCCCGGCGCACTAGCCTACAGCCCCGAGCAGGCGGCTTATCGCGCGCGTGAACTGGGCGGCGAGAAGTGGCTTGTCAAAGCCCAGGTGCATGCGGGCGGGCGCGGCAAGGCCGGCGGCATCAAGCTGTGCGACAGCGACATCGAGATCTATGAAACCTGCGAGCGGATGTTCGGCCAGAAGCTGGTCACCCACCAGACCGGCACCGAAGGCAAGGGTATCTATCGGGTCTATG
>JBCDCP010000130.1:0-8073 GCA_039181495.1 Pseudomonadota bacterium | reverse complement strand
TTGGACGGGAAGCGGACATTCAAAGCAAGCGTGCATGCACGGCCTTTGGGGACGTGAGCACAGTCAGACAAGCAGCCGATGGCGAGAAGCCGGTGAGAGGGGTCGTTTAGCGGGCCCTAGTCCTTCCCGGCCACCGCCTGGGCCACAACGCATAGCAGTTCGAACGTCAGGTTGGCGGCAGTGATGCATGTAATACCCGTAGGGTCGTAGCAGGGTGCTACCTCACAGATGTCGGCGCCAATCACGTCCATGCCGGCAAGTGCTCTCACCATCATCTGTGCGTCACGCGGGGAAATACCGCCGATCTCGGGAACCGGTGTGCCCGGGCAATGGGAGGGGTCGAGCCCGTCGATATCGATGGTGGCGTAGACCGGGCCGACATCAAGCGTCTTTCTTACTTCATGGATGACAGCGTCTCGGCCCATCTGCTCGTAGTCATCGAACGGGATCACGGTGAACCCCTGATCAATGCCGTACTGGATGTCATCGGCGGCGAAGCGTGAGCCGCGCAAGCCAACCTGGACGACGCGTTTCGGATCAATCAACCCCTCTTCAACGGCGCGGCGCATGAAGGTCGCATGGTTGATTTTCGTGCCGCACATTTCGTCAAGCGTGTCGGCGTGGCTGTCGATCTGGAAGATCCCGACGGGCCGATCGGCGGCAAGCGCGCGCAATATTGGCGTCGGGATCGTGTGATCACCACCGATCGCAATCGGGCGGATGCCGAGTTCCTTGAGCTTGCGGAAGAAGTCTTCGATCCCGTCGATCGAGGCATCCTTGTCGAGTGGGTTGATCGGCGCATCACCGAGATCGGCGACATTACACAACTCGAAAGGCGCGATGCCGGACGTTGGGTGCACCATGCGGATCAGGCGCGAATGCTGGCGCACGAAGGCCGGTGCCTCGCGCGGGCCGGAGCGGTAGTTCAGCCCGATATCGAAGGGCACGCCAACGAGCCCGATATCGATCTCCTGTGACATCTCTACGCGTTTTGTGCGCAGGAAGGTGGCAACATCCGAAAAACGCGGTGTGACAGAGGGATCAACGGGGCGGTACTTTGGATCGGCCATGATGGCGCACCTTTTGCAAAATGGTGGCAGGACGGACAGTGTCGGATTATCGGCTCTTGGCTATGGATAGACAGCACCAGCTTCGGCTTGCAACGAAAAGGGACTGAAAGACGCGCGATGGCCCCATCGGATAATTTTCGTATCGACCGCCAGAGGCTCTGGGACAGTCTGATGGAAATGGCCAGAATTGGTCCTGGCGTTGCCGGCGGCAACAACCGTCAGGCGCTCACCCCGGAGGACGCCGAGGGCCGCCGTTTGTTGGCCAGTTGGTGCGAGGCCGAGGGGCTTTCGATGGCCATCGACGAAATGGGCAACATGTTCGCCAGGCGGGCAGGGACGGAACCGCACCTTCCCCCTGTGATGGTCGGCAGCCATCTGGATACGCAACCGACCGGCGGGAAGTATGATGGCGTGCTGGGCGTTCTGGCCGCGCTCGAACTGGTCCGCCGGCTGAATGAGGCTGAGATCCGGACCCGCCACCCCATTGAGATTGTCAACTGGACCAATGAGGAGGGCAGCCGCTTCGCCCCCTCGATGACTGGCTCGGGCGTGTTCGCCGGTATCATCCCCCGGGACGAAGCCTATTGTATCGAGGATGCCGAGGGCGTGAAGCTCGGCACCGCGTTGGAACAAGCGGGCTTTCTGGGCGATGTGCCATGTTCGCCCCGGCCGATCCACGCCTTCTTCGAGCTGCACATTGAGCAGGGGCCGCTCCTCGAAAAGGAAGGGCTTGATATCGGCGTCGTGACCCACGGCCAGGGATTGAGGTGGATCGAATTTACCCTGACCGGCAAGGAGGCGCATACAGGTTCGACACCGATGGAGGATCGGCTGAATGCCGGTCTTGGCATGGCACGGATCATCGAGCGGGTGCACCAGATCGCGCTCGCCAACGCGCCGGATGGGCGCGGTACCGTCGGTCACTTTGACGTGTCACCGAACTCGCGCAACATCGTCGCCGCCGAGGCCGTTTTCACTGCAGATGTGCGACACCCCGACCGGGACACTCTGTTTGCCATGGAGCGGATGCTGGAGAGTGACGCCCGTGCCGTGGCCGAGGAATTGGGGCTGGAACTTGCGATGAAGAATGTTGGCGCGTCAGATCCTGTCGCCTTCGATTCAGCATGCGTCTCTGCGGTGCGTGCGGCGGCAGAAAGGCTCGGGCTCGATCATCGCAACATCGTGTCCGGTGCAGGTCACGATGCCTGCTTCATCGCCGACATTGCACCAACCGCCATGGTGTTCTGCCCCTGCATCGGCGGGTTGTCACACAACGAAGCCGAAGAGATCACGCCCGAATGGGCCGCGGCCGGTGCCAACGTCTTGATGCACGCCGTGCTGGAAATGGCGGAGGTGGTCTAGATACCAGCGATTGGCTGATTGCTGTTCGCCATGCTCGCGTGCCAGCATCAACGTCCGTTCGCGGGATGCTGTGGTGAGTTGCCAGAGTCTGACCAGATTCTGAGGTGAGTGCATGCACATAACTTTGGACAAGACTGTGCCGGCCAAGCAGCCCTGGTCTGCCGTGATCTGCCAAGAACAGATACTGAGAATAACGGACCTGGAAGGACAGCAGGCCGTCGATTTCTTGTGCTACGACGCGATCAATCCTCGCGATCGCTACTCCGCATCAAACACGATCAAGGTGCAGGGCAACATCTACATTGGCGAAGGCAGCGTTCTGTATTCAGACAGCGGCAAGCCCCTGATGACGGTGATCGATGACACCGTCGGACGGCACGACACGATCTACGGATGCTGCAGCAATCCCAACAACCAGCTGCGTTACGGCGTGGACACAACCGAGTCCTGCTACTGCAACTTTGAAAGTGAGCTCGCCCGTCATGGGCTGGGTACCGATGCGATTGTTCCAAACATCAACTGGTTCATGAGTGTCCCGGTCTTACCCGATGGCGCCGCCGGGGTCGCCAACTCGGAGTTGAAGCCGAAGAGCTATGTGTCGCTGCGCGCTGAGTGCGATGTGCTTGTGGTGCTTTCGAACTGTCCGCAGATGCACAATCCCTGCAACGGGTACAGTCCCAGCCCCATTCAGGTAACAGTTCACATGCCCTGAGCCGGCTCACTGTGCCACGTCCGAGCCTGCGATCCATAGCTGGCATTGAAGTACACCCAGCCGGTGGTGCCTGATGGGAAAGCATCGCGGTCGCGAAGATCCGCATAGGTGCCTCGCTGAACATTGCGTTCTATCGCATCAGAGATTCTCGGCGATCAGAATCTCGATCCGGATGGCTTCCTGCGATTGGATCGTTTCGCGACCATCGATCCAGGCTCTGAGAACCCGCAAGGCGCTGCGTACGACATGGCCCGGGTTCTGGGCGATGACAGCGGAAATCCGCCCCGCCTCCAATGCCGCTTCGGTGAAGGGCGTCCGTTCGTGGGCTATAATCTTCAGGCTCTTGTCTGTGTTGATGTCTGCCAAGGCTGGAACAACGCGCTCTGCCTCGGAGACAGCAACATAGACGCCGAGAACGTCCGGATGCCGGTCGATGACATTGCGTAGAACGACTCGTGTGCGATCACTCTCTGAATAGCACTCAACCGATGGCAGCACGCGCAGTGCAGAAAAATCTGCGTTTATGATCTCGTCAAAACCATAGCGCCGCTCAAGCGTGTCGATGGAATTCATCGTGTCGCACACGACCAGGATGTCACCGTCCCGCCCTTGTGAAAACCATCCCATCAGACGCGCAGCCGTGCGACCTGCGGCCACGTTGTCGATCCCGACGAAGTGCGCCTCGTCGGAGTTCACCTGCCTGGAAATCAGCGAAACGACGTTGATTCCGTTGCGTGTGAGGCGTTCTATCGCGTCACGTACTTGCGGGCTGGCCGGAGCCATAATGGCAATACCGTCAGTCTGCTCTGGATCGACATCATCCAGCGTCGACGCGATCGCATGGGCATCATTCTCGACCACGTAGACGGTCTCAACATGGACGCGCTCAGACAGAAAAGCCTTATTCGCCTCGTCAATGCGGTTGAGCAACTCTGACTGGAACTGGCCCGGTGCGGCCGGAAGAACGAACAGAAATCGATAGGATCGTCGGCGGGCAAGGTTGGCGGCCGAAATGTCCCGGACAAAGCCAAGCTCTTCGACGGCTTTGTTCACTCTTTCGATCGTCTGACGCCGGACGCCGCTACGACCATTGAGCACACGATCGACCGTCGCGATGCTCACGCCGGCTTCGCGCGCCAGATCTCTGGTCGTTGGCTTGGCGGTGGTTTCCAGCTTCTTCATGTCAGGGTGCATGGCGTTCGGAGACGCAGCACAGTACTCCGTAAAACATTGATATAAAGACGATATCTAGTAGACTGGACACTTTCTGAGGTACGCACCTCATTTTTAACTTTACATGAGGTACGTACCTCAAATACGCTTCCAATGCATCAGAGAATGAGCGTCCCGTAAAGGGCACGCCGAACTTTTTGGGAGGAATGGCACGTGAAGACATTCGGTATCGCGGCGGCTGCATCGCTGGCCGTACTGGTCGCTGGAACGTCGACAGAGGCGCGCGCAGCGGACCTGACATTGTGCTGGGCGGCCTGGGATCCGGCCAACGCCCTGGTCGAACTGTCAAAAGACTTCGAAGAGAAGTCAGGACACAACATGTCGTTTGAATTCGTGCCCTGGCCGAACTTCGCCGACAGAATGCTCAACGAGCTCAACTCCGGCGGCAAGCTCTGCGATCTGATGATCGGCGACAGCCAGTGGATCGGCGGTTCTGCCGAAGCAGGCCATTACATCAAGCTCAATGACTTCTTTGATGCCCGTGGCATCACCATGGACGACTTTATTCCCGCGACCGTGACCGGCTATTCCGAGTGGCCAAAGGGCTCGCCCAACTACTGGGCCCTGCCGGCCTTTGGCGATGTGGTCGGCTGGACCTATCGCAAAGACTGGTTCGAGCGACCCGAGCTTCAGGCCGAGTTCAAAGAGAAGTATGGCCGCGATCTGGGCGTTCCGAACACGCTGGCCGAGCTCAAGGACATCGCCGAGTTCTTCCAGGGCCGTGAGATCGATGGCAACACCGTATACGGCGCCGCGATCTACACCGAACGTGGATCTGAAGGCATCACCATGGGCGTGACCAACGCGCTCTACAATTACGGGTTCAAATACGAAAACCCCGACAAGCCCTACGATCTCGACGGGTTCGTAAATTCACCGGAAGCTGTAGCGGGGCTTGAATTCTACAAGGAGCTCTACGACTGCTGCACACCGCCCGGTTCGTCTGACTGGTACATGTCCCAGAACATCGACGCTTACAAATCGGGGCAGGTAGCGCTGCAGATGAACTTTGCGTTCATTTGGCCGGGCGTTCATGCCGATGCCAATGTCGGCGGTGACAAGTCAGGCTACTTCCCCAACCCAGCTGGCCCCGGCGGGCACTTCGCCCAGCTCGGCGGACAGGGTATCTCTGTTGTGGCATATTCCGAGAACCAGGATGCAGCGCTTGAGTACATCGAGTGGTTTGCACAGCCTGAGATTCAGGCCCAGTGGTGGGAGTTGGGCGGTTATTCGGCACTGCGCGCGGTGGTCGAGGATCCCGGATTTGCCACCAGCCAGCCTTATGCCCAGACCTTCCTGGACTCGATGGCCATCGTGAAAGACTTCTGGGCTGAGCCTGCCTATGCCTCGCTTCTGCTGGCAATGCAGGACCGCGTCCATGGCTATGTCATTGCCGGTGAGGGCACTGCCGAGGAAGCGCTCAACGGTCTGGTCGAGGACTGGGTCGAAGTCTTCGAGGACGAAGGCAAGCTCTGAAAACGGGCCGCCCTGTCGCGCCGCTGCCCTCCCGGGCGGCGCGACAACCCGGCGCGAGGCCGGTTCGGTTTGACCGGGGTATTCGTCCCCCATCAGGCCACGGCCTCGTGCGTACACTTGCCCACATTGCACCCACCCGGATTGACTGGAAGGATGTCTCATGACTGAGACACCAATCGAGCGCGTGGCCAGCGCCACCCCGTCACATATCGCCCGGCCGATCCGGGGCCTGTCCGACCGGGCCATCGCGTGGATCTTCATCGCGCCGACCATCTTTCTGCTGCTTGCGGTCAACATCTTTCCGTTGCTGTGGACGATCTGGCTCAGCTTCACCAACTACCGCGTCAACCGTCCCAACGCCGATGTGAAGTTCATCGGGCTGCGCAACTACGAGCGCATCCTGACCGACAGCGACATCTGGATGACGATGCAGGCCACCGCGCATTTCCTGTTCTGGACGATTGTGCTGCAGGTGCTGCTTGGCTTTGCGCTGGCCTGGCTGATCAACCGCAAGTTCAAGGGCAACGATCTTTGGACCACAATCATCGTGCTGCCGATGATGCTGTCTCCGGCCGTGGTGGGGAACTTCTGGACATTCCTGTATCAGCCACAAATCGGGCTGTTCAATTATGTCGTGGCGTTCTTCACCGGCGCCGACCCGACCAGCTTCTCGATGATCGGCGAAGTGGCACTCGCACCCTGGGCCATTGTCATCGTGGACACCTGGATGTGGACGCCCTTCGTCATGCTGATCTGCCTCGCGGGTCTGCGCTCGATTCCGGACTCAATCTATGAGGCTGCTGAGTGCGACCGTGCGTCCAGGTGGCGGCAGTTCTGGACCATCACGTTGCCCATGGTGCTGCCATTCCTGATGCTGGCGGTCCTGTTCCGGGGCATCGAGAACTTCAAGATGTTCGATCTGGTGGTCCAGTTGACGGGCGGTGGTCCGGGCAACACGACCACGCTCACCTCAATTGATCTCAAGCGTGAAGCCTTCGAGAAATGGCGCACGGGCTACGCTTCGGCCTACGCCATCATTCTGTTTGTGACCGTGTTCGGCCTCGCCTCGATCTACGTGAAGGCGCTCAACAAGGTGAAGGAACGATGAGCAGTTTCTCAATCACCGAACCTTCACGCGCCCAGAAGTGGATTGCCGGCATTCTGGTGGTCACATATGCGCTGGTGACCCTGATGCCGCTAATCTGGATCATCTCGACCGGATTCAAGACATCAGAAGACTCGATCGCCTATCCGCCAAAGGTCTTCTCCGAGCCTTCGCTCGAGGGTTACGTGAACCTGTTTACGACCCAGACCCTGCAGTCACCGGAGTATCTCGCGGCCAACCCGCCGACCACGTGGTATGAGGAGATTGTTCAGGACAAGGGGATGATCATCGTCGGGCCATCGCGATTTGGCGAGCGGTTCATGAACTCGGTGATAATTGGCTTCGGCGCGACCTTCCTGTCGGTCTTTCTCGGCACGCTCGCAGCTTATGCCTTCTCCCGCTATCGGGTTCCGCTGAAGGACGACCTGTTGTTCTTCATCCTGTCGACCAGGATGATGCCGCCGATCGCTGTGGCCATCCCGATCTTCCTGATGTTCCGCCAGCTTGGCCTGTCCGACACCCATGCCGGCATGATCCTGCTCTACACGGCTGTGAACCTGTCGCTCTCGGTCTGGCTGCTGAAGGGGTTCATCGATGAGATCCCGCGCGAGTATGAAGAAGCCGCACTGATCGATGGCTACACGCGGTTTCAGGCATTCTATAAGGTTGTGCTGCCGCAAGCCTCCACCGGCATCGCATCGACCGCCATCTTCTGCCTGATCTTTGCCTGGAACGAGTACGCCTTTGCGGTTCTTCTCACCTCAGGCAATGCGCAGACCGCGCCGCCCTTCATCCCAACAATCATCGGGGTCGCGGGCCAGGACTGGCCGGCCGTCGCCGCAGGGGCAACGCTGTTTCTGCTGCCTGTGATGGTGTTCACGGTGCTGCTGCGCAAGCACCTGCTACGCGGCATCACCTTCGGGGCGGTGCGAAAATGAGCGCGTTCCTGAGCGGCATAATCCGGTTTCGCCGGGGTGCATGGGAGATGCTCGCCTCGATCCTGATCGCAATCGGGGTCTTCATGCTGATGCAGCCCTTCGTGCTGTGGGCCTTCACCTACTCCTTCATCATCACGCTGGTGGGCACGATCATGTTCATCATCGTCAGCCATTGCC